>NZ_AMXC01000002.1:0-364995 GCF_000310165.2 Thauera sp. 63
CTGGCCGCCGACCTCCCCGCCGCCGAGGGCGTCGATCGGCTCGCCGCCGCCGCCCGCCAATTCGGCGCCAACGTGCTGATCAACAATGCGGGCATCGGAGGCTTCGGCCTGCTCGAAGAACAGGGCTGGGGCGAGGTCGAACGCATCCTCACGACGAATCTCGCGGTGCCGGTCAGGCTGACTCAGGCCCTGCTGCCTTCGCTGCGCGCACAGCCCGCGGCGGTGGTTGTGAACATCGGCTCCGCGTTCGGCAGCATTCCGTTCGCGGGTTTCGCGGCCTACTCGGCCGCCAAGGCGGGGCTGCGCGCCTTCTCCCAGGGGCTGCGGCGCGAGCTGGCCGATACCGGAGTGCGTATCGTGCATGTGGCCCCGCGGGCGATCGACACCGCGCTCAACTCGCGGGCGGTCAGGCAGCTCAATGCCGAACTCGGCAACGCCAGTGACACGCCTGAAGCCGTCGCCGGCGTCGTGATCGCCGCCATCGAGGACGAGTGCGCCGAGCGCGTTGTCGGCCAGCCCGAACGTCTCTTCGCCTGGCTCAACGGCTGTGCGCCCGCGCTGGTCGATCGCGGCCTGCGCGGCAAGTTGTCCACCATCAAGCGGCATGCCGGCGATCGGACGATCGCCGCCGCCGGACTTTCGCAATCATGAGAAGGAGCTCTCCGATGACATCCACCGTCGTTCTACGCCGAATGCTGTTCGCTGCGGCGCTCTCGTTCGGTCTGCCCGCCGCCGCGCAGCAGGCGGGCGCGCCCGAGGCGCTGGTCGCACCCATCCAGGTGCGCTGGGCCGAGATCAAGTACCAGCAGCTTGCCAAGGAGCAGGCGCAGCTGTACCGCAGTCTTGCCGAACAGGCCCATCAGGTGTCGGAGGCGCACCCCAACGAAGCGGCCGTGCTGATCTGGGAAGGGATCGTGCTGTCGAGCGAGGCCGGCGCGCGCGGCGGCCTCGGGGCCCTGTCGCTCGCCAAGGATGCGAAGGCCGTGCTGGAGGAAAGCCTCAAGCTCGACGAGCACGCGCTGGACGGCTCCGCCTACACCAGCCTGGCGACGCTCTATGCCAAGGTGCCCGGCTGGCCGCTGGGCTTCGGCGACAAGGCGCAGGCCGAGGCCCTGTTCAAGAAGTCGCTGGCCATCAACCCGGACGGGATTGACCCGAACTACTTCTATGGCGAGTATCTGATCGAGGCAGGACGGATCTCCGAGGGGCGAGTGTTCCTGGAGCGGGCGCTCAACGCGCCTCCGCGCCCGGGGCGCGCACTTGCGGATGCGGGGCGCCAGAGCGAGATCCGTGCCCTGCTAGCGCGTGCCGCCAGGGAAGGGAACTGATGTGAGGATCTTGCTGGTCGAAGACGACGCCCTGCTGGGGGACGGAATACGGGCGGGGCTGGAGCTCGACGCCTATGCCGTCGACTGGGTGCGCAACGGCGAGCAGGCGCTGCATGCCCTGGACAGTCACAGTTACGAAGCCTGCATTCTCGATCTCGGCCTGCCGGGGAAGGACGGAATCGCGGTGCTGAAGGAAGCGCGCAGCGCGGGCGACCGGACGCCGGTGCTGGTGCTGACCGCGCGCGATACCCGCGAGGACAAGATCGGCGGGCTGGATGCGGGGGCGGACGACTACCTCACCAAGCCCTTCGACCTCGGCGAACTGCAGGCGCGACTCCGCGCGCTGATCCGCCGGGCCAGCGGTACGGCGCGACCCGTGCTCGAGCATCGCGGCGTCGTGCTCGACCCCTCGACCAAGCGCGTGACCGCCGATGGCTGCGAGGTGACGCTTTCGGCGCGCGAGTATGCCTTGCTCCAGGACCTGCTCAGTCATCCCGGCCACATCCGCAGCCGGGCGCAGCTCGAGGAGAGCCTCTACGCATGGGGGGACGAAACCGGCAGCAATACGGTCGAGGTCTATATTCACCACCTGCGCAAGAAGCTCGGCGCCGATTTCATCCGCACCGTCCGGGGTTTCGGTTATCAGCTTGGGGTCGAGGGGTGAGGCGAGGGCGCCTGCTGGCCGGAATGCGGTCCCTGCGATGGCGATTGCTGGCGGCGGTGTCCGTCGCGGTGTTGCTGCTGTGGTTGCTCACGGCCTGGTTCAGCTACACCAAGGCGCAGCACGAGGCCGAGGAATTGATGGATGGCAGCCTCGCGCAGACGGGCCGGCTGCTTCTGGCGATCACCCAGCACAACGACGACGATCTGGGGAAGCTCGCGAGCCGCCTCGCCACGGTGCGGGGAGCAGCGGACAACGTCTATGAGCCCCCGCTCGAGTTCCAACTCGGCCTGGGCGACGGCACCATCCTTGCGCGCTCGATCGGGGCGCCGGATCTGCCTGTGCTCGGGGTGCCCGGCTACAGCGACATCCTGCGCAAGGACGGCTCGTGGCGCGTCCTCAACGTGGTGTCGGGCGACGGGCGGCATCGGGTGCAGGTTTCGCAGTCGATCGGCCTGAGGGACCGCGCCGCGCTCGAGGTAGCGGGGCAGACCGTTCTGCCGCTGGCGATCATCACCCCGGTGCTGCTGCTGCTGATCTATGTGTCGGTCGTGAAGGCGCTGGACCCGCTCAACCGGCTCGCGCGAGACGTGGCGGCGCGTAGCGCGGACAACCTGGCCGCCCTGTCCCGCGAGCACGTGCCCAATGAGGTCGGACCGCTGGTCGCGGCCATCAACCGCCTGTTCCTGCGGGTTGCACGGGCGCTGGACTACGAGCGGCGCTTCACCGCCGACGCGGCCCACGAGTTGCGGACGCCGCTGGCCGCGATCAAGGTGCAGACCCAGGTTGCGCGGCTCAGTCGCGATAGGGCGCAGACGGCGCGTGCGCTGGGGCAGATCGAGTGCGGTGTGGACCGCGCGACCCGCCTGGTCGAGCAACTCCTGCGCCTCGCGCGGCTCGATCCCCTGAACGTGCTGCCCGACCCGCAGCCGCTCGACCTGCTTTCGCTGACCGAAGGCACGCTGGCCAACGTCCTCGCCGCCAATCCGGCGCTGACGCAGACCGTTCGGCACGAACTGCCGCCACGGGCTCCGCGCGTGTATGGCGACGCCGACCTGCTGGGCATCGCCTTGCGCAACCTGATCGACAATGCGCTCCGCTACACGCCTGCCGGGAGCAGCATCGTGATCCGCGTGGAGGATGAGGAGGGCGGTCGCGTCTGCCTGTGTGTGCGGGACGATGGTCCGGGCGTGCCGGACGAGTTGATCACACGTCTCGGCGAGCGCTTCGTCCGGGGGCGCGACACGCTGGCCGAGGGCAGCGGGCTGGGCCTTGCGATCGTGTCACGCATCATGCAATTGCACGGCGGGCGCTTCTCGGCCCGGAACCTCGCGACGGGCGGGTTCGCCGCGTGCCTGTGCGGTCTCGTCAGAGCCGAGCCGGTATGAAAAAGCCCGGCACCTGGCCGGGCTTGCTGAAGGGCGTCGTCTTCGGGTTCAGCGCGAGTCGACGCGGTGGATCTTGTCCGCGTTCATCCTGGGCGACCACGGCAGGCCGCTGTTCTGCCAGCCGTTCTTGAGGCGGAAACCGGCCTGCGGGCCGTCCTTGATCGCGTCGCCCTGAAAGCCGTTGATGACGTAGCGTGCGTTGGGGAAGCCGCTCTCGCGCAGCAGGGCGGCGCTCGGTTCGCCGCGCTCGCTGCCCGAACGGCACATGGTGATGATCTCGGCATCGGCACTCAGACCGCGCCGGGCGAGTTCCAGCTTCACCTGATTGACGAAGTCCGGATTGCGGTAGAGGCGGAACACGCCCTTTTCGGCATTCCATTGCGTGCGGTCGACCAGCATGAAGGGCACGTTCGCGTGCACCGCATCGCTGAAGCCGACGAACATGATCTCGACCGGGTCGCGGACGTCGATGAACAGCACGTTCGGTTCGGCCTTCTGGATCTTGGCATAGGTCTCTGCCGCCGAGAGGCCTATGTCGGTCGCATGGGCGGTGAGGCTGGCGAAGCCGATGGCGGCAGCGATCAGGAGCTTCTTCATCTGATGGGTTCTCCGGTGATGGGTTGGGTTCAGGCCTTGCGGTGCAGGTAGGCAGCGATCGGCCAGGCCAGCGCGGCCGCGACCGCGCCGAAGGCGGCGGCGTAGAAGAACAGGTTCATCCAGTCCACCCAGTAGCCCATGTTGGCGAAGGACGACTTGGTCATGGCTGGGGTGATGAAGAAGGTGATCGCCGTGGCGATGAGGCCGGTGATGAAGGCCGGGGCGAGGGCCTTCGTCCAACTGGCGCCAGGCCGGGTGGCGGCGAAGATCATCAGCGCCAGCCACAGCACGACGGTGCCGATGACGGCGGGCAGGTACTGCATGCCGAGTTCGAACAGGATGTTCAGGGTCAGCCAGATTTCGTACATGTCGTCTCTCCCCTCAGACCCGGCCCTTGGCCACGGCCATGTAGGCGGGCTTGAGCAGGCGGTATTTCATGACCCAGGCGAAGTAGCTGTCCTGCAGCGGGTCGATCATGGGCAGCGAGGGCGTCAGGTTGTTCTCGTAGTCGAACTCGATCAGCAGCGCCGAGCCTTCGCGCAGCAGCAGCGGGCACGAGGTGTAGCCGTCGAAGACCAGCGAGGGCTCGCGGCCGGCGATCACCTCGATCAGGTGCTGCGCCACTAGCGGTGCGCTCTTCTTGACCGTCGCGGCGGTCTTGCCCTTGGCGGTGCCGTTGATGTCGCCGATACCGAAGACGTTGGGGAAGCGGCGGTGGCGCAGGGTCTTGGGGTCGACCTCCAACCAGCCGCCGGCGGCAAAACCGCCTTCCTTCCATGACAGCGGGCTGTTCTTCACCGAGTCGGGTGCGCGCATCGGCGGCACGACATGGATGAAGTCGTAGTCGATTTCGGTGCGTTCGCCTTCCGGGCTGGTCACCGTGGCGCGGCGCGAGCCGATGTCCACCGCCACGAGCTTGCTGTTGAAGGTGACCGGGATGTCCAGTTCGGCCCAGCGGCGCAGGACTTCCTCGTTGATGCGCGGCACGCTGAAGATGTTGCCCAGCGCGGAGTGGAAGTCGATCTTCGAGGCCGCACGCGTGCCGGCCTGCTTCAGGCGGTCGGCGATCATGAAGGTCATCTTCAGCGGCGCGCCGGCGCATTTGAGCGGCGTGGCGGGCAGGGTCATCAGCGCGTGACCGCCCTGCTGACGGAAACGGTCCATCGCCATCCAGGTGGCCTGGGCCGCCTCCGGGCTGGGGTAGACGCAGCCCAGACCGTTGGTGCCGATGGCGGCAACGTCCATGCCTTCGATCTGGGCGAAGTCCAGATGCAGGCCGGTGGCCACCACCAGGTAGTCGTACTCGATGCGCTTGCCGCTGTCGGTGACGACTGCATTGGCCTCGGGGTCGAACTCGGCCACCATCTCGCGCACCCATTCCACGCCGGCAGGCACCAGGTCGGCATTGCGGTCGCTGACCTTGCCGACCGGCCAGATGCCGGTGGCCACCAGGGTGTAGCCGGGCTGGTAGTTGTGGATTTCCTTGCGGTCGATGATCGTGATCTTCGCGCCGTCCAGCTCGCGCGACAGGCGGCTGGCAATGGCGAGGCCGCCCAGGCCGCTGCCGGCGATGACGATGCGGGCCGAGGTCTTCAGTGAAGCCTGTGCTGATTGGGGGCCGATCGACAGACCGGCACCAGCGACGACGGGCAGGGCGGACGCGCCGAACAGCAGGCGACGGCGCGTGGTGTCCACCACCGACGCGGCAAATGGGACTTGTGGCTTGTGGGTCATGTCTCGCTCCTCTCCGGCTTGACGCCTGTTCAGGGGCCGATACCGGCTTCATCCGTTTTTTCTGAATCATATAAGCGCCTGATGAAATAGCCATGCCTGTCGCAGGGCTATGTGACCGAGGTCACACAGCCCTCCGTTGCATGGGATTCGTCGTTCCATGCGCTCCGACTCTCCGAGATCTCGCCAGCAGGTGCCTTGCTTGCGCCGGTGACAGACAGAATGAGGACTGTCATGGTGGCGGTCATGTGGCGCGAATTCTGTCGTTGAGGCAGTCGTGGCAGCGCTGGAAGCGTGGGCTCCGGCGATGAACGGGCGTGGATGCTGGGAGTCCGTAGCTGGCACGGGCATTGCTGACTGGATCTGAAGAAGCGGAGTCGTGTCGTGGTCGACACCAAGATCGTCCCTCCCCTCTACGGTCATAACCCCCGTGGCGACGGCCCGATGAACTCCACCGGCTCCGCTTCTCTTTTCTTCTGCGCACTGCGCACACCCCCATCGGAGACGCAGAACATGTCAGACACCCTGAAGCAGGATCGTCGTCGGCTCCTGATCGCCACTTCCGTTGCCGGCGCGGTCGGCGCCGCGGCCACTGCCGTGCCCTTCGTCGCCAGCCTGACGCCGTCCGAACGGGCCCGCGCCGCTGGCGCGCCGGTCGAGGCCGATGTCAGCAAGCTCGCCGCGGGCGAGATGATGACCGTCGAGTGGCGTGGCAAGCCGGTGTGGATCCTGCGCCGCACGGCTGAGATGCTGGCCCGCCTGGAAGGGCACGAGCCCCGGCTGGTCGACCCCGCGTCGGTCGAGCCGCAGCAACCGGATTACGCCGCCAATCGCCATCGCTCGATCAATCCCGAGTACCTGGTGGTGATCGGTATCTGCACCCACCTCGGCTGCTCGCCCTCGGAGAAGTTCGCGCCCGGCGCAGCCAGCGGCATCGGTGAGGACTGGCCGGGCGGCTTCCTGTGCCCCTGCCACGGTTCGATCTTCGATCTGGCCGGGCGCGTGTTCCTCAGCCAGCCGGCACCGACAAACCTCGAGATTCCGCCGCACAAGTGGCTGTCCGCGAGCCTGGTGCTGATCGGCGAGGACGGCACCGCGGCCGCATGAGCGGATAGCGCGAGCTGCGCTATCCGCCGTTCCCTTCAGCTCAGAATTCGAGCCTCACGCCGACCGCAAGGTTGCGGCCCTCGAGCGGCGCGGCGTTCTTGATGAACGAGGTGTGCGCGTAGGCCAGCTGGTTGCCGAGGTTGTTGCCCTTGACGTAGACCTGCCAGGGCGTGGTGTTGTAGCGGCCGCTGTAGCTCAGGCCGACATTGACCATGTTGTAGCCCGGCGTTTCGCGCTCGAACTCGGCGACGTCGTCCTGGCGACCGACGCGATAGACCTCGGCCTCGGCACGCCAGGCATTCCACTTGGCATCCAGTCGCAGGCCGACGCGATGTGCCGGGATGCGCGGCAGGTCGCGGTCGCCGTCGCCGGCCTCGAGCCTGGCGCGAACGTAGTCGCCGAAGAGCGTCAGGCCGAAGGTGGCGTCGAGCTGCTGGCGGATGGCGCCCTCGATGCCGGTGAAGCGGGCGTCGCGCTGGGTGTACTCGATCAGCTGGAAGTCCTCATGGGCGTCGAGCGTGCGGGCGTGGATGTAGTCGTCGATGCGGTTGTGGAACACGCTGACGGAGAAGGTGGTCGGGCCGGCGAGCTTGCGCAGCGTCAGGTCGACGTTGTGGGCCGTCTCTACCTTCAGGTCGGGGTTGCCGCGTTCCCAGGTGCTGGTCGCCATGTGCAGGCCGCGTGCGTAGAGCTCCTCTGCCGTCGGCAGGTGCTGGGTGCGCGACAGCGTCATGCCCAGGCTGTACTGCGGGGCGAAGTTCCACACCGCGCCCAGCGAAACCGAGTTGCCGCGGTGGCTGCGGTTGCGCTGGGTGCTGCTGTCAACGTCGATGTCCTGCCATTCGTGACGCAGGCCGGCTTCGAAGCGCCAGTCGGGCAGTGTGTACTCCTCGGTCAGGAAGGCCGCGTGCCGGGTCGTCACGGTGGGGGGCACGTAGGCTTCGTCGCCGTCGGCGCGGAAGTCGCGGCGGCCTGTCTGCAGGCCCAGCACGCCGCGCCAGCCGCCGAGCGGCGCATGTTCGAGTTCGACGCGGGCATCGCTGGCCTTGCTGCGGAAACGGGTGCCGACGCTGTCGATCCCCTCGGCCCGCTCGATCTCGTCGTGGCCGTAGTCGGTGTAGGACGCGCGCAGGCGGGCGCGGGTGAAGCCGGCGAAGGGCTCCAGCAGTTCGCCGCGCAGGTCCCAGCGTTCGCTGTCGAGCTTCACGTAAGGGGTGCCGCCGTGTTCGTCGTGTTCATGGTCGTGATCGTGCTCGTCTTCCGCGCCGTGGTGGCCGCAGTGGAGATGGTTGCCGTGCGGGTGGCAGGCTTCGTATTCATGGCTGTGCCCGGGTAGCCCGTATTCGTTCTGCTGACGGGTATAGGCGAGGCCGAGATAGCCGCGCGCGCCCACCCAGGACACGCCGAGGCTGCCGGTCTCGGTCTGGTTGTAGCTGCCGTCGACCCGGCTGTGGTCCCAGCCGCTGCCGACACGGTAGTCGCGCGCGTCGCGCTTGAGCCCTTCGGCATGGAAGGCGAGGTTGCCGCTGCCCGCCGTGACTTCGAACGCGCCGGCGACGCCGTTTGCGACACTGTCGGCACGCAGTTCCACGCTGCCTTCGACCCCGCGTTCGGGCACGGCGGTGGGGACGCGCTTGTCGAGCACGTTCACGACGCCGCCGAGTGCGCCGCCGCCATAGGCCAGCGCGGACGGGCCGCGCAACACCTCGATCTGTTCGCTCAGCATCGGTTCGAGCGCCACGGCGTGGTCGGGGCTGATCGTGGACGCGTCCATGATCTCGCTGCCGTCCGACAGCAGCTTGACGCGCGGCCCGTCCATGCCGCGGATGATGGGCCGGCTGGCGCCGGCGCCGAAGTGGCTGGCGGCGATGCCGGGTTCGCCGGCCAGCGTCTCGCCGAGCGTGGCGGCACGACGGCGCACGAGTTCGTCGCCGGCGAGCACGCTGACCGGGGTGCTCATCTGATCGCTGCCGAGCGCGAGCGCGCTGGCAGAGACCGTGACCGGGGCAAGCGCGGTGTCGTCCGCGTACGCGACGGCGGACCCGAAAGCGAGGGCGAGGCTCAGCATGAGCGGGGTGGGTATGGTTTGAAGCCTGGACATCGGTGTTCTTCCTTCGTGTTCTGTTTGCGCAAGGCAAAGGCCGCCCTTCGTCCGGGCTAGCGCACCGGATGGAGAGGCGTCATGCAGGCCGGGTCACGGACCCGACGGTTTCAGCAGGGGATGGGGCGAAGGGCCGATGACGGCGGCGCGCGGCAGCGTGGCCGCCGCGGACTGGAGGACGACGGGGCCTGAGGGAGGGCGATGGGCGGGAGCGTGGCGCCGTCGTCGACGCAGGTGAAGGACGGCTGCGCGGCTGGAGGCAGATCGAGCGCGGCGAGCGCCAGGCATTCCAGGCACACGGCGCCGGCGTGACGGTCGTCTTCCTCGCCCGGCGATGCGCCGTTCGTCGTGGTGCTCGTGGCGGCCCGGTCTGGCTCTGCCAGATGGGACAGCGCATGTGCGTGCACCTCGATCTGCACGGCGAGCAGCGCGAGCGCCAGAACGAGCAGTAGCGCCCTGCCGGCAAGCACGTGTCCGTCGCCGATGCGGCGGGCGAGTCGGCGGGGGTGCGGAAGCGACAGGATGAAAGCGCGCAGCCCGGCGCGGGGCCGGGCTGCGGGTGCGGCGCAGGACATCGCCGCATTCTAGGATGAGGCGGCATCTAAGGCAACAAAGTTGCAATAATGAAATAGGAGGGCACGCCGAAGACCGGCAAGTCTGGTCGGGTGTGGCTCCCGGTGCTCTCGTCGCCTGGTCACGCTTCAGCGACCTGAGGCGTGGCCGCAGTTCTCGCGGCTGCGGCATACTGCGCTTTCCCCTACAACACGGAGATTCGCCTCATGAAGCTCTACTACAAGCCCGGCGCCTGCTCGCTGTCACCCCACATCGTGCTCGAAGAGTGCGGCCTGCCGTACGAGACCGAAGCGGTCGATCTGAAGACCAAGGTGACGGCCGGCGGCGCCGACTTCACGCGGATCAACCCCAAGGGCTATGTGCCGGCGCTGCTGCTCGACGGCGGTGAACTGCTGACCGAAGGGCCGGCGATCGTGCAGTACCTTGCGGACCGCGTGCCGGAGAAGAGGCTCGCGCCGCCGAACGGCACGGTCGAGCGCTACCGCCTGCAGTCGTGGCTGACCTTTATCGGCACCGAACTGCATCGATCGTGCTCCCCCTTCTTCAACCCCGCTTCGGGTGACACCTGGAAGGCGGCGGCGATGGCCAACCTCGAACGCCGGCTCGATTACACGAACGGCGAACTGGCCGGCAAGGCGTATCTGCTGGGCGACGATTTCAGCGTGGCCGACGCTTACCTGTTCACCGTGCTGAGCTGGATGCCCTTCGTCAAGATCGACCTGTCGCGCTGGTCCAACCTGACTGCCTTCCAGGCGCGCGTTGCCGCCCGCCCGGCGGTGCAGGCCGCACTCAAGGCCGAAGGGCTCGCCTGAGGATCTCCGCCGCCCTGAAGAGGGCGGCTGTGCCGGCGGCGGACGCGGAAGCAGAGGTCTTGATCCGCGTCACGATCGATGCGGATTGTCGTCCGTCGCCGGTACGCCCGGCCTGGTGCTGGTGCAGAATGGTCAGGCAGACCTCGCACGATGCATGTGGAACCCTTCGAAGCAGGAGGAAGGCGTGGCCGTCACGAACATCGAGTCGATCCTGGATCGGCATTCGCATGAGGCGCACCGCCTGGTGCAAATTCTGCGCGCGACGCAGGACGCGCTGGGCTGGCTGGCGCCGGAGACGCTGACCTGCATCGCACACCGGCTGCAGATTCCGCGTGTGCAGGTCGAGAGCACCGCGAACTTCTACAGCTTCTTCCACATCCGTCCGCTGGGTGAGTACCGCATCCTGTTCTCGGACAACATCACCGACCGCATGCTGGGCAACCAGGCGTTGATGCAGGCCCTGTGCGAGAAGCTGTGGCTCGAGCCCGGGCGCGTCGCCGAGGACGGCCTGGTCAGCGTGGACACCACGTCCTGCACCGGCATGTGCGACCAGGGGCCGGCGCTGCTTGCCAACTACCGCGCGATCACCCGGCTCACACCGGCGCGCATCGACGAGATGGCACACCTGATCCGCCGCCGCGTGCCGGTGGGCGACTGGCCGCCGGAGTGGTTCCACGTCGAGGACAACATCCGTCGCCGCGACGTGCTGCTCGACCACGGCCTGGCGCCGGGGGAAGCGCTGGCGGCCGCGCTGGATCGCGGTCCTACGGGGCTGCTGGGCGAGATCGAGCGCTCCGCCCTGCGCGGGCGCGGTGGCGCGGGCTTCGGCAGCGACATCAAGTGGCGTTCGTGCCGCGACGCCTGGGGCGACGCACACTACGTGATCTGCAACGCCGACGAGGGTGAGCCCGGCACCTTCAAGGACCGCGTGCTGCTCAGCAGCGACTTCGACATGGTGGTCGACGGCATGTGCATCGCCGGCTTCGCCATCGGCGCGAACAAGGGCTTCATCTACCTGCGCGGCGAATACCGCTACCTGCTCGACCGGCTCGAGACCCGGCTGGCACAGCGGCGCGAGGCGGGGCTGCTCGGGCGCGATATCCTCGGCCGCGGCTTCACCTTCGACATCGAGATCCACCTTGGCGCCGGCGCCTACATCTGCGGCGAGGAATCGGCGCTGATCGAGTCGCTCGAGGGCAAGCCGGGCAAGCCGCGCATCCGCCCGCCGTTCCCGGTGACCCACGGCTATCTGGGGCAGCCGACCACCGTCAATAACGTCGAGACGCTGGCGCTGGCAGCGCTGATTGCGGTGAGGGGCGGCGAATGGTTCCGCGCCATCGGCACCCCGGCCTCGACCGGCACCAAGCTGCTGTCGGTGTCGGGTGATGTGGCGCGGCCCGGCATCTACGAATTCCCCTTCGGCGTCACCGTGGCCGAGGTGCTGGAGGCCGCCGGCGCCACCGACACCCAGGCCGTGACCACCGCCGGCGCCGCGGGCTCGTGTCTGGCCGCCAGCGAGTTCGGCCGCCGCATCGCCTTCGAGGACGTGCCCACCGGCGGCTCGATCATGGTGTTCGACCAGTCGCGCGACATGTTCGAGGCGGCGCGCAACTTCGCGCACTTCTTCGCGCACGAAAGCTGCGGCTTCTGCACGCCGTGCCGGGTCGGCACCGCGGTCAATGCGCGGCTGATGGACAAGCTCGCCCTCGATCGCGGCTCGCCTTACGACCTCGACGAGATGGAGAGGATGCACCACCTGATGCAGGGCGCCAGCCATTGCGGCCTGGGCAACACGGCGACGATCGCGTTGCGCGACATCCTCGCCAAGTTCCGCCCGGCCTTCGATCGGCGCCTGCACTCGCCCGACTACGAACCTGGGTTCGATCTCGATGCCGCCCTGTCGCAGGCGCGGCGCATGACCGGTCGCGACGACGCGGGCGCGCACCTCACCGACAACCGCAGTGCGCATGCCGGCGGACATCCGAGCGAGGCCAAGCCATGACCAACAGTTTCCTGCTCGACGGCGAGGAAGTCCCCTTCACCCCCGGCCAGACGGTGATGCACGCGGCCAGCGCCGCGGGCAAGTACATCCCGCACCTGTGCTGGCATCCGGATTTCGCCGCGCATGGCTCGTGCAAGCTGTGCACGGTGAAGATCGGCGGTCGTTTCGCCACCGCCTGTACGACCCGCGCCGCGGCGGGGCAGGACGTGGAGAACGGGACCGAGGAACTCACCGCCAAGCGCCGCACGCTGCTGCAGCTGCTGTTCGTCGAGGGCAATCACTTCTGCCCCTCGTGCGAGAAGAGCGGCAGCTGTGTGCTGCAGGCCACAGCCTACGAGATGGGCATGCTGAGCCCGCACTTCGACCACTTTTACCCCGACCGCGCGGTCGACGCCTCGCACCCCGACGTGCTGCTCGATTTCAATCGCTGCATCATGTGCGAGTTGTGCGTGCGCGCCAGCCGCGAGGTGGATGGCAAGAACGTGTTCGCGCTGTCGGGCCGCGGGGCGAAGTCGCATCTCATCGTCAACAGCGAGAGCGGGCGGCTGGCCGATACCGATTTCGCCGCCACCGACCGCGCAGCCGAGGTGTGCCCGGTGGGCGTGATCCTGAGGAAGCGGGTGGGCTTCGCGGTGCCGATCGGGCAGCGCGACTATGACGCCATGCCGATCAGCCAGAAGGTGGTGGAGAAGCTTGCCGATGGCGAGCAGGAGGCCGGGTGATGAGCAGCGAAACCCTGGACGCAGGCATGAAGCCGCGCAAGCTGAAGGTTGCCACCGTGTCGCTGGCCGGTTGCTTCGGCTGCCACATGTCCTTCCTCGACATCGACGAGCGCATCCTGCCGCTGCTGGAACGGGTCGAGTTCGACCGCTCGCCGATCACCGACATCAAGCACTGCGGGCCCTGCGACATCGGCCTGATCGAAGGCGGCGTGTGCAATGCCGAGAACGTGCATGTGCTGCGCGAGTTTCGTGCCAACTGCAAGGTGCTGATTGCGCTGGGCGCCTGTGCGGTCAATGGCGGCCTGCCGGCGCAGCGTAACCACCTGGAGCTGGCCGACATCCTGCAGCAGGTGTATCGCACCGGCCATGGCCTGGCCGAGGGCAGCCAGATCCCCAACGACCCCGAGCTGCCGCTGCCACTCAACCAGGTCCACGCGGTGCACGAGGTGGTCAGGATCGACTACTTCCTGCCCGGCTGCCCGCCCTCGGGCGATGCGATCTGGGCTTTCCTGACCCAGCTCATCGAAGGCAGGGCGCCCATGCTCGGCCACGGCCTGCTGCAATACGACTGATCGAACCGAATGCCCGCGAGACTGCCATGAGCTTCGAACTCGAAACCGCCGCCGTGGCCGGCGAGAACCTGCGCCGCGTCGCCATCGACCCTGTGTCCCGCGTCGAAGGCCACGGCAAGGTCACGATCCTGCTCGACGAGCACAACAAGGTGCATCAGGTGCGCCTGCACATCGTCGAGTTCCGCGGCTTCGAGCGTTTCATCCAGGGCCGGCCGTACTGGGAGGTGCCGGTGATGGTGCAGCGACTGTGCGGCATCTGTCCGGTGTCGCACCACCTGGCGGCGAGCAAGGCGCTCGACGTGATCGTCGGCGCCGACCGCCTGACGCCCACTGCCGAGAAGATGCGCCGTCTGATGCACTACGGCCAGATCCTGCAGTCGCACGCGCTGCACTTCTTCCACCTGTCCTCGCCCGACCTGCTGTTCGGTTTCGACTCGGAAGTCTCCCGGCGCAACATCGTCGGCGTCGCCGAGAAGTATCCCGACATCGCAAGGCGGGGCATCCTGTTGCGCAAGTACGGCCAGGAGGTGATCCGCCACACCGCCGGCAAGCGGGTGCATGGCACCGGCTCGGTGCCGGGCGGGGTGAACAAGTCGTTGACCGCTGCGGAGCGCGCCGAGCTGCTGAAGGACGTCTACCAGATGATCGCGTGGAGCCGCGACGCGGTGAAGATCATCAAGGAACTGCACGAGCAGAACCCGGCGCTGTACGACCGCTTCGGCACCTTCCCGTCCAACTTCATGGGCATGGTCGCACCCGATGGCAGTCTCGACCTCTACCACGGCGTGCTGCGTGCCAAGGACGCCGCCGGGAACGTCCTCTTCGACCACGTCGACTACCAGACCTACGACACGCTGATCACCGAGGAGGTGAAGCCCTGGAGCTACATGAAGTTTCCGTACTTCACCTCGATGGGGCCGGAGCAGGGCTGGTACAGGGTCGGCCCGCTCGCCCGCGTGCAGAACTGCGACAGCATCCCGACGCCGTTCGCCGAGCACGAGCGCCGCGAATTCGTCGCCTACGCCGGCGGCAAGCCGATGCATGCCACGCTCGGCTACCACTGGGCGCGCATGATCGAGATGCTGTTCGCCGCGGAGACGATCAAGGAGCTGCTGCATGACGATGCCCTCGAGGGCTCGGACCTCGTCGTGACCGGCGAGCGCCGCCGCGAGGGCGTCGGCGTCATCGAGGCGCCGCGCGGCACGCTGTTCCACCACTACCAGGTGGGGGACGACGACCTGGTGACGATGGCCAACCTGATCGTGTCGACGACCAACAACAACCAGGCGATGAACAGTGCGGTGCGCGAGGTGGCGAAGCAGTATCTCGACGGCAATGAGATCACCGAGGGCCTGCTCAACCACATCGAGGTGGCGATCCGCGCCTACGATCCCTGCCTGTCGTGCGCCACGCACGCGCTGGGCAAGATGCCGCTGGAGGTCACGCTGCTCGATGCCGGGGGGCAGCTGCTCGACCGCAAGTACAAATCGTGATTGCGCGGGCTTGGGGTACGCGCCATGCCGCGACGATGGGCGGTGCTGGATGAGCCGGGCGCCGATTCTGGTCTTCGGTTGGGGCAATCCGGCGCGCGGCGACGATGCACTCGGGCCGCTGTTCGTCGAGGCGGTGGAGGCGATGGGCCTGCCCGGCGTCGAATGCCTGACGGACTTCCAGCTGCAGGTGGAGCATGCGCTGGATCTCGAGGGGCGCAGCCGCGTGCTGTTCGTCGATGCGTCCGTCGATGCGCCCGATCCGTTCGGCGTCGCGCCGCTGCGCGCCCGGCGCGATGACAGCTTCACCACGCACGCGATGACGCCGCAGGCCGTGTTGCAGGTGTATCGCGACCTGCGGGGCGAGCCGCCGCCCGCCTGGCTGCTGGGCATGCGTGGCAAACGCTGGGCACTGGGTGATCCGCTGTCGGCGTCCGCACGCAGGCATCTGGACGCCGCGCTGCACTGGGCGCGCCGCTGGCTTACACGGCCGCCTGCTTGAGCGGTGCCTGCATCACCCGGTTACGCCCCGCCTGCTTGGCCTGGTACATCGCCGCATCGGCGCGCTTCATCGCGGCGTCGAACGATTCGCCTGCGCCCAGAGGCGTGACGCCGGCGCTGAAGGTGATCACGATCTTCTGCTGGTCGGCCATGAAGAACTCGCGCGTGAGTTCGCGCTGCAGGCGGATCAGCGCCCGGTAGGCGTCGTCGGTCTCGGTCTCGGGCAGCAGGATCAGGAACTCTTCGCCGCCGAAGCGCGCCAGCACGTCCTGCGGCCGCAGGTGCTTGCGCACGACGTTGGCAAGATGCACGAGCGCGGCGTCGCCCGCGTGATGGCCGAGCGTGTCGTTGAGCTTCTTGAAGTGGTCGATGTCGAGCAGGCCGATCGACAGCGTGCTGCCGCGACGCTGGGCGCGGGCCGCTTCCTTCTCGAACACCTCTTCGAGGCCGCGCCGGTTGAGGGTGCCGGTCAGCTGGTCGTGCCGCATCTGCCGGCTGGCCTCGTCGAGTTCTTCCTGCAGCTTGGCGATGCGCTCCTCGGCGAGGCGGGCCTGCTCGCGGGTGGCGATCAGTTCGTCGCGCGAGCGTTGCGCTTCATCCTGCATGCTGCGGGTTTCCTGCATCACCTCGTCGAGCAGGGGGCCGATGGCCGAAATGTCGTTGACCTCCGCGATGCGCTGGGCGCAGGAGCCAATGCGGTCGTGATAGGCGCCGGTGCTTTCGGAGAAGCGGGCAAGCTGGTCGACGAAGCCGGCGAGCATCTGGCGCAGGTGCCGCTGGGTTTCGACCAGGTTGTGCTTGAGCTGACTCTGCTTGTAGATCAGATCCTTGAGGCGGCGACCGGCATCGTCGATGTTGCGCGGGTTGGGAGGCGCATCGATGATCTCGCGCAGCATCTCGATCTGGCCGGCGAGCCACTTGTCGTCCAGCACCAGGTCGTCGATGTTTCGCAGCAGCAGGCGCAGCAGTTCCAGCAGTCCGCTGCGGATCTCGGCATCGTCCGCTGCGGTCATCTCGAGCCGGTGCGCCAGCTGGCGCAGTCGCGCGCCGATGCGGTCGAGGCGGGCGGTGTCGTCGGTCGCGCCGACCTCCTGCGCAATCTGCGTGGCTTCGTCGGCGAGCTCGGGGTGATCACCGAGGAAGGCCGGCACCACGTCCTGCAAGGTGGCCTGCAGCAGCTTCAGCAGGGTGGCGGCGTGCTCGTTACCGACCAGACGCAGGATCTGCGTACTCGTTCCCGCCGGCCTGGCGGGCTGTGCCGGCAGGGCTGCGCCGCCCGTCGCCTCTGCACGACTCTCGCCGCCCGGGGATTCGCCGCCTTCCTCAGCTCCGCCCTGGTTCCAGCCCCGCAGCAGTCCTTGCAGGCGTGCGTGCAGGGTGGCGGGATCGGCTGCGTTCAGCACCCGGTCGAGCGATTCGCGTTTGCGCGCGGTGGTCCACCCCGGTTGCCGAGCCTCCCAGGCCCGCAGCAGGTTGGCGATCAGCTCGTTCCAGGCCGGCGGTTCGAGGGTCTTCAGCCCGTCCAGGTAGCGCCCTAGCGCTTCCTCCGCAGCCTTGAGCTTGCCGGCCGCCAGTGCCTGGTCGAACTCGCGGCCGATGCGTTGGCGTTCGGCCGAATCCCGCGGCAGGCGCAGACCCAGCGAGCGCAGGAAGGATTCCGACGCCCCTTCGTCCTCGCTGCGGGTGCCGGCGATCTCGTGATAAAGCTTGCGGTAGTTGTCCGGCGTCGGTGCCACCCGACGCAGGGCGAGCTGACGAAGGGCTTCGCGTGCGACTTCGGAGGGGTTGCTGAGGACGCTCATGAATGGGAAACCGGTGCTCGCAGGTGTATGCGCCGATTATATCGATAGCCCGCACCCGCGAAGGAACAGACGTGATGTCAGTGAGCGGCGGAGCTTGCATCTGCGGTGCCCTCCAGGGGGCCGCGAGACGAACAAGCGGACCCGTCCGCGGCTACGCCGGGAACGGCTCCGCATCATTCAATCCTCAGACGCGCAACTCGTTCATCAGCTTGCCGACGTCGAGCGTGCGGGCGCGTTCCTCGATCTGAGGCGCGTAGCGCTGCTGCAGTTCGCGCGCCTCGCCGACCAGCCCGCTGAACGAGGTCTTGAGCGCATCGCTGCTCAACGAGCGTCCGCCGGCGTAGTAGCGGCGGGCGACGTGACCGAGCGCGTAGGTGCTCGCGAACGAGAAGGCCGAGCCCGTGGCAACGCTGCCGATCGTGCGACCGGCCTTGCCCAGCATCTTGCCGAGCAGGCCGCCGACCAGCTTGCGGCCAAATTGCTCGACGTATTGCGAGGTCAGGCCCACGCCGACCGTAGCGAGGAAATCCTTGATGTGACCGCGGTCGAGCTCGTACCCGTAGGACTTGCCGATCCGGTACACCAGCCGCGTCTGCAGCGGGATGATCGCCATCGAAGCCAGCGATTGGGGCAGGAGTTCCAGCGCGCCGTTGAGGATGGAGGCGTTGAGGATCGTCCGGTCGAGTTCGGCGTCGCTCATCGTCGAGGGGCGCGGGCCGGACCCTGCAGCCGTCGCTGCAGGCGGGGTGGCCGATGCGGCTGCCGGGGCGACGTCGAGGGGCAGTTCGGCCAGCTGGTCAGCCTGTGCAGTGAATGCGTCGGCTTCGGCGCGAGCCAGGCCGAGCGCGGTCCGCAGGCGGTCGAGGAACGCCGTCTCGCGGGCATCGTGGACGCCGTCCGCATCGCACACGCCCACCGCGAACTCGAACGCGAGATGGCGCAGCTCCGCTGAATCCAGGGCCGCCGCAGCCGCGTCGAGGCTGAAGCGGCCGAGCAGCACATCTTGATAGACCTGCATCAGGTCCACGCCGCTGTTGGCGCTCAGCGATTCGGCAATACGCCGGATATGCTCGCGCTCGCGATCGTCCTTATGCTGGTCGGCGAAAGCCGCCATCAGGCAGATGGCGACGATGGCTCGGGTCTGTTCGGCTTGCATCCTGAAGTCCTGTCATGGTTTCGGAGAGGCGGGGGCGGGTAGAATACCGGCCTTGATCACCTTGGGATGAAATCGACCGCGTCCCGCCTGTAAGAGTTCTTGTCACCCATGATTACCGAAAACGACGGCAGCACGGCTGCTGCGCCCGAGTCCGATTCCTCTGTCGGGCCGGCCGCGCCAAAACAGCGCATCGAGCCGCGTGCCCTGCTGCAGCGCCTGCAGAAGGAATTTGCAGCCTTCCGCGACTGCAAGCCGCTGGCGTTGAAGATCGACGCCAGCATTGCCGAGCGTCTGCCCGAGATCGATCGCAAGAGCCTGCGTGCAGCGCTGCGCATGCACACCGCGTCGACCCGCTATCTCAAGGCGGTGGAGCGTTCGCAACAGCGCTTCGATCTCGATGGGCAACCTGCCGGAGAGGTCACGGAAGAGCAGCGTACGCACGCGGCAACGACTTTGAAGGAGCGGTTCGCTGCGGTCGCCAAGTTGCAGAAGGAGAAACGGGAAGCCGAGGCCGCCGAGAAGCGCCGTACCGAGAAGTTGCAGCAACTCGTGAGCAAGTTCGGGCGCTGAGCTGCGCCAGCGCTAACAGCGGCGCTGCACCAGGTTCTGCGAGCGAACCAGCCAGGTCGCGGCGCCAGCAATCACGCTCAGGGCAACGCCCGCCGCCAGGTTGCCGGTCCCCAGCATCAGGCCGGCAAGCAGGCCGAAGGCAAGCAGCAGGCGGGTAAGCAGCGTTTCGGTCATGATTGTCTCCAACATCGTGTGTTTGATGTCGGTAACTGTAAATCCATACAGGCATTGATGCAAGAGCATCGTGCAGCCTTCGATTCGCGCTTGCGCTATAATCGCGCTCCGCTGCCGGCATAGCTCAGTTGGTAGAGCAGCTGATTTGTAATCAGAAGGTCGTGGGTTCGATTCCTATTGCCGGCACCAAAGAATCAAGCACTTAGGCCAATCCTCCGGGGTTGGCCTTTTGCTTTCAGGGTGCCATGTAAGCTCTTTGTAAGCGCTGGCGCGAGGTCACCCGCCGCCGGTCTCGCTGGTGCAAGCCGTAGCCTCAGACCCTCGGCCGCCTGAAGGATGATGAGGGCGCAGGTCTGGTCCGAAAGCGCCCAGGCCATCTACAGTCTCCTGACGCTTATCGTCGCATCGCTAGACTTGAGGTTTGGATGACCTTTCAAGTACGCTTAAATCAATCCGGGTGTCGTCTCGCGCGTTGAGAAGGACGGAAGGCAGCAATGCCTTGGCATTCTTCGCACCCGGTACCTCCAGCCAAGAGCGGTCAAGGCGCAGCGAATCACGGAGCAGAGTGTGACCGTACGGCCGTGCCGCGAACATTGGATATCATGAGCCGGCGGAGCGCTCCCACCGAAACGTCAGCCAGACCCCGGGCGGATCGGTGCGTAACCCGCACGCAATCCTGCGGGTCTCGGGCAAGGGCTGCGGCGCATCGATCCGCACTACAATCACGACTGCGGCCTTCGGACGTATACGCGGCGCCACCTTCGGGTGTCGTACGTGACACGAGGGCGCACTTGCTCGCAAACGGCGGAGTAGGCGCTTGCGCTCTCCGGTAGCCCTGCGGGAACTGGGCAGTGCTCGCCTCTGGGAATTGGACCCGGACTGCATGAGGCTGCTTGGGGTGAAGCCCTGACGAACCTGGATTCTGTTGCCCAGGCTCACGTCGGGGCTTTTGCTTTGTAGCTCACCAGAAACGAGAAACCCGCCACGCGGGCGGGTCTGTCGAATCTTCGCTTGCTTTCGGCTCAGTCAGTGCTTGGTGCTGGCCTTGCATGTGCACGTGCCTCGCCACCGACCCAGATGAGCGCGGCAATCATGTCCGCCTGCTGGCTGATGGAACACAGCAAACTGGACACGCTGTCCGAATCCTGAAAGCTGCCGAAAGGACTGTCTTGCATGCCGTCGTTGTAGACAAGGCAGCTGATTCCTTCGGCCACGGACGACAGGTTCCGTGCGGCGCTTTCGGCTTGGTCGAGCATTGTGGAGCCTACCTCGTCCAGCTCGGCAGGCGTCATGTGGTCGCTTGCACGGTTATACAGCGCCGTTATGGCCTCGTGGATGCTGGTCATGCTCATGCCCTCCCGCCGAAGGCGATGCGATAGGCGAATGCAGGCCCGGTGATGCGGCGAAGGGTGCGATACAGGGTGAAGCGGGCAATGGTCGGCGCGACGTGCGCCTGAAGGATGGAGTGCATAGTGGTGCTCCTGGATTGCGGTTTCGTTCTCCGCATCCCGTCGCCAAACGGGGTGAGCGGAACCGTGTCGGGTTGGCGAACCGGATCCAGGGACCGGCAGACCTTGCGGTCTCCCAACACGGCCCGCCCATAGGGCAACACCATGCAACGGACGTAAAAAAACCGCGCTGCGGCGGTTGTCCGCCTGGATTTACCCGGTCGCCAAACCGGTGCGCCGTTGTTTGCGGTGCAAAGGAATCATGCACCCCGGATTCTCCCGGGTCAAGCGCTGTTGCAGATGTGCAGCCCCCCTTTGACGCTGCTTGGGCTGTCCGCCACAATCCGCCTCGCTCCTCATGATCGGGAGCGAATTGGGCAATTGCAGCCCATCGTCACCCGGTCGTGCGGGGTGCACCTCGTGCAGGTGAACCAGCTTTGGGCAATTGCAGCCCACTGTCTCGTACCTGCCGGGGTGCTTCTCCCGTCTACCTCCTGCCGAACAAAAAGGCAGCAGGGTAGCGATGGACCGGTCAAGGTCGAGACGTCCGTCAGAGCAAAAGTGGCTCCATTGTGCCGATCATCAACTGGCTCTAATGTGCCGGTCGGTGACACCGGTTACACGGAACAACGGTTTCCCGTGGATACCTGCTTGGATACCAGTCGGGCAGATACCGCGCCGCAAGGTCAGCGACCGGTTATGCCCAACATGCCAAGCCGCTTCGCCCACGCGCCCAGCGCGCCGCCCTTCAGTCGGTCATGCTCTGCCTTCAGCCGCCAGAAGGTGCGCCAGTGCATCCCTTTCGGCTTCCACCCGTCCGGGTTCAAGATGCCGGGTTCCCATTTCAGGCGGTCCCGGATGGCGTCCGCCCGTCTGGCCAAGCGATCCGTCTCATCCTCCCGTTGCACCTCGTAGGCCAGCCCGTAGCATGTCCGGCAGGCGAACGTCGCGCCGCCGTACAGGATCGCCACGCGCCGCCCACAGCACGGGCACAGGAACCACGGACGTTCGCCACCATAGTTACAGCCAGTGCGCACCAGCCCGACCTTGTAGTCGAAGTCCCGCCACTCGCCCCGGTCGGTCGCGCGGTAGCGCAACTGGATAGATGCTTCGCCCGCCTCGATGTTGATCTCTGCCCGCTTCTCACCGCGCCGATACCAGCACCAGCCGCCACGCCACCCAGGCACCAGTACGCCCGCACGATGCAGCTCGCGCACGTCGAGCCGTCGATAATCGGCGGTCACATCGCGTCCACCGCGCCGCCCGCTACCGCTTCCACCCATGGTGCCCCCGCAGGTTTCCCGAAATCAAAAGGCAGACCGCACCCGTGAATGCCGGTCCGAATAGGCCGCATCCCGCTTCAGCATTGGGGTTCAGCCAGATTTGACGATGTGCGATTTTTCGCATGGTCGGTAGCCCCAGCGCGCCGTCATGTTCCGTTATCAGGCGCGGCTGTTGAGGCCATTTCTTGGAGCTGACGCAGCTCCCGCCGAACCTCGCTTACCTGCGCCGACAACACCGCATTCAGGCGGGCGGCCTCATGGCCGATCTCGATCGCGACGAACTGCAACGCGGCCCCGGTCACCACCTCGCCCAGCATGCGGGACTCACGCGGGGTGAGGATCATCACCGTGTCGCCCACTTCAAGCACGGTCGTGCCATCGGGGCAAAGCGTGCGCGAGATCGGGCGGGCCGGCTTGTGCTGCTCCATCGGAACGAAGACCCCGCGCTGCACCCGGCGGATCTTGCCGTTATCCAGCAGGTAACCCAAGCGGTCGTCGATCGTTGTCAGCTTCAGGCCGGTCACCTCGGCAAGGATTTCGCGCGTGACAACCTGCTCGCGGGCGTGCAAATCCTGAATCGCTTCGAGGATCGTTTCTGCGGTCGATCGCTTCGGATGCGTGGTCGTGTCGGTCATTCGCTACCCCCTCACTCCCCGGACATTCCAAGGTGTTCGCGCTTGAGGCGGTGCAGCAGACTATGCAACTCGCTGCGGGCTGTCCTCATCTCGTCCAGCTGATTGCTCCGCCCGTTGCGCTTCTGGTTCAGTGCTGCCAGGGCTGAGTCTGCCGCGACGATCGTGCAGGACAGCCGCCGCACCTCTTCCGATGCAGCGAAGGCGCGCTTGAAGGTCAGAGGATTGTCCGCAAGGTCGTCGATCGCTGCATTCGTCATGTATGCGGAACGCTGCTGCAGTTCAAGACGCATTGCGGCGATCGCCTCTGTGAGCCGGCGATGTTGGTTCGGGTCTTCAGTCAGCTCGAACCGGCGCTCCAGAAGGGCGACGTGTTCGCGTTGGTGCTTGACCTCCGGATGGTCGTCGAACTGTGAGTCGGGCACTGCCGCAATCTGCGCGGCGATCTTCAACTGCTCGGCCTTCGTTGCTTCTCGTTCGCGGATGCTGCTCAGAAGGTTGGCGACTCCGTTGTTTGATTCGTTGCTCATGAATGTATCTCCTTGACTGGTTGTGGCTCTGTTGGTCGTCGATCTGTCTGGTTGATGCGGATCTGGTGTGTCAAGCGACACGAAGATTTGACCCCCTGACGACATCTGGAATTGACCCCCTGGGTTAATCAACTCTCCGACGTGATCGGGGTGGGGGCAGCGGCCTTCTGCAGAAGGCCGCTGCGGCGCTTGTCGCGCAGCCGGTAACTGTCACCCCGGATCGTGATGACCTGGCTGTGGTGCAGCAGCCGATCGAGGATGGCGGTGGCGGCGACCGCGTCGCCGAACACGTGTCCCCACTCGCCGACCGGCCGGTTGCTGGTGATCAGCATGCTGGCCCGTTCGTAGCGCCGCGACACGAGCTGGAAGAACAGGTGCGCGGCCGCCGGTTCGAGCGGCAGGTACCCAAGCTCATCGATGATCAGCAGCTTGGGCTTCGAGAGCTGCAACAGCTTCTCCTCGAGCCGCCCGTCGGCGTGCGCCTTCGTCAGCCCGGCCATCAGCGCCGCTGCCGAAGTGAAGAGCACCGTATAGCCGCGATCCACCGCTTCGCGCCCCACCCCGACTGCCCCAACCGAACGATCGTCGTGACCGCCTCCGGCTCCAACATCTCCCGCACTCCGCAAACCAGACGGCGTACAGGATTCACCTCGCTGTGCTTCGTTTCCAACAGTGGCCTCCTTGCGAACGAGGGGGTCAGTTCCTCGTGTCGCTAGGGGGTCAATTTACGGTGTCGCCTGACATCTGGTGGTTTCATGGGGCTGGTTGTAGTCGTCCGTTGAGTTCATCCAGCCAATCACCCGGCCGGGGTGGAATGCACACCTCAACTTCGATGCCTTTGAGCGCCAACCGGTGCGCGGCTCGATACGCTGCGGCCTGTCCAGCAAAGTTGGCGTCATGGTCGGCAAAGATGACGACATGCTCCACCCCTTCGGGAGGCTCAAAGGTTTCAATGCCCGACGTGCTTATGCAGGACCATGTGGGCACCTCGAACAGTTCGGACGCCGCTAGCGCAGTCTCGATACCCTCAGCTATTCCCAAAGATCGCGAAACGGGCGTCAGGCGGATTGCAGCGCCTGAGAGGGGTAGCCCCTGCATGAGCTTCTTCGGAGCCGGCACGGGCGCCTTTGTGCCGTCCTGAATGAACGTCCGGTGCATCGACAATGCGCGACCGGCTGCATCGGTTACGGTGGCGAGCATTGTCGGGAACGTGCCCATCACCGCGCCGCCGTCCCGGTATGGCATCCCCGGATGCAATCGAATCGACTCGGGCAGGTCGTACAGGCGCAGACCGCGCCCAGCCAGGTAACGGCAGGCTTCGTCTCCGCGTTCGATTGACTTCGACTCCAGAAACGCACGGCGTAGTGCCCTCAGCTTGTCCTCGTCGGTGCGCTCGTGCTTGATGGCGGTCGGCTTGGCAGTCCCGGCGATACGCTCCACCTCGCGCGCCACATCCCGGAAGCTCTGCCCGGTGATGCCCATCGCTAGCTGCACACCGTCACCAGCACCGCACCCGCTGCAAAAGTACGTTCCCCGGCCTTCTCGGTCGTCGAACCTGAAGCGATCCTTGCCCCCGCACATCGGGCAGGGGCCGTGCCTCCCGGATAGGGCGCGCTCATCAATGCCCAGGACTGTCAGAATCGACCGCCAGCGGCCTTGCGCGACCTCGCGCACATCTAGCCTTTCACCCATGCGCGCGGCCCTCCTGCTGCTTCTCGCGGGCCTTGGCGAATCGAATCTGCTGCGACTTCAGCCAGGACAGCAGTTCAGCCGATGGTGTGGCCGGCACATCGCGCATGTTGCGCGGCCACACGTCGAACATCGCGCGGTACTTGTGCGACACCCAGCCGGACGAATAGCCCTTGTTGCGAGCCACCTGAAGCAACTGCGAATAGACGTGCTGCTTGCGGTCGGGCGTTGCGGGCTTCTTCGTCTTGCGGTCCAGCTTGCGCAACTCGCCTTCTGCGACCTCAACATCAGACCGGCGAGCCGGTGCGAATCCGCACGACGGGCAGACATGCACGCCGGCAGGCCGTACGTACTTGCACGACGGGCAGGGCTTCGGCTCGCTCGCTTTGCGTTCCTGAGTCCTGGTGCTCGATGTGTTGGCCTTGCCGTCGTCGAGTTCCAGCGGCAGGTCATCGGTCGGAAAGCCCAGACGCAGGACCGTCCCCGAGTGGTCGAGAATCAGCGCGCGCCCTTTGCCGGGATGCGGGCGCAGTACGCGGCCGGCCATCTGAATGAAGCGAATCAGGCTCTTCGTCGGTCGCGCGAGAATCATGCACTCCGCGTGCGGCGCGTCCCATCCTTCAGCCAGAAGGGCGGAGTTCGACAGCACCGTGTAGCGGCCCTGGTTGAACCCGTCGAGGATGGCGGCGCGCTCGTCGTCGGTGTGGTGATAGTCGATGTGCGCGGCTGTAACTCCAGCGCGCTCGAACTCGGTAACGATGTGCTGCGAGTGGGCGATATTCGTCGCGAACACCACGGTCGGCTTTCCAGCCGCGTGCTTCATCCAGTGCGAAACGATGTTGCCCACCAAGGCCGGCTTATCAACCGCCTCCGCTAGCTGGCGCTCGTTGTAGTCGAGTTCGCCACCCATGCCGCGCTGCGTGCGCACGCCGGTCAGGTCGGGCTCTGCCGGGGCGAACACATCGCAGTCGACCAGATAGCCCAGGTCGATAAGCTCGCGGATGGTGGCGGCCGTCACAAGTTCCTGAAACAGTGCGCCGCGCAGTTCAGCATAGTGCTTGCCCAAGCCAGGACTGAACGGGGTGGCGCTCAGGCCGATAGCAGGGACACGGTTCAGCTTGAATAGCAGTTCGCGGTACTTCTTTGATCCGGCGACCGCGTGCGCCTCGTCGATGATGATGAGGCCGATGTCGTCGGGCAGGCCGCGCATATGCACGGTGTCGATTGAGCACACCAGCACCCGCGCGTCGAGGCTCCGCGTGTTGTCCGCTTGCAGGATGCCGTGGGCAATGCCCGAGCGCGTCAGGCGGCGCGATGCCTGATGCACCAACTCCTTGCGATTGGCGATGAACGCCACGCGGACGCCTTTTGCGAGTGCGCCGTGAATCATCCCGAATGCGGTTTCGGTCTTGCCGCTGCCGGTCGGGCTGTACAGCATCACGCGCCGGCGTCCCCGAGCCAGGGCGGCGCGGAGCTTGTCGAGGGCGGCGGACTGGTAGGGACGCAGGGTGACGGCGCTCATTCGTCGCCCCCCTCAGGGTCGTGGGTGAAGTCCGTGAAGTCAGACCACTCCCTACCAACTACCTCTGTATCTCCAGACTCAGTAACACCCCCATTCCTTGGCTGGGCTAGGCTGGGTTGTACTGTACTAAGGAGCGACCCGAAAGCGATACGCTCACCGACTCGCCCATCGTTTCGCCTACCGACTCGCTTACCGATATCGGTTGAATCCCCAGCAACGGCGCGGGGTTTGCGGCCCCAACGTTTTTCGTTTGTAGCCTTCGCTGCATCGGATTGGCGCTTGTGACGTTCGTCGAGATGCTCGCGGTAAGCTTCCAAGTCAGGTGCAAAAATGCGCCCGTTTTCGCAGGCGAAGAATTGCATGACATATGGGATTTCTGCGGCGACTTCGCTCGCATCGAATCCGAGGATGCGCGCGAGCACGTTGGGCGACTCGGGGAGGAACTGATTGACCCAGCACTCTAAGCGCATCGAGTACAACAATCCGCGCTGCGGCAGCGTCAGAGTCCGGTATTCAATCCTGCTCATCATCGCAGCGGCATACTCCTGATACGCGGGAGGGGTGCGATTCTGCGTGCTCATGCTGCACCCTCAAGGGCAGGCTCAGC
Source organism: Thauera sp. 63 (assembly GCF_000310165.2). NCBI lineage: Bacteria > Pseudomonadati > Pseudomonadota > Betaproteobacteria > Rhodocyclales > Zoogloeaceae > Thauera > Thauera sp. 63. The sequence goes on from NZ_AMXC01000002.1 coordinate 26,999, forward strand.
GACCAACTCATAGACCGCAACGCCATAGTGCAGATAGCCTTGGTCGTCAGCGACTGTGACCCGGCCGACAGTCGGAATGTCATAGCCCAGCCGATTGCGCAGCTCGAAGATGCGAGTCTGCGACTGCATGATTCCGGCGCGCCGGAAGTCGAGTGTAGTTTTCCGGCCATGGCGCAGCATTTCGACGATGCGACGACGCTGGGCGTCGGTGGCGGTGCTAGAATCTTGGGGAGCGTTGTGGGGTGCGGCTTCGAAAGGGGCTGTGCCCTTTTTCTTTTGGTCGATCATTCGGGCCTCCCGTCGATTACGTCGGCGAGAGCGCCCAGGCGATAGGCGAGGTCGCGGAGACCGTCCGGGCCGATCAGAATGCGCGTGACAGTGGCGTCCAGATCGTTCGCAGCGATGAGACTGCCGCCATCGAACTCGATGCAGCCTTGCCCGTCGGGGTGCTGGTAGATAACGATGCTCATTGCGCCACCTCCACGTTGCGTGGCGAGGTCAGGCGCTGTAGTGCATCAGCGGGCCAGAGAAGGCGGCCGTTCGGAAGTTTGCGCGGGCGCAGGCCGAAGTAATGTCCGTCACGGCACAGGGCGGCGCGCAGGCTTTGCGGCTTAAGGCGCAGATCGCGCGCCAGTTCTTCAGTCGAGATACCCATTTCGATGAACTCCAATCATTCCGCTTACGCGGCATGGGATGCAGTTCAACGAAATGGGAAAAATGTGGAAAACCGGGGTAAAAGTGTGTAATTCAGCCGATGGCGCTAAGCTGCCCGTAAGCAGTTAGCCTGCCCTCGTGGCGAGGTGGCGCATCCTTCGGCCACATCCGACGACAGCCCGCTTCGATTTCCTCAAGGCGATAGCGACCGTGCTTCACCCTGGCGTCCATAATCCATTTGTCTTGGCGCTTCCATGCGCTCTCAAGCTCTGGAAAGCGCAAGGCCAGCCTACCGAGAATGTCACGCTTGGGCAGCACGGTGTCGGCTGGCGCGGCTACGACTTCTTCCTGGTGCTCATCGGTCGTTGGCTGAGCCTTCTGCGCTAGGGCAAGCGCTGGCGCGAAGGCCGCAGGTTGCTGCGCTACAATGCCTTTGGCGTACTTGACGAGGTAGCCTTTCAGGACGCAAAGCATGGATGATTTCACGTCAACCGGCGTGCCGAACTCAATCGCTTCTGCAAGACCGGGCTGGAAGCCTCGGTTAGCGATGAGACTCAGAAAGGGCGTGCCTCGATTCAACCTTTGCACTCCATGCCTAGCCAGCAAATGCAGGTCTCGCCTCGACAGCAGATATATCCCTTCCTCCTGGATAGTTTTTTCTATCTCTAGGCGGGTGGCTATGCCTCCGCTAAGGCCCCTTTTTGCGGCCTCCGCAATTTCCCTCGGAGTAAGGGGGCCTTTTCGCGCTGCCTTAGCATCCATCTCGACATCAACGGCCTTCGCCAAGATAGCGCGCTGCACTGCCCCTGAGAACTTGGGGTTCGCCAGAGATCTGGGTATCAACGCGCAAATGGGCAATTGCTCGCCCACAGCCAGCAGGTCATCGGGCGTGACGCGTTTCCCGGTCTTCTGCGACAACCATTCAGCGGCGTCATCGATCCGAACCGCACCATCCTTGAGTTCCATTTGCGCTCCATCGTGCGCACCATCGGGAAAGGGTGCCGCCCCAAGCCGGCGATGGTGTCCGGCTTTTCCCTCCGTCGAGGTAGGGACGGCATTGCTCGGTCAGGCGCTCAGGGCTTCGATGACGGCGGCGGGGTTGCGCTCAATGACATTGAGCAGCACCAGTGCGGGGCCGTGCGGCGTGCGGTCGCCTCGCTCCCAGTGGCGAAGGGTCGCCGTCGAGAATCCGAAGCGTGCAGCGAACTGCTCTTGCGTCATGCCCACCTTGGCGCGCAGTGCCTTCACGTCCACCGGGCGGGGGCGGTGAATGCGGGTGCCTGGTGCGGGTCGCCCTTCGGCGTGCTCGATGGCCTCTTGCAGGCCACGCTTGATGCTCTCGAATGCTGTGCTCATGTCCTTCTGTTCCTCCATGCCCTGACGAGTAGGTCAGTCAGGTCGGCAAGTTCGTTTCGTTCGGCCTTGGTCAGGTTCGCGCGGTCGCCCTTGGCGAAAAGCGTCAGCAGGTATAGCGGCACTTCCTCGCTGTGGAAGTAGTAGATGACGCGCACGCCACCGCTCTTGCCTTGCCCACCGCGCCGCCATCGCAGCTTGCGCACGCCTCCCGTGCCCTCCATAACGTCACCCTCTTTCGGGTGCTCGGCGAGGTAGCGGATGATGTCCTGTCGTTCGTCCGCGCTCATGAGCTTGTCGGCGGCGCGGATGTACTCAGGCAGTTCTGCAACGGTTTGCATGGTTGGAGTGTAATCCAATGGAACAGTTCAGCCTACTGCATGCCGTTGCTCAGGCGGCGCGCTGCCCGAGGCGGACCACGTTCGAGGGCGTGCGCTCGGCTTGGCGGATGGCCTCCAGCCTTGCCTCCCACGCAACCAGTGCGGCGCGCTTTTCGTCGGTGTATGCGTGCCGGTCGTAGTGCGCGGCCTGCACTCCGCTGATGCCGTGGGATAGCAGTTGTGCGCGGGTGTCCTTGCTGATGCCCAGGCCGGCTAGCATGGTTTCCACGGTGCGGCGAATGTCGCGCAGGGTGAAGGGCTCGCCTCGCATGCTGGCGCAGACTTCGGCGGCACGGTTGCTCACGGTCTCGGGGTTCATTGCAACGCGGCCATGCGTCGAGAAAAGCCACAGGCCGGCCATGTCGGGCGCGCGGCCGGCTTCCTTGGCTCGGGCCTGCTCTTGGGTCTTGGCGCGTTTCACAAGGGCGGACACCATCGCGGCGGCTTGCGGTGCCAGCGGCAACAGGTGTTCGCGCGGTTGCGTGCGCTTACCCTTGCCATCCCACAGGCGAAGGGTTGCCGTGTCTTGGTCGAAGTCGCTCACCTTGGCGCGCAGCAGTTGCGCCATGCGTTGCCCACCCGCGTACAGCGCCAGCAGCAAGGCCACGTCGGCAAGTTCGGGGCCGGTCTCGTGCCCGATGCGTAGCAGGTGCCCGATGTAGGCGCGCAGTTCGCCAGCGGATAGCGTGCGCTCGCCTCGCTGCACCGCAATTGCCGGGATGACGTCGACCGGGTTGTGTTCGATGCCGAAAGGAATCAGGTCAGCAGGAAGGGCGGAATCGAAGGGGGCGCGCTTTGCAGTGTTGAATGCAGCGCTCAGGTAGCTACGCAGGACTCCGGCGGCGCGTTCCTTGCCGGCCTCGCGCACCTTGCGCACCAGCGCGGCGATCTGGTGCGAGGTCACGGCGCGAGCGGGCGTGTCAGCAATCTCCGCATGTGGGAACACATGGCACTTGAAGGCGGAGCGGGTCGAGGCAGCGGACTTTGCTTTGCCGGTCTTTTCCAGACGGGCCACATAGGCATCGCACAGGGCGCGCAGGGTGTAGCGGGCCTGTTTGTCGGCTTCGGCCTTGGCGGCTTCTGCGGCGGCGCGCTTGGCCTCTTTCTCGGCCTGCTCAGCCTCCTTCGCAGCCTTTCTCGCCGCCTCTCGCTCTCGGACAAGCTCGCGCGGGTCAATGCGCTGGTCAATCAGGGTTTGGAGGCGGCGAGCCTCAGTGCGCGCGCCGCGTTGCGTCACCGCCCTGGTTTGTTTGTCGACCACGTCATCAAGAGGCCACACCCTTACATCCCCGATGGTCACCCGCAAGTCCTTGTCGTGTAGCTTGCTTTGGAAGATGTACGCCTTCCCCTTGCTGTCGTCTCGGGTCGTGCTTCCCGGCGTAGCGCGCACGGCAAGGCCGGGGGCTTCGGTGTCCCACAGGAAGACCTGCGCCTTGTCGGTCGGGCACGTGAAATCGCGGATTCGGCCGGCGGTCAGTTTGTCGCGGGGCATGGTCTAGCTCTCCGTCATGCGCGCTTACAAGGGAGTCCATGTAAGCCTTTTGTAAGCGGATTCTATCCATGCTGTTCAACATCAATCAACCATCTGACACACAAAAACAACATGTTTTCAGTGGTTTGTGGATTTATCGACGTTGAGCTGAGGTGATGTAGATTGACGGAAAATGTGATTTGTAATCAGAAGGTCGTGGGTTCGATTCCTATTGCCGGCACCAAAGAGTCAAGCAAAAACGCCAACCCTTCGGGGTTGGCGTTTTTGCTTTCTGGCACCGTGTATTAATCCTGTAAGCAGGTCCGGGCGGTCCGGGTACGCGAGCGATGCACTGGATTAAGTCGCCGGCGCGCCCGGCGTTTCCGTCAATCTAGCAGGCTAGCTCGGTCAGGGCGGCCGCGAGAATGCGTGCGCCTGCGATCAGATCCGTCTCGTCGGTGTTCTCGGCCGCGTTATGACTGATCCCCCTGTGGCTGGGAACGAACAGCATCCCCGTCGGGCACACATCTGCCAGATGCATCGCATCATGGAACGCACCCGACACCAGCCGGCAGGAGGGTTCGCCAGAGGTCGCGACGGCGGCCTCGACGATCGAAACGACTTCGTCAGCAAAAACGGTCGGAGTCCGCTGCATGAGGCGACGGACTTCAGCGGTACACCTGCCGGTGCCTTGGGCCACGATCTCGCGGATGTGGTGTTCGAATGCAGCGAGGCGCGCTTCTTCGGGGTGTCGCAGATCGATCGTGAACGTGACGCGGTCAGCAACCGTGTTGATGGCGCCCGGGGCTGCGTCGAAGCGGCCCACGGTGACGCGGAGGGCTGGGTCTTCGAGGGAGGCAGCACTATCGCCGATGCGGGCGACCATCCTTGCCGCGGTCATCAGGGCGTCGCGGCGATCGTCGAGCGGGGTGGTGCCCGCATGCGCGCTGCTGCCGCACACGGTGATCTCGAACCAACGCACGCCCTGGATCCCGGTGACGATCCCCAGTTTGCAGCCAGACGCCTCCAGGATGGGCCCCTGTTCGATGTGCGCTTCCAGGTAGGCCCGGACCGGACGGCCAAGCGGCACGTTCAAGGCTTCGGGTGTCGCCGCCACGGTGGCATCGCGCTCCGTCTCGAAGCGCACTCCGCTGGCATCGGTGCTGCCCAGAAAGGCTGCGAGGGACGCGGGTTCTGCGAAGGCACTCGAGCCCATCGCCCCTGGACTGAAGCGGGAACCCTCTTCGTTGGTCCAGATCGCCAGCTCGATCGGATGCCGTGTGTCGATACCCGCCGAGTCGAGTGCGAGCAAGGCTTCGAGCCCCGCGATGACTCCGTAGGCTCCGTCAAGCCAGCCGCCGACCGGTTGGGTGTCGATGTGGCTGCCCGTCATCACGGGCGGCAGGCTGTCATCGGTGCCGGCGCGGCGCAGGAAAAGGTTTGCCGCCGCATCGACGTGCCAGCTGTACCGGGGACCTGATACTTGCTGGATGAGCCAGCGCCTGGCCTCGCGCTCGGTGGCGGTCAGGGCTTCGCGCGCAACGCCGCCATCCTCACGGCCGCCGAAGCTTGCCAGCGTGCGCTGCAAGCCGATGAGCCGGCTGCCGTCCACCTGGGCCATGGCCTGTCTTGCTTCTTCGCTGAGCGAAGGACGGGGGTTTGCCGCATGCATCGCGATACGCCTCAGATCCGGTTCAGTGCGGCGGTGACGGCCTTGCCCATCTCCGTCGTGTCCGCCGAGCCGCCGAGGTCCGGTGTGCGCGGGCCGTGCTCGAGCACGTGCTCGATGGCGCTGACAAGCTCCTGCGCGGCCGCAAGGCATGCGGGCTGACGCTCACCGAGGAATTCGAGCATCAGTGCAGCCGACCAGATCATGCCTACGGGGTTCGCGATGTTGCGGCCGTAGATGTCGGGTGCGGAGCCATGAACGGGCTCGAACAGCGAGGGGAAGCGGCGCTCGGGGTTCAGGTTCGCCGATGGAGCGATGCCGATGGTGCCCGCGCAGGCGGGGCCGAGGTCGGAGAGGATGTCGCCGAAGAGGTTGGAGGCGACCACGACGTCGAAGCGCTCGGGCGAAAGGACGAAGCGGGCCGTGAGTATGTCGATGTGATACTTGTCCCAGCGGACCTCGGGGAAGCCGGCGGCAGCCACTTCGAGACGCTCGTCCCAGTACGGCATGCTGATTGCGATGCCGTTCGACTTGGTAGCCGAGGTCAGGTGCTTGCGCTCGCGTCGGGCCGCGAGCTTGAAGGCGTAGTCGAGTACGCGGTCGACGCCGTGGCGCGAGAACACGGCCTCCTGGAGCACGATCTCGCGCTCGGTGCCACCGAAGATCCTGCCGCCGAGATTGGTGTATTCCCCCTCGGTGTTCTCACGCACGACGAGGAAATCGATGTCGCCCGGCTTCTTGCCGGCGAGCGGGCAGGGTACGCCGGGCATCAGCCGGACGGGCCGCAGGTTGATGTACTGGTCGAATTCACGGCGGAACTTCAGCAGCGATCCCCACAGCGAGATGTGGTCGGGCACGACCTCGGGCCAGCCCACCGCGCCAAAGAGGATCGCATCGAAGCCCTTCAGGCGCTCGAACCAGTCCGGCGGCAGCATGTCGCCATGTTCGCGGTAGTACTCGGCGCAGGCCCAGTCAAAGTGTTCGTATTCAAGCGACAGGCCATGGCGCTCACCGAGCGCGTTGAGCGCGCGCAGGGCTTCGGGCATGACTTCCTTGCCGATTCCGTCACCCGGGATAACGGCGATTCTCGATGCAGACATGATTTTCCTCGTGAAAGGCTTCAGCAGCGGTCTTGCTGCCAGTCGAAGGCGGTTCGGATTGCCTGCGGGGTATTTGCCCCGTTGGCCAGAAGCAGGGCCAGGCGGATGCGTGCCTTGCGTGCCGTCAGGTGACGCACGCCGACGGCACCGGCCTCTTCCAGCTCGTGCAGGGAGCCGGGAAACTGGTAGCTCTGGTGGGTCGCGCCATGAAGGGTGGAACTGCAGACGAGGGTGGCAAGGCCCTGGTCCATCGCCGAACGCAGTGCCGGCATCCAGCTGGGCGGCACATGACCGCGCCCGACGCCATCGATGACGAGGCCGGCCGGTCCGCTCTCGAGCACGGCCTCGAGGAACGCGGCCGAGGCCCCCGCATACACGGGCAGGATGTCGACCCGCGGCAGGGGCGCGCGCAGCATCAGGCGTTGCTGGCGCATCGGCCGCTGCAGGATCTGGACCTCGCCGTTGTCGATGAAGCCCAGGCAGCCCAGTCCCGGCGCATCGAAGCCGTCGAGGCGGAAGCTGCTCACCTTGCGTACGAAACTGGCGCTGTAGAGCGACTCGTTGAACGCGATCATCACACCCATGCCGATCGAATGCGCCGATGCGGCAGCGTCTATCGCGCGTTTCAGATTGGCATGTGCGTCACTGCCCAAGGCATGTGGCACGCGCTGCGACCCGGTGACGACGACTGGCACCCTCGCGGTGTCCAGCACACACTCGAGAAAATAGGCTGTGTCCTCGAGCGTGTCCGTGCCGTGTGTAATCACGATTCCGTCGGCCAGACCGCCCGCAATCAGGGCCTCGCACCGCCGGGCAATCGTCACCCAGTCGGTGGCGTCGATGGCATTGCTTGGCTTTTGGAGTACCGACTCGACTTCGAGCCGGATGTCCTCGCCCAGTGCCAGCGCCTGAACCAGCGCCTCGCCCGGCAGTGCCCCGGACACGTCGCGGCCGTCCTGGCCGGGCGCGCTCGCGATCGTGCCCCCAGTGGAAAGCAGGAAGATGCGTTTCATGGAGATCAATAGAGTGCGTTGGGCAGCAGCATGCTGATTGCGGGAACGTAGGTGATCAGCAGCAGAGCCACCAACATGAGGCAGATCGTGGGCAGCGCCGCGCGGAAGATCTCGTAAAGGGTCATCTTCGCCACCCCCATCGCAACGAAGAGGTTCAGCCCCACCGGCGGCGTCAGCATGCCCACCGACAGGTTCACCAGCGTGATGATGCCGAAGTGGACCGCATCGACGCCGACCTGGGCGGCGATGGGCTGCATCAACGGCGCGAGGATGATGATTGCCGAAGCGCTATCTAGGAAGCAGCCGGCGATCAGCATGATCACGTTGAAGAGCAGCATGATCAGGATCGGGGAGTCCGTGCTCGACAGGACCTCCGAGGCGATCTGGGTCGGCGTGCCCGTGCTGGCCAGGATCCACGAGAATGCGGAGGCGCCCGCCGTGATCAGCAACAGGGTGCCCGACAGCAGTCCCGTGTTTCGCAGGGTCTCGAGGAGTGCGCGGAAGCTGATGTTGCGATACACCACCGCGCCGACGAACCAGCCGTACAGGCATGCCGTTGCCGCCGACTCGGTGGGCGTGAAGACGCCGCTGTAGATCCCGCCGAGCAGGATGACCGGCAAGCCGAGGCCCCACGCGGAGCGCTTGAACGCGAGGCCGATCTGTCCCAGTGACGGGAAAGGGTCACGCGGGTACTTGTGCCGGATGGCGTAGAAGGTGGTGTACGCGATGAGCAAGCCGCCGATGACCAATGCGGGCAGGAGACCGCCGGCAAAGAGCTTGCCAACCGACGTGCCGGTCACCGACCCATAGATGATGAGCGCGATGCTGGGCGGAACGATCGGCCCGAGCGTGCCCGCCGTCGCGATCAGGCCGATGGAGAAGTACTTGTTGTAGCCGGCCGCCACCATGGCCGGATACATGATGGTGCCGATCGCGATGACGGTCGCAGGACTCGAGCCGGAGATCGACCCGAAGAACAGGCAAGCGAGCACGGTCGCAGCCGCCAGACCACCTGGCAGCCAGCCGATGAGTGCCTTTGCCAGTTCGATGAGCCGGTCGGACAGCCCGCCGATGCGCATCAGTTCGGCCGCGAGGATGAAGAACGGAATCGACATCAGGGAGAAGTTGTTCATCCCCGAGAACATCCGCATCGGTACGACCAGCGGATCGACACCGCCGAAGAAGTGCAGCGCGGCCGTGACCGCGAGTGCGAGCGCTGCGAAGATCGGCAGGCCGAAAAGCAGCAGGCTGAAGAAGATGGGGACCAGAGCGGAGATCATTGCGTGCCTTTCCTCAGGTCGCGCTCATGGTGGTCGCGAGGGGCTTGTAGTCCTTGCCGGCCACCAGGGTCTGAAAGATCAGGAGATAGCGAACCAGCATGAAGGCGCCGGCCACCGGAATCGTCAGGTAGATGTACGCCACGGGGACCTGCATCGCTGGCGAGAGCTGGCCCATGTTGGACGTATTGATGAAGAGTCGTCCGCCGTAATAGACCAGCGTGGCGGCAAAGGCGAAGCCGAGGAGGGTCGCCACGTACTTGAGAACGCGGGTCAGTCGGGGACCGGCAAAGGCGTACAACATTTCCACCGAGATGTGCGCTGCGTACCGGACTCCCATGCTGGCGGCGAGGAAGCTCATCGTGATCAGCGAGTACAGGATGAGCTCTTCGGACCAGTAAAGGGAATTGTTGAATACGTAACGTGCCACGACCTGCACGATGGCAACGACCGTGGCCACGAGCATCAGGATGACCACCATGATGTTCTCGACCCAGTCGACGATTTTGTTGAGCGCGTGAATCATTGCCGTCCCCGATCAGAGCTGCGATTAGCTGCCGGCTGCCGCCTTCATGGCCTTCTGGAGCAGCGCGGGCGTGACGCGCGCCTCGAACTCCTTGTAGATCGGCTTGGACTTCTCGACAAAGGCGGCGCGGCCTTCAGGCGTCAGCTCACGAATGTCGATCTTGTCCTTGATCTCGGCGACGATGCGGGCATCCTCCGCGTCGGTGATCTGGCGCGCATAGTCGCGGCCCACATCGAAGGCGTCGCGCACGACCTTCTTCAGATCATCGGGCAGCGAGTTCCAGGCGGCCTTGTTCATCACCGCTGCATAGGTGTGATAGGCGTGACGGGTCAGCGTCAGATGCTTCTGGACCTCGTGGAAGCGCATCGAATAGATGTTCGCGAACGGGTTCTCCTGACCCTCGACGACGCCCTGCTGCAGGCCGTTGTACACCTCGGTGAAGGCCATCGCCGTCGGGTTGGCGCCGTAGGCACGATAGGTGGCGAGGATTGCAGGCGCCTGCAGGGTCCGCATCTTGATGTTCTTGAGGTCATCCGGCTGCGTGATCGGACGGACGTTGTTCGTCATGTGGCGGAAGCCCGCGCCCCAGAAGTTCACGCCGTAGAGGTTGCTCTTGTCGAGCGTGTCCAGCAGTTCGCGACCCACTTCGCCGTCGAGGACGCGCTTCATCGCGTCGTTGTCGGGCATCAGGAAGGGCAGGTCGAAGAGGTACATCTTCGGCTCGAAGTTGGCGAGGTTGCCGGTCGGCGGAATCGCGATGTGAACCAGGCCCATCTGGGTCTGTTCGATGATCTCCACGTCGCCGCCGAGCTGGGCGGCCGGCCGGATGTTGATCTCGATGCGACCGTTGGAGTTCTTCTCGACCTCTTCCTTGAACTTCACCGCGGCCTTTGCGTTGGGCGTGCTCTCGACCAGCACGTGCGCGAAGGTGAACTTGAACTCGGCGGCCTGCACTGCGCCAGAGAACAGGGCAGCCATCACGGACGCGACAGCGATCTTCTTCCAGCTCTTCTTGGGTGTCATATGAATCTCCTCCCTCTGCGAGGGTTGGTTGAAACGCAGGAAAAATCAGGCCAGCGCGGGGGCGCGGCCGAGTACGTCGAAACCCCTGCCGATCAGGGACTCGATGTTCAGTGCGATGCCGATCAGGCGATCTTCGGCCATTGGCGGTCCCATCAGCTGAAGTCCAACCGGCATGCGGCTGGCGTCCAGGCCCACGGGCAGGGTCAGCGCGCACCAGCCGAAGAGGTTGCTGATGACCGTATTGCGCAAGGCCATCATGTTCGCGGGGCCGTAGGCCGAGACCTCGGCGATGTCGGTCAGGCGCGGCGGACTGATCGGAACGGTCGGGGAGAGCAGGACATCCACCTCGTCATAGATGCGCGTGGCGCCCGCAGCGCAGCGTTTGAGCACGGCCTTGCGGCGCAGGTACTCGACCGAGGAGATGCCGTCGGCCCCCTGGACCCGGGCGCGCACCACGGGATCGAGCCGGTCGATCTTGTGAGGGAAATGTTCATTCAGGTACGCGGCCAGTTCGGGCGCGGCCAGACCGCCTTGCCGGAAGATCTCGTACGCTTCATCGCAATGCGACAACTGGAGCCGGACAATCCGCGCACCTGCTTGCGCCAGGCGTTCGATCGTCGACTCGACGAGCGCACCGATGCTGGAATCGATGTCGTGCCAGAAGAAGTTGTCAGGCACCCCGATGCGCAGACCGTCGAGCGGACGGGGCGTACCCGGGCTCGCCACCCTTAGGCCCCTGTCGTCGATGGCCGAGAAGGCGAAGGCAAGGTCCTCGACCGTACGTGCAAGCAGGCCCGGCGTATCCAGCGAGGACGACAAGGGCACGATGCCATCGAGCGACCAGCGGCCGTAGGTTGTCTTCAGTCCGACCTGTCCGGTCATTGACGCAGGCACGCGCACGGACCCGGCCGTATCCGTGCCCAGCGCGAGCAGGGCGCTTCCCTGGACCAGGGAGACGCCTGCGCCCGAGCTCGAGCCGCCGGGGGCGCGATGTTCCGACGCGGACCAGGGGTTGAACGGCGTGCCCCAGTGGGCGTTGACGCCGATGCCCCCGAACGCGAACTCGACCGTATGCGTCTTGCCGACGACGATGCCCAACTGCCTTTGCAGGCTGGAGATCACCGGCCCAGCGGCCTGCCATGCCTCAGGCAACTGCTCGGCGCTGCCGGCGAATACCGGCAGGCCCGGTACGCCGTAGAGGTCCTTCACCGAAACCGGGATCCCCATCAGCGGGCCGAGATCCACGCCCTGGGCAAACAGGGCATCGCTTGCCTCGGCGAGCTTGCGGGCACGGTCACCATCCCAGGTCTTGTAAGCGTTCAGGCGATTCTCGGTACGCAGGAAGTTCCGCGTGCAGTGTTCGATGAGTTCGACCGCTGTCTGCTCGCGATGGCGCAGCCGGCGCGCATGCTCGGCCAAGGGCAGGTAGCTTGTGTCCAACGGTGACCCCCGTAATCGTTTGGATGAACTATTTGTGTCAATTCATCGTACGATCGCATCACACCGGGGGCAACGGCCCATAAATAAACTTAGTTTTTACAAAGCGTGAACAATAGATTCTCGATCGAAGACCTGCAGGTGTTCTCGGAAGTCGTCCGGACACTCAACTTTTCGCAGGCCGCTCAAAGGCTTGGCGTGTCGCCTGCCTTCATTTCAAAGCGTATTCAGGTGCTTGAGGCGCAGCTCGAGTGCAAGCTCTTCCATCGCTCTACGCGTCAGGTTTCGCTCACGGAGCAAGGCGAGCACGTCTATGAGCTCGGTCGTTCGATCCTCGACAAGGTGAGCGAACTCCACGAGGAACTGGGGGTAAAGCGAAACGAGCCGCGCGGCGTCCTGCGGGTGTCGACGAGCTTCGGCTTCGGACGCCGGGTCGTAGGGGAGAGCCTGGCGGAGTTCTCGCACAAGTACCCCGAGATCGAGGTTCGGCTCGATGTGCTCGATCATCTGCTCGATCTCGCGCAGAACAAGATCGACCTCGATGTGCGCATCGGCGACGTCATCTCGCCGCACTACATCGCGAAGCGCCTTGCACGTAACCACCGCATCCTTTGCGCCGCGCCGTCCTACCTCGAGCGCTGCGGAACACCGACGGATCTCAACGAGCTTGCGCAGCACAACTGCCTGATCATCAAGGAACGAGACCACCCCGTCGGGCTATGGAAGCTGACGCGTCGAGGCCGGAACTACAACGTCAAGGTACGCGGCTCGCTGGTCACCAACAACGGCGAGATCGCGGTTGCATGGGCGCTTGCAGGCCATGGCATCATGCTGCGCTCGATCTGGGACGCTCGTACGCATCTCGATTCGGGGCTGCTGGTGAACATCCTCCCCGACTACACGCAGGAAGCGAACATCTGGGCCGTCTATCCCGAGCGGCTCAGTTCCTCCGCGAAGATCAAGCTTTGCGTGAAGCACATGGAAGAGTTTTTCCAGCGTTGGGAACAGCGCTGATCCTTTTCCCGCCGGTTGCCGGACCCGGTTCTTCCCCCTCTTTAGTCCGGCTGGGAGAGGGTGAGGGCACTGCCAGGGCAGCTGAACCAAAAAGATCGAAGAAAGGCTTGCATTGTTTCTCGTCATCACTTATAGTTCTGTTTCTCCGACGCGGGGTGGAGCAGTCTGGCAGCTCGTCGGGCTCATAACCCGAAGGTCGCAGGTTCAAATCCTGCCCCCGCAACCAAAAAAGTCAAAAAAGCCAATCACTTCACAGTGGTTGGCTTTTTTGTGTTTGGGCGCACGTGGGCACAGTGCGCATCCTCGCTGTACGGATTTTGTGCGCAAGGGTTTGACGCCGGTCGGCGCTATCATCTCGCACTTCGTTATTTGAGCTCGACCAACGATGCTGCCGATCAACTACCGAGGTGCGAGTTCAGTGCGGTTCGTGCCGGGGGATTTCCAGCCGACGGCCGAACAGCTGGCGATTCAGCGCTGCCAGAATCGCTATGTCATCGCAATGTCCGCTGCCGGGTCAGGCAAGTCGACGACCATCGCGCTCAAGGTGATGGAGAACGTCCGGTACGGGAAGGATCCGCGCAAGATCCTGGTGCTGACCTTCTCGCGTGAAGCGGCGCAGGTCATCCGGCGGATGATCGCCAAGCTTTCAAACGATGCGCAGCTCGCGAATGCCATCAGGTGTATCGCGTTCGACGACTTCTGTGTCGAGGTGCTGAACGGCTTTGGATACGAGCGGGCCGAACAGCTATCGTCGATGGACGAAGTCTGCGCATATGTCCGGAAGGCGGCGGCGAACATCAAGAAGCGCGAGGACGATCGCGTGCGGCCGCTCGAGATCGTGCTACCCGAGCATAACGAGCAGATCGCCGAGTTCGTGCGGAATGCCCGCCTGATGAAGGCCAATCTGTTGAGCCCCGACCTCGATGAGGACGAAACCTACGAAGACCGGGCGATCCGGTACGGGCTTCCAGAGAGCTTCTTTTATATCTATCGGGAGGTAGAGCGGGTCCGCGGGGCGGGCAGCTATTACGACGACCGGCCGGCGGCCTGGCGGAGCGAATTCGACGCAACTTTCGATCTGGCGAGGATGCTGATTGAGACGCAGGGCCGGATCCGGATGCCGACGTACGAGTTCGTCGCCGTCGACGAACTGCAGGACATGAACCCGGCAAGTTACGAGGTCTTGAAGTGGCTGCTGGATCCGTCGCATGAATCGGTCGAAGGATCGATCGCCGCGGAGATCCTGGGCCCGAAGCCCGTCTACTTCATCGGCGCGGGTGACTTTGACCAGATCATTCACGGCTGGGCGGGATCCAATATCCGCTTCATGAAGGAGTGTTTCGGGGCAGAGTGGCCATCTTCTTCGGTCGTCCGTCTCACGCTGTCGAGCACCTACCGCCACGGGCCGATCATGGCAAAGATGGTGTCGGCGCTGATGGGGGACGGGAGCGATAACGAGCGGGTGCGATCCGGGAGATCGCACAAGACCGAAGTCCGGGTAGAGCGCTATGCAGACCACGGTGCCGCCGCCGGCAAGCTCGTTGCGGCACTTGTGGACTTCAGGAAGCGAGGCGGACGTCTCGACGATACGGCGATCATCCTGCGCTCGCCCTATCAGTCCATCCTTGTCGAGAATGCGCTCTTCGAGGCCGGCCTGAACTGGCGTATCGAGGGGATGGAGAGTTATCTGATGCGGCCCGAGGTCCTGGTGCTGCGGGGCATCATGGCCTTTGCGCTGGACGATCTGACGACGATTCCTGGCGACGATAAATTTTCCAGAGTCATCAGTTCTCTGCTGCTTTGGCAGCAGTTCGAATGGGCGCCGGAGCGTCTTCAAGGGAAGTATCTGAAGGATGCGGCCAAGGATCCGGGGCTGAATTTTCAGCACTTCCTGCAGGGGGTGCTGCTGCGTCCGCGAACGATCTATGACCGGCGTGTCGCCCGTCTATCGTGGGAGCGGCAATCAATGGAGGAGACCGCGCTCCTTGAGCGGATCCAGGCGTTGAATCGGAGCGGCCAGACCGCCGAGGCCGAAGAATTGCGCCGGCGCAGCGATTACGAATCGAGCACGGTCGAGGAGACACCCGAGGAGAGAAGGAATCGTCTGCGGCTCGACGCGTCGGTGGCGCTCATTCGGGGCGCTGCGCCTGACGCTCCCGCTCACGTCCTGCTCGAACAGGTCGTAGCCACCCTGGACATGAAGAACAAGGCGCGCTTGCTGTTCGTTGACCCGGCCATGGCGCGAATGGTGTCTCAGTCGTTGGACGGCTTCGTGCAGAGTGCCAAGCGCAGGAACTGTTCGCTGCGCGAGTTCGCGAACTGGCTGAAGGATGTCGATATCGCGCTCCGAAAGGCCAGGCCGATGAACACGCTGCTGGTGTGTTCGGTAGAGGCGGCAAAGGGGCAGGAGTTCGAGGCGGTCCTTCTTCCGTTCCTGGAGGCGGGTGCTTTCCCGGCGCGGGATGCCGACCCGCACGAGGAGCGCAACCGCTTCTATGTCGCTGTCACGCGCGTCTGCGACGAACTGACCCTGCTGGTGCCGGAGGACGAGCAGCGCGTGAGCCCCTACGTCAAGTCCCTGAAGGTGGCGCGGTCGCTTCGGGAGGGGGGCTTTCTCGATCGCTGCAGTGATGACAATCGGTGATCCTTCGCTAGCAATACTCCGCCTTCGTCTCGACTTGTGCTTGCGGGCGGCCACATCAAGCGGGTCTGGCAGGCCACGCTGCGGGTATGTTGGGCTGGCTCAACCGGTGCTCATCGCCGTGTTGCCATGCAGCTTTTCCAGGCCAGTGTGATGCTGGCGGAGCGTTCCCGACTTTCCTTGGCTTCGCCATTTCCTGTGGTCGCGATTCGTGCCGCAACGCTGCGCATCCGACGACCTTTCGGGATGTACTCAAGAAGTTCGCCCAGTGAGATCAGCCATGGATGCCGGGTGGGCTCGGGCGATTTGCCGGGAAAAACGAACCAAGTAGCCGGTGTCCGATTACCGTGATGATCAGCAAGCTCAGGGTGCCCAGCGCCCAGACCGTCCAGAGCAGCGGGCTGAGCCACGCCATGCCGGCGGCAAGCCAAGGCATGATCTGACGGACCCCTTCGATGGTGGCGACGAGACCCGTGTGGATCGATTGGAGCCAGGCAGGGTCAATCCACAGTGCTAACCAGGACGGCAGCGCTGTTGCGTCGAGAACCGTACTGAGGTCGTTCTGAAGCGCAGTGCCCGACTTATGCGCAATCCAGTCGATGACATGAACAGTGAGTGCGGTCATCCCCGTCCACGCGGCGAGGGTCACGAAAAACAGGATCCAGATGATCGTTTTCATGTTGGCGTAATTCTTCCAATTGATGTGGAACGGTGAGTGTTCGATCTTCGTTGCTCGTCCGCGGTTGAGGCAATTGAGCTTACTGGCTGAAAGTCAGGCCCATCAGTGACAGCAGTTCGGTGGCGGCGACGGTGCCGCCCCACCACAGCAGCCCGACCGAAGCGACCGCGGCCAGCGTCACCAGATAACCGGCCAGCAGCATCAGGCCGTCACGCAGACGCAGCCCCCAGGAGATCAAGACGATGGCGAGCGCCGGCAGCACGTTGTCGAAGCTGATGATGGGGACGGGGATCATCATCGACAATCCCGCGGCGCAGAGCATCAACCCGTTGGCAACGCGCGCGGGCTTGTCGCTCAAGCGCAGCATGCGCGGTCGTCCCCACCGTGCGATGACCTGGATGACCCGGCTGGTCATGCGCTCGAGCAGCATCCGGGCGCGATCGTTCATCTCTCGCCTGGCAAGCCAGGCGGGCAAGGGCACGGGCTGGCCGCTAAGCAGCCCGAACGCGATCAGAATGGAAAAAGCGCCCACCACCGAAGCCATCCCCGGTAGTGCCACCGGAACAAGAAGTGGCATTGCCAGCAGGCTCAACCAGACCATGCGTTGCCGATTGCTTTGACCCACGGCGTCGGCCATCGTACCGTTCATCGAGGCCAGTCGCGCCCCGGCAATCCGTTCCAGGGTAGCTCGTCGTTTGTCCTTCATGACCAATAGACCCTGCTTGAACTATTCGGCAGTTCGGACTCGTGATCGGGTTCTGCGGTTCCCCGAGGTTTCGCCCCGGTTGCGCAACGACGCACGACACAGGCTTTCCACAGCAGCATCTTCCGGAGAACACATTCCATGCCCAACACCCGAAACCTCACCGCCGTCCGGATGCGGCATGGATGACAATTTCCGGCCCCAGTGGATCGGGGGCGACAGCGCGCACCGCGCCGCGATGTCGGCTCCCCGACTCGACCCCGCGGCGCCCCTGCTGTTCGTGATCAATGCCGGTGCGGGTGCGCTCGACCTTGAGGCCAAGCAGGCCGTGATCCGGCGTGCGCTCGCCGAGCATGGGCGAAAGGGTGAATTGTTGGCGTGCGAACCTGCTGATCTGGGACGGGTGGCCACCGAGGCCGCGGCGGCGGCGGCAGCGCGCGGCACGGCCGTGGTGGCGGTCGGTGGCGATGGAAGCCTCAACACGGTGGCGCAGGCTGCGCACGCAGCCTGTTGCCCAATGGGCGTCATCCCCTACGGTACCTTCAACTACTTTGCCAGGACGCACGGGATCGCCACCGAGCCGGACGCTGCGGCACGCCAGTTGATGGATGCGAGCCCGATGCCGGTGCAGGTGGGGGCCATCAACGACCGGATTTTCCTGGTCAATGCCAGCCTGGGCGCTTACCCCGAACTGTTGCAGGACCGCGAGGCCTGGAAAGCGCGCTTTGGCCGCAGCCGCTGGGTGGCGTTCGTGGCGGCTTGTGCGACCTTGCTGCGTGCGCAACGCCGACTGCGGCTGCACATCGAAACGGCTACCTCGGTGCGTGATGTGCAGACCCTGACGCTCTTCGTCGGCAACAACCGGCTGCAGTTGCAACAGGTCGGCGTGGATCCTGAAGACACCCTGGACGGGTCGCCCGGCGACGGCAGCATGGCCGCGCTGATGCTGCGGCCCATCGGTACGATGTCGATGCTCGGACTGATGCTGCACGGGGCAATGGGCAGACTGGGAGATGCCGCCGGCGTGGAAACTTTCGAGTTCCGGCACATGGTGGTGAGGCCCAGGCTGGCCACGAGACGCAAGGTGTTGGTCGTCGCGTTTGACGGAGAAGTGACACGCATGCGCGCGCCGATCGACATGCGTGTGCTGGACAAGCCCTTGTACCTGCTCCAGGCATCAGGCGCAGGCGGCAGGGCCAGTGCGCCCGAGGCCGCGGCATGAGTGTGCTGCTGCACATTTCCGACACCCATTTCGGCACCGAAGACCCGCGGGTGGTCGAGGCCCTGGTCACTCTGGCCGCCCAGCAGCGCCCGGATATGGTGGTGCTGTCGGGTGACATCACGCAGCGTGCGCGGCCCGCCCAGTTCCGCGCGGCAAAGACCTTCGCCGATCGACTGGGGGCGCTGGTTCTGGCTGTGCCGGGCAATCACGACATCGCACTGTTCGACCTATGGGCGCGCCTCACCCGCCCGTATGCGCGCTACGCCAAGGCGTTCGGATCTGATCTCGAGCCGGTTCACGCTTCGCAGGATCTCCTCGTTATCGGCGTCAACACCACGCGCCCATGGCGGTTCAAGAACGGCGAAGTGTCCGCGGCGCAGATCGATCGCGTGGCTGCACGGCTGGCAGGCGCCAGCGCGCAGCAGTTGCGCGTGGTGGTGGTCCACCAGCCTGCGGCCGTCATCAAGGCTGAAGACCGCGGCGACCAGTTGCGCGGCCACCATGCGGCCTTGCAGGCCTGGTCGGCTGCCGGGGCGGACCTGGTGCTGGGTGGGCACATTCATCTGCCCTACACGCTGGCACAGCACGGTTTGGCGCGGCGACTCTGGGTCGTACAGGCGGGAACCGCGGTCTCGTCACGCATACGCCTCGAGGTCCCCAACTCCGTAAACATCCTGCGCTGGGGCGCGTCGTGCGCTGAGCAGGTACGGCGCGGCGCCGATGCGGGCAAGGACTGCCTTCTCGAGCAGTGGGACTATGCGCGCCACGAAGATGCCTTCGTCCGCACGGCGGTCACGTCGGTCGCGCCCGAGCGCGACTGATCGGAAGGCGGTGTCGGCGACAGGGCGAGCCGCTGCTGGCCCCTCGTCGGCATGAGGCAGAGCCGCGGATGTCAGGGCTGTCGGCAATGCCGCCGTCCGGCGCCGATTGGTGCCCTGTCGCGAAGGACTGCTTCACGCGAACAGACAGCGCTAACGATCAGTCGGACTACAAATCCTGACGATCGTCAAAAACCTGGCATTGGTTCTTGCCGGCCTGCTTGGCAATGTACATGGCCTGGTCGGCTTGGCGCATGAGCTGATCGGGTGCGATCGGTTCGCGTTGGGGGTAGAAGGTAACCCCGATGCTGCCCGACACCTTGACCGTTGCGTTATCGAGGGCAACAGGCTGATTGATGGCGGCCAGCAGGCGAGCGATGGGTTGTTCGATGTCGCTGCGGCTGTCCAGTGCGCTCATCACCACCACAAACTCATCCCCACCCAGTCGTGCCACGGTGTCTTCGGCGCGCAGACTTTCCGTCATGCGCTGCGACACGGTTTTCAGGAGGACATCGCCAGCGTCATGACCATGAAGATCATTGACGGCCTTGAATCCGTCCAGGTCGATGAGCGCGACTGCGACGAGCTTGCTGCTGCGTCGGCTCTGGAGCAGGGCCTGCTCCATGCGGTCGGCGAGCAGGGTGCGGTTGGGGAGGCCGGTCAGCGAGTCGAAGTGGGCGAGCTTACGCAGGCGCTCTTCAGCTTCTTTCTGCGGGGTGATATCCGAGAACAGCCCGACGTGGTGAAGCACCTCACCCGAGGGGCTTCGCACCGTGCCGATTGTGAGCAGTTCGGCATAGTCTCGGCCGGATTTGTGACGGTTCCAAATCTCGCCCTCCCAGTAGCCATTGTCCTTGACCGAGCGCCACATCGCCTCATAGAAAGCCGGGTTGTGGCGCCCCGATTTGAACAGGCGCGGGTTCTCGCCAAGCAATTCGTCGCGCGACCAACCGGTGATGTCTGAACAGGCGGCGTTGGCCTCGACAATGCAGCCCTGCGGGTCGGTGATGATGATGCCCTCGCGGGCGCCACTGAACACGCTGGCCGCTAGCTCCAACTGGGTATGCGCATGATGCAACTCGGTGATGTCGGTACAGGAACCCACAATCTCGAGGACGGTGCCGGCATCGTCCAGAACGGCATTGTGGTGTAGCTCGACCCATTTCTGGCCCGCAGCGTCATGGGCAAGCCGGTAGGTGCCACTGAGCAGGCCGACAAAACCCCGTTCCCGCCAGGCCAGCAGTCCATCGCGCAGCGTTGCGCGGTCCTTGGGATGGATGGAGCCAAGCAGGTGCTCCAGATCGAGCGAGTCAGCATGGTCTGCGGGGCCGAGCAAAGCTTCAGCGTTGGGGCTGATGAATGTGCAGTTCAGCGTGTGGGGGTCAAGCGCAAACACAACCGACGGCGTGTTGCGCAGCAGGCCGGACAGACGTTGCGCTTGGGCGCGCTGCGCGTCGACCAGCGAGGCAATCTCGTCGGCCATCGCGTTGAACTGCTCGCCCAGGTGACGAAACTCGTCCTGCGACTGAACCTGAACCCTGACACTGAGGTCGCCTGCAGCAAAGAGGGCGGAGCCTTCATTGATGGTGTTTACCGAGCGCCGGATCGACGTGTAGATGGCGGCAAACAGCGTGCTGATGATGACGAAGAAGCTCATCAGCACAAGGACGTCAGCAATCATTGCGCGCCGCACGTCCGCCAGGCCCGCTTCGATCATGGCCACTGACCGAGGGTACAGATGATCGACATGAAGTCGTCTGGCCGCGTCGATGGCCTGCGTGGCGACGTCGAAGAGGTCTGCGGCCTCGACGGGTGCAGGAGAAAGGTAGGTGCTGGAGCGCGTGGTATTGCGGACATACCGGATGGCATCATGAAGCTCGCGCACCACAGGGTCATCCATGTGAAGGCTATCGGGCAGCAACCTGCTGATACGGTCGATGCGGTTGTGTGTGTGGCCTTCCACGATATCGACGGCCGACACGCGGCCAGCAAGTTCAGAGGTGATGCCTGCATCGCGCCCGCCCGCCAACAAGGTGCCGGTGGCGTAACCGCGCAGATTGGCCAGGCTTTCGACCAGACTAGGCAGTGACCGAATCTGCGCCAGATTGAGGTGGTAGAGCGCCGGGTTCGAGGTGGCGGTGATGCCTGCCTCATCCCCGATGTCCACGATCCACGCGAGCAACTCGTTTACTGCCGCCGTATGGGTGTCAAAGCTGGACTGCGCGCTTGATTGATCTTCGGTGGAGTGGATGGCGCGCTCGATACCCGCACGTACGGATGCCCAGCGGGGATGCAAGGCCGTGAGCGAATCAAGCCGCACGAGGGCCGCTTCCACCCGTTCGATGCCGCTGCGAACTGCTGCCTTCTGCTGAGGGAGGCGGGCCGTGAAATCGTCACCACCCTTACGCGCGGTGAAGGTCACCCCACGCTGGAGCTGAAGCTCGATCATCAGTGCGAGAGAGTCACGCACCAGCCCTAGACCACCGATTGCGCGCTCAGCCACCACGGCTTGCGCGCGGTAATGGGCGTAGATCTGGTGCAGGAACCCGGCTGCCGCGACGACAAACACCACGGCCACGGTCGCGAACTTCCAGCGAAAGCTGAGGCGGTCCAGGAGACGGACGATGAACGCGAACGGGGCGTAGAAGGCGGGCGTAGAGGGGGCGCTCAAGGCTGGTTCTGGGCGCCCCTTCGCTGGGTGGGGCGTGATTGTCTCAGAGTCCCGAGTGTACCTCCATCGAGTATGCGGTACTGCAACATCGGTCACGCCCCGTCTGTGTTTGCGGGGCTGGAGCGATCGTCGAGCATGCGTCAATGCAGTAAGGCGCTGAGATGCGCCTCAGTCCGACTGCTTCTTGATCCGGTAGTTGAGCTGCGGCCGGGTCATGCCCAGCAGCCGCGCGGCGGCGGCGAGGTTGCCGTTGGCGCGCTCGACGGCGCGTTGCAGGAGGCTTTGCTCGAAGGCGTCGAGCGACACCCCTGACTCGAGCACGGCAGCGGCGAGATCCTGTGGCGACTGCCGTGTGGCTTCGAGCGCGCCGTGCGCGCCCAGCGAGTGTTGCTGGGCGGCCTCACTGAAGTTGCCGATGAAAAGGTGCTCGACCTCGATCATGCCGTTTTGTGGCGCGAGGATCACGCCGCGCTCGAGCACGTTCTCGAGTTCGCGCACATTGCCGGGCCAGGTGTGGAGCTTCAGCGCGTGCATGGCCTTGTCGCTGATGCCGGCGATGCGCTTGCCATGCAGGGTCTCGAAGCGGCGGACCATGGCATCGACCAGGGCCGGGATGTCGCCCGTTCGCTCGCGCAGCGGTGGGATCGTCACCGGATAGACGTTGAGGCGGTAGAGCAGGTCGCGGCGGAAGGTGCCGGCATGGACGGCCTTCTGCAAGTCGACGTTGGTCGCGGCGACCAGCCGCACATTGACCTTGCGCGTCCGCTCGTCGCCGAGCCGTTCGATCTCCCCTTCCTGCAATACGCGCAGCAGCTTGGCCTGGGCCGGTAGAGGCAATTCGCCGACTTCGTCGAGGAACAGCGTGCCGCCGTGCGCGCGCTCGAACTTGCCCGCACGTGAGGCGTGGGCGCCGGTGAAGGCGCCGCGCTCGACCCCGAACAGCTCGGATTCGATCAGCTCGTCGGGCAGGGCGGCGCAGTTTACCGCGACGAAGGGCTCGTCCTTGCGCGGGCTCATCTCATGCAGGGTGCGTGCGAAGCGCTCCTTGCCGACGCCGGTTTCGCCGAGCAGCAGTACCGAGACGTTGGTTGACGCGGCACGGCTGATCAGGTCGTAGGCGTGGAGGAAGGCCGCGGAGTTGCCGATGAGGTCGGCGGTCCGGCGCGGGCAGGCGATCGTGTGGCGCATGGCCTCGATCTCGTCGCGCAGTTCGAGCAGGCGACCGACGATCGAGTCGGCCTCGAAGTACGGCCGCAGCTCGTCCGCGTCGGGCCACGCCTCGGCGGGTTTGCCGACGATGCGGCAGTGTTCGCTCCCCGTCGCCGCACACTCGACTTCCTTGAACAGGATGAAGCGTCCCATGAAGGCGCTGGTGTAGCCCGAGGCATAGCCGATCATCATCCAGCACACCGGGTGGTCCACTTCACCAAAAGCCTGCACGTGCGCCTCGGCTTCCCAGGCGTTGTACCACAGGAATTCGCCGTAAAAGACGTTGTCCGCGCCGCCAAACTCGAGCCGTACCGGCTCGACCTGCGCACAGTCCTCGAGCATGTGCAGTTGTGGCCCGACCACGAAGGCGTCTGCGGGTTCGCTGGTGCCGCGCGTCTTGCGCGCCAGTTCGGCGTCGCGCATGCCGGAGGCGAAGCCCATGCGCGTGAGGATGCGGCGTGCCTGTTGCTGGCCCACCGAAGCGATCAGTTCCTTGCGCAGTTCGGACATGGCGCCGGCATGCAGGAGCAGCATACGGTGCTCTCCCAGCCAGATGTGCCCGTCTTCCGCAGCGAACCGGAGCAGGCTGCGGAGATCTGCGCTCTCCGGGTAATGGATAGTGGCCAAGGGTCTCCTCCAGGTCAGGTCGCTCCGCTCTGCGGCGGGTCGTTCCCCGGACACCTCGGCGTTGTCCGGACTGAGGTCGAAGCTTAACCGAGGCGGCTCCTGTTTAGGGAGCGGGGACTTCTGGCGATGATAGTAAGAATCTCGAGATAAATAAACGATTGGCACGATTCTTGTAACGGTGCGCCACATCGCCGGTATGCGCGACCAATTGCTGATCGCGTACAGGCGTAGTGATACGCACGACGACAGGCACATCGAGAGAGGAGGCCGTAAGGATGGGGCAGAGATTCGCGGTGACGATCGAGGACAGTGGAGAACGGGTTTCATGCGCCGAGCAGGACAGCGTGCTGCACGCGATGGAGGCCCTTGGCCGCAAGGGGATTCCGGTCGGTTGTCGCGGGGGCGGATGCGGTGTCTGCAAGGTGAGGATTACCGGCGGCGCATACCACACGCGGAAGATGAGCCGTGCCTGCGTGTCCGAAGCGGAAGAGGCGGACGGGGTGGTGCTGGCATGCAAGCTGTTCCCCGACAGCGACCTGAGCCTGAAGGTGGTGGGGAAGATGGCGAAGGCGGTCTGTGCGGAGGGGCATAACTGAACCGTAGATCGGACAACCTGGCAGGGTGCCGAACGGGTCGGCGGACGCAAGTCCCCGGCCGTTCTGCTTTCGGGCTCCGGTTGTGCAGGGCAATAAAGTCAGTGAATCAAATAATCAACGAAATCCATGAATGGATCATTTGATCAAACCATGCGCCTGCCTGGTGTGGCGTTCAAATCTCGATAATGCGGATAAATAGCGCCAATACGAGGATTAGCTGAGATTGGCACGGAAGTTGTTAATACCTTCCCCGTAGCAAGCCCGTGTTGATCAAACCGAAGGAGTGGGGGATGAAGCGTACAGAGCCCGAAATCGACCTCAGCCGTAAGTTCGTGCGCCTGATCGAGCGTCGGCCCGACGGTTTCGTGGAATTCGAGTTCGCGATCGGCGATCCCGAACTCTACGCCGAGATGCTGCTTCCGGCGGAGGCCTATGCCGCGTTCTGCGAGGTCAACAGCGTGACCTTCCTCGAGCCCCGTGAAGAGGGCGGCGCGGGCGAGACGGAGGATTGGAACTGGAACCTGCATCAAGCCACGCACCAGCGGTTCCGCTGAGCGTGACCCACAAGCACAAGGAGGAGAATCCATGCAGATCGATTTGCGCACCGTCACCATCAAGCCGCTGCGGCATACGTTCGACAACATCGCCCGGCGCATCGGGGGCGACAAGCCGGCGTCGCGGTACCAGGAAGGCACGCTGGACATGCAGCAGACGGCCAACTTCCATTACCGGCCGACCTGGGACCCCGAGCACGACATCTACGATGCCTCGCGCACGGCCATCAGGATGGCCGACTGGTATGCCTTCAAGGATCCGCGCCAGTTCTACTACGGCGCCTACACCATGGCGCGCGCCAAGCAGCAGGACACCGCGGAGGCCAACTTCGACTTCGTCGAGAACCGCGGCCTCGCTGCGACCCTGCCCGAGTCGGTGCGCGATACCGTGCTGAAGCTGCTGCTGCCGCTGCGCCACGTGGCCTGGGGTTCGAACATGAACAACGCGAGTGTCTGTGCCTACAGCTACGGCACCGGCTTCTCGCAGCCGCACATCTACCAGGCGATGGACCAACTCGGCATCGCCCAGTACCTGACCCGCGTCGGCCTGCTGCTCGGCGACGTCGAATCCCTGGACGAAGCCAAGCGCGCCTGGATGGAGGACGACACCTGGCAGGGTCTGCGTCGCTACGTCGAGGATTCCTTCGTGATCAAGGATCCGGTGGAGCTCTTCGTGGCGCAGAACGTCGCGCTCGATGGCCTGCTGTATCCGCTGGTGTACGAAACCATCGTCGATGACGTGCTTTCGTCCCGGGGCGGCACCGCGGTGGCGATGCTCACCCAGTTCATGACCGACTGGTTCGCCGAGACCAGGAAATGGGTCGATGCCACGGTGAAGATCGCGGCGGCCGAGTCGCCCGAGAACAAGGAGGTCATGGCGCGCTGGCTGAGTCAGTGGCGCGATCGTTCGGCCTCGGCACTGTTGCCGGTGGCGCGCATCGCCCTCGGCAATCGCTCGGACGAGGTTCTCGCCGAAGCCGTCCAGCAATTCAACGCACGCATGGCCAAGGCCGGCGTCACCCTCTGAGCGGAGCACCCAATGTCGACCGTATTTCTTGCGTTGCAGACCAACGAAGACACCCGCCCGATCATCGAGGCGATCCTGCAGGACAACCCTTCGGCAGTCGTGGACGAGCAGCCCGCGATGGTGAAGATCAACGCCGACGGCCGCCTCGTCGTGCGCCGCGAGACGATCGAGGAGATCACCGGCCGTGCGTACGACCTGCAGGAGCTGCAGGTCAACATGATCACCATGTCGGGCAACCTCGATCAGACCGACGACGAGATCACCCTGTTCTGGAAATCCTGAGACCCCGAGGAGACAAGACGATGGACATGCAAGTTGCCAAGAAGAAGCTCGGCCTGAAAGAGCGCTATTCGGTGATGACCCGGGGCCTCGACTGGACCCCGTCCTACCAGAAGATGGAAGACATCTACCCCTACATCGCCTACGAGGGGATCAAGATCCACGACTGGGACAAGTGGGAGGACCCGTTCCGCCTGACCATGGATGCCTACTGGAAGTACCAGGCCGAGAAGGAACGCAAGCTGTACGCGATCATCGACGCCTTCAACCAGAACAACGGCCACCTCAACGTCACTGACGCGCGCTACATCAATACCGTCAAGCTCTTTATCAGCGGCATCAGCCCGCTCGAGTACGTCGCCCACCGCGGCTTCGCCCATGCCGGCAGGGCTTTCCCCGGCCCTGGTCCGCGCGTCGCCTGCCTGATGCAGTCGCTCGACGAGATCCGCCACGCGCAGACGCAGGTGCACGCGATCTCGAACTACAACAAGTACTACAACGGCATGCACGACTTCCATCACATGCATGACCGCGTGTGGTTCCTGTCGGTGCCGAAGAGTTTCTTCGACGATGCCATCACCGCCGGCCCGTTCGAGTTCATGGTCTCGATCGGCTTCTCGTTCGAGTACGTGCTGACCAACCTGCTGTTCGTGCCCTTCGTCTCGGGCGCCGCCTACAACGGCGACATGGGCACGATGACCTTCGGCTTCTCGGCGCAGTCCGACGAGGCCCGCCACATGACGCTGGGCCTCGAGGTGATCAAGTTCATCCTCGAGCAGGACCCGGCCAACGTGCCCATCGTGCAACGCTGGATCGACAAGTGGACCTGGCGCGGCTACCGCGTGCTGACCCTGGTGGCGATGATGATGGACTACATGCTGCCCAAGCGCACGATGAGCTGGAAGGAAGCCTGGGAGGTGTACTTCGAAGAGAACGGCGGCGCGCTGTTCAAGGACCTCGCCCGCTATGGCATCAAGATGCCGAAGTGCGCCGAGCAGATCGCGCTCGAGAAGGACCACCTGTCGCACCAGGCCTGGAGCACCTTCTACAACTACGCCGCCGCCGCCAACTTCCACACCTGGATGCCGGACGAGGACGAGATGGCGTGGCTGTCGGCGAAGTACCCGGAGAGCTTCGACAAGCACTACCGTCCGCGCTACGAGTTCTGGCGCGAGCAGGCCGTCAAGGGCAACCGCTTCTACAACAAGACGCTGCCCATGCTGTGCCAGACCTGCCAGATCCCCATGCTGTTCACCGAGCCCGGCGACCCGACCAAGATTTGCTACCGCGAGGTCGACTACAAGGGCGACAAGTACCACTTCTGCTCGGATCACTGCAAAGCGATCTTCGAGCACGAGCCGGAGAAGTACGTCCAGGCCTGGCTGCCGGTGCACCAGATCTACCAGGGCAACTGCTTCCCCGAGGGCACCGACCCGACGGTCGAGGGCTTCGACGCGCTTGGCGCGGTGCTCAAGTACTACAACCTCGAGCATGGTCGCGACAACCTCGACTTCGACATCTCGGAAGACAAGAAGAACTTCGCCGAATGGCGCGGCCAGGCGACGAAGAACATCTGAGCCCGCGACCGACGACAAGACATCAGGAGACATGACATGGCTGTAGTCGCCATTTCCAAGTACGACTTCGCGCCCGCCGACACCCAGGACAAGTTCCACGGCGCGCAACTGCTCTACATCGGCTGGGAAGACCATCTGCTGTTCTGCGCCCCGTTCTGCTTCCCCTTTCCGCCGACGATGCGTTTCGGCGACGTGGTTGCGGGGCCGATGAAGGCGGCCTTCGGTTACCACCCGGACTTTGCCCGGATCGACTGGGCGAAGGTCGAGTGGCTGAAGTCCGGCAAGCCGTTCGCGCCCGACTTCGACAAGTCGCTCGCCGACAACGGCCTCGGGCACAAGGACGTAATCCGCTTCCGCACGCCGGGCCTGACCGGCATCAAGGGTTCGTGCAGCTGACGCTGCGCAAGGATGGCGGCCCGCTGCGGCGGGTTGCCAACCTCGCCCGGCGGAGAACGCAAAAGAACGGAAACGCATCATGAGCTACGAACTGACCATTGAGCCGATCGGCCAGACCATCGAAGTGGAGGAGGGCCAGACCATCCTCGACGCCGCCCTGCGCGCGGGGGTTTGGCTGCCCCATGCCTGTTGCCACGGCCTGTGCGCCACCTGCAAGGTGCAGGTGATCGACGGCGAGGTCGACCACGGCGAGGCGTCCAGTTTCGCGCTGATGGACTTCGAGCGCGACGAGGGCAAGACGCTGGCCTGCTGTGCGCGCCTCGAGTCCGACGTGACGATCGAGGCCGAGATCGAGGAGGAGGCGGACGCGGAGTCGATCCCGGTGCGCGACTTCCCCGGCACCGTGACCCGCATCGAGGCGCTGACACCGACGATCAAGGCGGTGTTCATCGAGACCGACGAGCCGATGCACTTCCAGGCCGGCCAGTACATCAACTTCTTCCTCGAAGGCGGGGAGTACAGCCGGGCCTTCTCGCTGGCGAATCCGCCTTCGACCGGACGCGAGGTGGAGCTCAACATCCGCATCGTGCCCGGCGGGCGGGGCACCACCTGGATCCACGAGCAGTTCAAGGTCGGCGAGCGTGTGCGCCTGTCCGGCCCCTATGGTCGCTTCTTCGTGCGCAAGTCGGCGCCCGAAGCGCTGCTGTTCATGGCCGGTGGCTCGGGGCTGTCGAGCCCGCGCTCGATGATCCTCGACCTGCTCGAAGCCGGCGACACGCGACCGATGACCTTGGTGCACGGCCAGCGCAACCGGGGCGAGCTGTATTACCACGACGCGTTCCTCGCGCTCGCCGCGAAGTACCCGAACTTCAGCTATGTCCCGGCGCTGTCGGACGAGCCGGCCGACTCCGGCTGGGACGGCTTCCGCGGCTATGTCCACGAGGCGGCGACGGCGCACTTCGATAATGACTTCCGCGGACACAAGGCCTACCTGTGCGGCCCGCCGCTGATGATCGACGCCTGCATCACCGCGCTGATGCAGGGCCGCCTGTTCGAGCGGGATATCTTCATGGAGAAGTTCTTCTCCGCGGCCGATGTCCAGCAGGTCCGCAGCCCCCTGTTCAAGCGCATCTAGTGTTCTCTGGCCGGCGGCGCCTGCCCGGCTGCCGGCCTGTGTCGTGACGATTTCAAACCGCCGCGGGAATCCACCCCGGCAATCAATATGGAGAGGAGACAATCATGGCAATGACTGGTGTTCTGCGTCCGGGCCACGCCCAGATCCGCGTGCTCGACATCGAGGAAGGGGTCAAACACTACGGCAAGGTGCTCGGCCTGATCGAGACCGGCCGCGACAGCCAGGGCCGCGTGTACTTCAAGGCCTGGGACGAGCGCGACCACCACAGCGTGATCCTGCGCGAGGCCGACAGCGCCGGCATCGACTTCTTCGGTTTCAAGGTGTCGGACCAGGCCACGCTCGACAAGCTCGACCGCGACCTGCAGGCCTACGGCGTGAAGACCGAGCGCATTCCGGCCGGCGAGCTGCTCAAGACCGGCGAGCGCGTGCGCTTCGAGGTGCCGTCCGGCCACCTGATCGAGCTGTACTGGGAGAAGAGCGACTACGGCAACGACGACACCTACACCAATCCGCCGCCCTGGACCGACGACGCCGAGCGTGGCATCGCTCCGATCCGCCTCGACCATTGCCTGCTCTACGGTCCCGACATCGAGAAGGTGCAGGACATCTTCGTGAACGTGCTCGGCTTCTACCTCGTCGAGCACGTGATCATGGAAGACGGCAAGAGCGATCTGGCGATCTGGCTGTCGTGCTCGATCAAGGCGCACGACATCGCCTTCGTCCGCCATCCCGAGCCGGGCAAGCTGCACCACGTCTCCTTCCTGCTCGAAAGCTGGGAGAAGGTGCTGCGGGCGGCCGACATCATGTCGATGAACCGGGTGTCGATCGACATCGGTCCGACCCGCCACGGCATTACGCGCGGCACCACGATCTACGCCTTCGACCCGTCGGGCAACCGCTTCGAAGCCTTCTGCGGCGGTTATCAGTGCTACCCGGACTGGAAGCCGATCCGCTGGACCTGGGACGAGGTCGGTGCCGGCATCTTCTACCACGACCGCAAGCTCAACGAGCGCTTCCTGACCGTGGTGTCGTAAGCGGCAGCGGCCACGGCAGCCTCGCTGCCGTGGCCGGGTCTCAGTGCTTGCCCTTGCCGGTGAAGAAGTCTGCCGGCATGCGCCTGACGGCATCCAGGGTGCGCAGGATGTGCTCTGTCAGGATCGAGGTGGCGCGGGTCGCATCGCGTGCCAGCGTTGCCTCGAACAAGGCCTGGTGCTCGGCATGGATGTCGCGGGCGATGGGCTGTCGGAACAGGCTGATGCGGCGGTACCGCTCGGACTGCTGGTAGAGGATGTGCTGGAAATGACGGATCCAGCGCGAGCCGGAGGCGGAGATGAGGGCTTCATGGAAGGCGCGGTTGCGGACCTCCCATTCCTGCGTGGTGCCGACGTCGTGATCGGCCAGGCGCTGCTCGGCACGCGACAGGCGGTGGAAGGCGGCGACGATCGCGGCTTCCCACTCCTCGCCACCCGAGGCGATCGATTGCCTGAGCGCTTCGGTCTCGAGCAGTACGCGGGTGCGGGTGATGTCTTCGAAGTCGGCGATCGAGATCGGCGCGACACGGAAGCCACGCTGGCCCTGCGCGACGACCAGGGCGTCGGTCACCAGCAGCAGGAGCGCCTCGCGCAGCGTGCCGGCGCCGACGTCGTAGCGGTCCTTGAGGTGCTCGACGCGCAGCTTCTCGCCCGGTGCATGCACGCCCTCGATGATGTCGCGGCGCAGACGCTGATAGGCGCCTTCGACCAGGGTCTTGGGTTCCAGGGCTTCCGGGGCTTGGGTGAGGGCGTTTTCGCTCATGGCGGCGAGGGATCTGAAGGAAGGTTTCGCTTGCATTCTAGCTGACGCGAGGCACTGCTGTAGATTGATTAAAATATCGAGAAAACATATTGACGTCGAGAAAATGGTAGTCTAAGTTCATGCAGGTAAGGCGCAAGGGCGCGAAATGGGAGTCGAGAGAATGAAGCTTGCCGTCACGCAGAACACGATCAGCTGGGAGGCCGCGCATGCGGCGGTGGAGGCCGCCGTGCAGGAGGCGCAGCGGCTCGGTGTGCGCATCAACGTCGCCGTGGCCGATGCTGCGGGCAACCTCGTCGCCTTCCTGCGCATGCCGGGGGCCTTTCCGCAGTCGATCGCGATCGCCATCGACAAGGCCTACACGGCGGGCGGCTTCGGTTTCCCGACCGGCGACTGGATGAAGGTGGTGGGCGACAACGAGGGCATGAAGCTCGGTTTCTCCGCCCAGCCGCGGCTCATCGTCTTCGGCGGTGGCCTGCCCATCCGCAGTGGTGGCGCCCTGCTGGGCGGCATCGGCGTGTCCGGTGCCTCGGAAGAACAGGATGGCATCTGCGCACAGGCCGGCCTGCGCGCGATCGGTGCCGACGACAACGAAGCGTGAGGGAGCGCAGTCAATGAAACAGATCCACAACTTCATCAACGGCGAGTTCGTCGCCACGGCCAAGTCCTTCGACAAGTTCTCGCCGCTGGACAACGCGCTGATCGCCAAGGTGCACGAGGCCGGCAAGGCCGAGGTCGATGCGGCCGTCGCCGCGGCCCGCGCCGCGCTGAACGGACCCTGGGGCCGCATGACCGTGGCCGAGCGCGTCGACCTGCTCAACGCGGTGGCCGACGGCATCAACAAGCGCTTCGATGATTTCCTGGCGGCCGAATGCGCCGACACCGGCAAGCCGCGCAGCCTCGCCAGCCACATCGACATCCCGCGCGGCGCGGCCAACTTCAAGGTGTTCGCCGACGTCATCAAGAGCGTGCCGACCGAGTTCTTCGAGATGGCCACTCCTGACGGCCGCGGCGCGCTGAACTACGCCGTGCGCCGCCCGGTGGGCGTGGTTGGCGTGATCTGCCCGTGGAACCTGCCGTTGCTGCTGATGACCTGGAAGGTCGGCCCCGCGTTGGCCTGCGGCAACACCGTGGTGGTGAAGCCGTCCGAAGAGACCCCGCAAACCGCGACGCTGCTGGGCGAAGTCATGAACGAGGTCGGCATGCCCAGGGGCGTGTACAACGTGGTGCACGGCTTCGGCCCCGGTTCGGCGGGCGAGTTCGTCACCACCCATCCCGGCGTCAATGCCATCACCTTCACCGGCGAGACGCGCACCGGCGCGGCGATCATGAAGGCAGCGTCAGACGGCGCGCGCCCGGTGTCGCTGGAGATGGGGGGCAAGAACCCCGCCATCGTCTTCGCCGACTGCGACTTCGATGCCGCCATCGAAGGCACGATGCGCTCGGTCTTCGCCAACTGCGGCCAGGTCTGCCTGGGTACGGAGCGGGTCTATGTCGAACGTCCGATCTTCGACCGCTTCGTCGAGGCGCTGAAGAAGGGTGCCGAAGGCCTGCGGCTCGGCCGGCCGGAGGATGCAGCCACCGGGCTCGGCCCGTTGATCTCGCAGGAGCACAAGCGCAAGGTGCTGTCCTACTACGAGAAGGCGAAGGCGCTGGGCGCCACCGTGGTCACCGGCGGCGGCGTGCCCGACATGCCGGGCGAGCTGGCGAACGGCGCCTGGGTGCAGCCCACCATCTGGACCGGCCTGGACGACAGCTCGCCGATCGCGCGCGAGGAGATCTTCGGCCCCTGCACCCTGATCCAGCCTTTCGACGCCGAAGACGAGGTGATCCGCCGCGCCAACGACACCGAGTACGGCCTTGCCTGCTCGGTGTGGACCAAGGATCTGGCGCGCGCGCACCGTGTCGCCGGCCAGATCGAAGCCGGCCTGGTGTGGGTGAACTCCTGGTTCCTGCGCGACCTGCGCACCCCCTTCGGCGGGTCGAAGCAGTCGGGCATCGGCCGCGAAGGCGGCGTGCATTCGCTCGAGTTCTACACCGAACTCAAGAACGTCTGCATCAAGCTGTGAGGAACGCCGCCATGGACAAGAACACCATCGAACAGCTCGGCGACGAGCTCTATCAGGCGCTGGTCAAGCGCGAGGTGCTGGCGCCGCTCACCGAGCGTCATCCCGACATCACCATCGAGGACGCCTATCGCGTCCAGCAGCGCATGATCGCGCGGCGCCTCGAGGCGGGCGAGCGCATCGTCGGCAAGAAGATCGGTGTCACCAGCAAGGCGGTGATGAACATGCTCGGCGTGTTCCAGCCCGACTTCGGCATGCTCACCGACGGCATGCTCTACAACGAGGGCGAGGCGATTTCCGCCAACACCCTGATCCAGCCCAAGGCCGAAGGCGAGATCGCCTTCGTGCTGAAGAAGGATCTCAAGGGTCCGGGCGTGACCGCGGCCGACGTGCTGGCCGCCACCGAAGGCGTCATGACCTGCTTCGAGATCGTCGATTCGCGCATCCGCGACTGGAAGATCAAGATCCAGGACACCGTCGCGGACAACGCCTCGTGCGGTGTGTTCGTGCTGGGCGACAGCCTGGTTGATCCGCGCAAGGTCGACCTGAACACCTGCGGCATGGTGCTGGAGAAGAACGGCGAGATCGTCGCCACCGGCTCGGGCGCCGCGGCGCTGGGGGCGCCTGCCAACGCGGTGGCCTGGCTGGCCAACACCCTGGGCGCACTCGACATTCCGCTGAAGGCCGGTGAAGTCGTCCTGTCCGGCTCGCTCGCGATCATGGTGCCGGTTGCGGCTGGCGACAACCTGCGCGTCACCATCGGCGGCATCGGCAGTTGTTCGGTGCGTTTCGTCTGATTGCGCGTGTCCGGTTCGCAACTGCACGGCTCCCGTCTCCCACTTTCTCCGGGGGCCGTGCGGTCTGCGTCCTCACGCCACTCCTTGCAAGGAAGCTCTCATGAACAAGATCAAATGCGCCCTGATCGGTCCGGGCAACATCGGCACCGACCTGCTGTACAAGTTGAAGCGTAGCCCGGTGCTGGAGCCGGTGTGGATGGTGGGGATCGACGCCACCTCCGAGGGCTTGGCGCGTGCGCGCGAGATGGGCCTCAAGACCACCGCCGAGGGCGTCGACGGCCTGCTGCCGCATGTGCTGGCCGACGGCGTGCAGATCGCTTTCGATGCCACCTCGGCCTACGTCCATGCCGAGAACAGCCGCAAGCTCAACGAGCTGGGCGTGCTGATGATCGACCTCACCCCGGCCGCGATCGCCCCCTTCTGCGTGCCGCCGGTCAATCTGGCCGAGCACGTCGGCAAGGGTGAAATGAACGTCAACATGGTCACCTGCGGCGGCCAGGCCACGATCCCGATGGTCGCGGCGGTGTCCCGCGTGCAGCCGGTGGCCTACGGCGAGATCGTCGCCACCGTGTCCTCCAAGTCGGCCGGTCCGGGCACGCGCAAGAACATCGACGAATTCACCCGCACCACCGCAGGCGCGGTCGAGAAGGTGGGCGGCGCGAAGAAGGGCAAGGCCATCATCATCCTGAACCCGGCCGAGCCGCCGCTGATCATGCGCGACACGGTGCACTGCCTGACCGAGACCGAACCGGACCAGGCCGCGATCACCGAATCCATCCACGCCATGATCCGCGAGGTGCAGAAGTACGTGCCCGGCTACCGCCTCGTGAATGGTCCCGTGTTCGATGGCAACCGCGTCTCGGTCTTCCTGGAAGTCGAAGGCCTGGGTGACTACCTGCCCAAGTACGCCGGCAACCTCGACATCATGACCGCGGCCGGTGCGCGCACCGCCGAGATGTTCGCCGAGGAGATCCTCGCCGGGCGCCTGAAACTCGAATCCAACCGCGCCACGATGGTGGCCTGAGCGGCGACCAGACGAAGGAGATGAACATGGAACTTCGCGGCAAGAAGATCACCGTCCACGACATGACCCTGCGCGACGGCATGCACCCCAAGCGCCACCTGATGACGCTCGAGCAGATGAAGACCATCGCCGTCGGCCTGGACGAAGCGGGCATCCCGCTGATCGAGGTCACCCACGGCGACGGCCTCGGCGGCAGCTCGGTGAACTACGGCTTCCCCGCCCACAGCGACGAGGAATACCTCGGCGCGGTGATCCCGCTGATGAAGCAGGCCAAGGTCTCGGCGCTGCTGCTGCCGGGCATCGGCACGGTG
Organism: Thauera sp. 63; assembly: GCF_000310165.2. Lineage (NCBI taxonomy): Bacteria > Pseudomonadati > Pseudomonadota > Betaproteobacteria > Rhodocyclales > Zoogloeaceae > Thauera > Thauera sp. 63. Next base: position 62,039 of record NZ_AMXC01000002.1, read on the forward strand.
GATCACCTGAAGATGGCGCACGAGATCGGCGTCTCCACGATCCGGGTGGCCACCCACTGCACCGAGGCGGATGTCTCCGAGCAACACATCGGCATGGCGCGCAAGCTTGGCATGGACACCGTCGGCTTCCTGATGATGGCCCACATGAACAGCCCCGAAGGGCTGTTCAAGCAAGCCAGGCTGATGGAGAGCTACGGCGCCAACTGCATCTACGTCACCGACTCGGCCGGGCACCTGCTGCCCGACACGGTCAAATCCCGCCTCAGTGCGGTGCGCGATGCGCTCAAGCCCGAGACTGAACTGGGCTTTCACGGCCACCACAACCTCGCCATGGGCGTGGCCAACAGCCTCGCCGCGCTCGAAGTGGGCGCCACCCGCATCGACGCGGCGGCCGCCGGCCTGGGCGCCGGTGCGGGCAACACCCCGATGGAAGTCTTCATTGCGGTGTGCGACCTGATGGGGATCGAGACCGGGGTGGATGTGTTCAAGATCCAGGACGTGGCCGAGGACCTGGTGGTGCCGATCATGGACTTCCCGATCCGCATCGACCGCGACGCGCTCACGCTGGGCTATGCCGGCGTGTATGGCTCCTTCCTGCTGTTCGCCAAGCGCGCCGAGAAGAAGTACGGCGTGCCCGCGCGCGAGATCCTGGTCGAGATGGGCCGGCGCGGCATGGTCGGCGGGCAGGAGGACATGATCGAGGATACGGCCTTGAATCTGGCCAAGGCGAAGGGGATTGCAGCATGAAACTGTCACGTGAAGTCATCGAGCAACTGGCCATTCATCTCGAAACCTGCGAGCTGGAGGCGAAGGACACGCCCAAGATCACCGACGATCATCCCGACATGGACTGGGACGACGCCTATGCGATCCAGGACGAGATCAAGCGACGCAAGATCGCCCGCGGCAACCGGGTCATCGGCCTCAAGGCCGGCCTGACCTCGCACGCCAAGATGAAGCAGATGGGCGTCGAGACGCCGGTGTTCGGCTTCCTGGTGGATTACTTCAGCGTGCCCGAGGGGGGTGAGATCGACACCTCGAAGCTGATCCATCCCAAGGTCGAGCCCGAGATTGCCTTCGTCACCAAGGCGCCGCTGCGCGGACCCGGTTGCCACATCGGCGCCGTGCTGGCAGCGACCGATTTCGTGATTCCCGCCATCGAGGTCATCGACAGCCGCTACCGCGACTTCAAGTTCGACCTGAAGAGCGTGGTCGCCGACAACTGCTCGTCGAGCCGTTTCGTCGTCGGTGGCCGGATGGGCAACGTGGCCGACCTCGACCTGCGCACCACCGGCATCGTGCTGGAGAAGAACGGCGAACCGGTGGCCTTCGGCGCCGGTGCCGCAGTGCTGGGGCACCCGGCGGCAGCCATCGCCATGCTGGCCAACATGCTGGGCGAGCGCGGCGAGGAGATCCCCGCCGGCACGCTGATCCTGTCGGGCGGCATCACCGAGGCGGTGGCCGTGCAGCCCGGCGACGACGTCACGCTGCGGGTGCAGGACCTCGGCTCGGTGTCCGTCCGCTTCAAGTAAATCGAACCCTTCGGGGCGTCCTCCGGCGCCCCGACTTCATTCCGGGAGAAGGCAATGCCGTTTGCGCAGATTCACATCCTCGAAGGCCGTACCGAAGAGCAGAAGCGCGCCGTGATCGAGAAGGTCACCCAGGCGCTGGTCGAAGCGCTCGATGCGCCGCAGCAGACCGTCCGCGTGATCCTTACCGAAGTACCGAAGGCTAACTGGGGTATTGGTGGGGTGTCTGCCAAGGACTTGGGGCGCTGAGAACCGCACGCACGCTTGCGCGGCAGTCCCTCAAGCCCGCGCCGTGATGCTGTCGCGCATGTCGTCAACGACACCGAGGAAGGCTTCCAGTATGGGGGCGCGATCGTCTCTTCTGTAGATGCAGCTGAGGTCGACCTTGGCATTCGACGGCAGTCCGGTGAGACGTTTGTAGACGACGCCGGGCAGCGCCAGCGAGGTGGCCGACTCGGGTACGAGACACAGGCCAAAGCCGCCGGCGGCGAGCGCCACTCCGGTGATGGCATCACCGACCTCATGGGAGATTTGCGGCTCGAACCCGGCGTCATTACACAGTGTCATCACTTTGTCGATGAAGTTCGGTCGCGCTCCCGTCGGAAACAGCACGAGCGGATGTTCCTTGAGTTCGGCGAAGCGCACCGACTCCTGCGCGGCCAACCGGTGCGCGTGGTTCACCGCAAGTAGCAGATCCTCCGTCGCGACGAGCTTTGTCTCGATATCCGGCAAGGGCGCGATCATGCGGTTGAAGCCCACTGTGATCCGCCGTTGGCGAAGGGCTTCGATCTGTTCGCCCTTATTCATCGTGTGCAGCACGATCCTCACTTCGGGATAGGCCTGCCGGAACGCGTGCAGCAGCTTGGGGATCGCGTCGAGAATCGCCGTGCCGAAGATGCCCACGTCGAGGCGACCGAGTTTGCCTTGCCCCGCCCGTTGAGTGCGTTCAGTGGCCTGCTCCACGATGGCGCGGATGTTTCGCGCCTCCTCGAGGAACAGCGCGCCGGCCTGCGTCAGCTCGACGCCCCTTGGTGTGCGCGTCAGCAGGCGGACGCCGAGTTCCTCTTCGAGTTGCTGGATCTGGCGCGTCAGCGGCGGTTGCGAGATGTGAAGTCTGGTCGCGGCGCGACCGATGTTCTGTTCTTCAGCGACCGCGATGAAGTATTTGAGATGACGCAGGTCCATCTTTACCGCCCGAAATTTGCATGCGATGTGAGCATACCTTAAAGGTATTGATGAGTCAATAAATCGGTATTGGACTGCATTTCGCGCCCTCTATATGGTTCGGACCATCCCGGCAAGCTCCACATGGAATCGGGATTCCAATACCAGATAGAGGAGGAAGGCATGGAAAAAAAGACGCCGCCGCGCTGCCCGGCCAGGATCCGTAGAAGCCTGCTCTGCCGCGCCGTGACCAGCGCATGTGCAGGCTTGGCCGTTTCCGGGACGGCACTGGCATTCCAGATCGACACGGGCAACCCCGACATCAGGATGTCGTGGGACAACACCGTCAAGTACAGCGCGAGCTGGCGCGTGCGGGGTGTGGATGCGGAGGTGGCCGACAACTCGATCGGGCCGCAGGTCAACACCAACGACGGCGACCAGAATTTCGGGCGCGGCCTGGTCTCAAACCGCCTCGACCTGCTCTCGGAGTTCGATTTCCGATTCAAGCGCAATTACGGCTTTCGCGTCAGCGGTGCGGCCTGGTACGACCAGGTCTACAACGAGTCGAACGACAACCCTGGCGCGCTCGGTGGTGCGCTGCTCAATCAGCGCTCCCGTCCTTACAATGAGTTCACCCGCGACACCGAGAAGCTGCATGGACGCAAGGCGGAGTTCCTCGACGCCTTCGTGTATGGCAGCTTCGCGCCGGGCGGCATGAACCTCAACCTCAAGGCCGGTCGCTTCACCCAGTTGTATGGCGAGAGCCTGTTCTTCGGCTCCAACGGTATCGCCGGTGCGCAGACGCCGCTCGATCTGGCGCGCGCCCTGTCCGTGCCGAACTCGCAGTTCAAGGAGGTCGCGCGTCCGGTTGGACAGGTCTCGGCCACGCTGCAGATCAACGCCGATGTGACGGTGGGTGCCTATTACCAGGCCGAGTGGCGCAAGTCGCGGTTGCCGGCGGCCGGGAGTTATTTCAGCTTTACCGACTTCGTGGATGACGGCGGCGAGCGCCTCATCCTTGGGCCCGGCGTCGAAGTGTTTCGTGGGGACGACATCGAAGCCAAGGATTCGGGTCAGGGCGGGGTGCAGATCCGCTTCAAGGCCGGTGATTCCGAATACGGTTTCTATGCGGCCCAGTTCCACGACAAGATGCCGCAGTTCTATGTGCGTCCGGGTGTCAACGTGAAGCCGGGAAGCGTCGGTGACTACGTCATGGTGTACGGTGAGAACATCCGTACCGTCGGCGCCAGCTTCAGCACATTGGTCGGCGAGACCAACGTCGCAGGGGAACTCTCGTTCCGCGACAACATGCCGCTGGTAGGCAGCGGGGTCACGATGATCCTGCCGGGCAACACCACGGCCGACGGCGACGACAATGCCGCCTTCCCCAAGGGCCGCACGATGCATCTGAACCTGTCGGCCATCAGCGTCCTTGGTGCAAGCCCGCTCTGGGATGGCGCGAGCTTCGTCGGTGAATTCGCCTACAACCGCCGCCTGAAGGTGACGGACAACGCCGATCAACTGGACCCGCTCGCCACGCGCGACGCCAGCGCGATCCAGTTCGTGTTCACCCCCGAGTACTTCCAGGTGGCGCCGGGTCTCGACCTGCAGGTCCCGATCGGCCTCGCCTATGGCCTGAGCGGTCGCTCGTCGGTGAATGGCGTGCTCTTCCCGTCGGAGCAGGGCGGCAACCTCAGCATCGGCGTCAAGGCCGACTACCAGAAGACCTGGCAGGCGGGCCTGAACTACACCCACTACTTCGGTTCGGGTGGTTCGGTCATCCGTTACAACACGGCGGTGCCCGAGCTCTCCTATGAGAACTTCCATCGCGATCGCGACTTCATTTCGCTGTCGATCCAGCGCACGTTCTGATTCTGCATAACAAGAACCTCCGGAGACGAATGATGATCAAGCACAACATGCTTTGGGCGGCGATGGCTGCCGGATTGCTGGTTGCACAAGGTGCCGGCGCCGCCGTGACCGCCGAAGAGGCCGCCAAGCTCAAGAGCACGCTGACGCCGCTGGGTGCGGAGAAGGCCGGCAACAAGGACGGCAGCATTCCCGCCTGGGATGGCGGTATCACCAAGCCTTTGACGGCAGGCAAGTCGGTCGGCGACATCCCCGGCGAAATCTTTGCTAACGAGAAGCCAGTCTTCCAGGTCACCGCGAAGAATATGGCCGAGCACGACAGTCTGCTTTCGGAAGGTACGAAAGCGCTGCTGCAGAAGTACCCGGACAACTTCCGCCTTGACGTCTATCCCACGCATCGCACGGCGGCTGCGCCGCAGCGCGTCTACGACAACACGGCGCTGAACGCCACCCGCTGCAACACGAAGGATGGCGGCTATTCGCTGGAGAATTGCATCGGCGGCATTCCCTTCCCGATTCCCAAGGAAGGTGTCGAGGTGATGTGGAACTTCCTGCTGCGCGTCGAGGCACCGTCGATCGAGTACCGGTTCAAGAACATCGTCGGCAACGCGGACGGTTCGCACACTCTGGCCACGCGCAACGAGATTTTCTTCCAGTACCCGCCGTACTACGAGGATGCGACGGTCGAGAAGTGGTCGGGCGAGTACGCGATGTTCCGGTTCAATACCCTTGAGCCGCCGTTCAAGGCCGGCGAGTCGCTCGTCATCCGTGACAGCATCGACCAGAAGAATGCTCGTGCGGCCTGGCAGTATCTGGTGGGGCAGCGTCGCGTGCGCCGGGCGCCGACCGTGTCTTACGATACGCCGGACTTCGTGTCATCGGGCGCGAACTACTTCGACGAAGTGCAGGGTTTCTTCGGGCAGCTCGATCGCTTTGAATGGAAGCTGGTGGGCAAGCAGGAAATGCTGATTCCCTACAACAACAATGGCTTCGTGGGTGCCAAGCTCGAAGAGGCGCTGTCGAAACATCACCTGAATCCGGACAAGGTCCGTTGGGAGAAGCACCGGGTCTGGGTCGTCGAGGCGACTGTGGCGCCGGGCAAGCGACACGCCGTGCCGAAGCGTCGCTACTACCTGGACGAAGATACCTGGCTGATCGCGCTGATGGACGGCTACGACGCTGAAGGCAAGCTGTGGCGTACGACGCAAGTCACGCCCTTCGTCGTGCCGAAAATCCCGACGACGCTGATGAAGACTGCAACAGTCTTCAACCTGCAGGCCGGCACCATGAGCGTGATTCAGGCGCTCAACGACGAAGACTTCAAGGTCGTTACGCCGAAGCCGGAGACGTATTTCACCGGTGACGCGGTGGCCGCCGACGCTGCGCGCTGATCGTATCGGCGTCTCTTGCCACGGCCCTGCACGGTGATGCAGGGCCTGTCGGCGAATTCTCCTCTCTTTGGATTTTTCATCCCGGTGCGTAGCGCCCCGAGGTGAGCTAATGGACAGGCATCATGGTGATCAGGCTCAAGGACCGCAGGCGTGTCGCGGCGGTTGCATTCGCCTTGCTGGCGGCGTCTTCGGCCGCGACGGTGTTCGCAGCGCAGCGGCAGGCGCTGCCCGATTTGCTCGACGCGCCCGCGGCCGCGGACCTGCGGGCACAGATCTCGCCGCAGCTCAGTGTCGCCGTGGCGGGCGAGCGTCTGGTCGGCGTCGGCGTACGCGGGATCGTGCTGCTGTCCGATGACGGCGGTCGGGTCTGGCGCCAGGCGAAGTCCGTACCGGTCAGTGTCGCGCTGACCGATGTGCACTTCGCGACACCGACCGAGGGCTGGGCCGTCGGTCACAGCGGCGTGATCCTGCGCACCCGCGACGGCGGCGAGACCTGGCAGTTGCAGATGGAGGGCCGCCGGCTGGCGCAACTCATCCTCGACGACGTGCAGGCGCGCACGGCCGCGGGTGATGCGTCACTGGGCCGCGCTTTGCGCGACGCCCAGCGTTTTGTCGAAGAAGGCCCCGACAAACCCTTTCTGGGGGTGCGTTTCGTCGATGCGCGGCGCGGCTTTGCCGTGGGCGCCTATGGCATTGCGCTGATGACCGAGGACGGGGGCGAAACCTGGCAGTCCCTGATGGGGCGCATCCCGAACCCGCGCGGCGTGCATCTGTACTCCATCCAGCAGCGCGACGCCGATGTCCTGATCGCGGGCGAGCAGGGCGCACTGTTCCGCTCGGAAGACGGCGGCCAGCGCTTTGTTGAGCTCGAGACGCCGTATCCGGGCACGTTCTTCGGCGTACTGATCATCGACAGCGACACGCTGCTCGCCTATGGGCTGCGGGGCAACGCGTGGCGCAGCGCCGACCGGGGCGCCAACTGGGAACAGATCGACCTGGGTCAGCCGGTGACGGTGACCAGCGGCAAGGTGCTGCTCGATCGCTCGATCCTCCTGGCCGATGAGAGCGGGCGGCTGATGCGCAGCAGCGACGCTGGACGCAGCTTCAAACCCGTCGAAGGCAGCTTTCCGACCGGACTGACCGGACTGGCGCAGGGTAGTGACAAGGCCGTGGTGCTATCTGGCGTGCGTGGACTGACACGGGTCGATCCGGCTCAACTTGTTGCGGAATCAAGATAATGGCTGTTGCACACACTCTTCCGACTGAAGCGGTCATCGCCGACATCGCAGACTTCGATCACCGCTCGGGTTCCCTTCCGGAACGCCTGCTCTTCAACAACCGGTTCATCGTCGTGGCCGTGTGCCTACTGGTCACCGTCGTGCTGGCCTACCAGGCGATGGGACTGCGGCTCAACGCCGCGTTCGAGAAGATGATCCCGACGAGCCATCCGTACATCGTCAATTATCTCGAGAACCGCAGCCAGCTCGCCGGCATGGGCAACAGCCTGCGCATCGCCGTCGAGACCAAGAGCGGCGACATCTTCAGTGCGGATTACCTGGAGACCGTGCGCCAGCTCAACGACGAGCTGTTCCTGATGCCCGAGGTCGATCGCCCCTACATGAAGTCGCTGTGGGCGCCGGCCGTGCGCTGGACGGGGGTGACAGAGGACGGCCTGGATGGCGGCCCGGTCATTCCGGACGACTACGACAAGTCCCCCGAAAGCCTGGAGCAGGTCCGCATCAACGTCGAGCGCTCGGGCGAGATCGGTCAGTTGGTTGCCGCTAATTACCAGTCGAGCATCATCTTCGTGCCCTTGCAGGATCGGATCGCCGAGACCGGCGAGCGCATCGACTACCACGCACTGTCGCAACGCATCGAGCAGCTGCGGGCGAAGTACGAATCGGATTCGATCAAGATCCACGTCACCGGCTTTGCCAAGGTCGTCGGCGACCTGATCGAGGGCCTGCAGCAGGTCATGATGTTCTTCGCTGTGGCGATCGTGATCTGTACCGCGGTGCTGTACTGGTACACCCGCTGCCTGCGCAGCACTTTGCTGGTCGTTGCGTGCTCGGTTGTCGCGGTGGTGTGGCTGCTCGGTTTGCTGCCGACACTGGGCTACGAACTGGACCCGTACTCGGTGCTGGTCCCCTTCCTAGTGTTCGCCATCGGCATGAGCCACGGCGCGCAGAAGATGAACGGCATCATGCAGGACATCGGCCGGGGCACGCACCGCCTGGTCGCTGCGCGCTACACCTTCCGCCGCCTGTTCCTCGCTGGTCTCACCGCACTGCTGGCCGATGCGGTGGGCTTTGCGGTGCTGATGGTGATCGACATCCAGGTCATCCAGGAACTGGCGGTGACCGCCAGTATCGGCGTTGCCGTGCTGATCTTCACCAACCTCGTGCTGCTGCCGATCCTGCTCTCCTACACCGGCGTCAGCCCGGTCGCGGCAACGCGCAGCCTGAAGGCCGAGCTGATGGAGGCCAACGACGCTCAGCACGGCAAGCATCCGTTCTGGGCCTTCCTCGACCTCTTCACCCAGCGTAAGTGGGCGTCGATCGCGGTCGCGGCCGGTCTGGTGATGGGCGCGGTCGGGCTGGCGGTGAGCTTCCAGCTCAAGATCGGCGATACCGACCCCGGTGCGCCCGAGCTGCGCCCCGACTCGCGCTACAACCGCGACAACGCCTTCATGACCGCCAACTACGCGGCGAGCAGCGACGTCTACATCGTCATGGTGAAGACGCCTCAGTATGCCTGCGGCCAGTACGACACACTGATGGCGGTCGATGCGCTCGAGCGCGCGCTGCTGCAGCTGCCGGGGGTGGAGGCGACGAGTTCGCTGGCCGGGCTGGCCAAGGTGGCCAACGCCGGCATGAACGAGGGCAGCCTGAAGTGGCTCGAGATTCCGCGTTCGCAGGACATGCTCAACGCCATCATCACCCGCGCGCCGCGGGAGATGTTCAATCAGAACTGCGACCTGCTGACGGTGTATGCCTACCTCAAGGATCACAAGGCCGACACCCTGGCCAGCGTGGTGAAGGTCACCGAGGACTTTGCGGCCCAGTATGGTTCGGATCAGATCCGTTTCCTCAACGCGGCCGGCAACGCCGGCATCGAGGCGGCGACCAATATCGTCGTGCGCAAGGCCAACGTGCAGATGCTGTTCCTGGTGTACGCGGCGGTGATCGTGCTCGCCTTCATCACCTTCCGCTCCTGGCAGGCGGTGGTCTGCGCGGTCGTGCCGCTGATGATCACCTCGGTGCTGTGCGAGGCCCTGATGGTGTGGCTCAACATCGGCGTCAAGGTGGCGACGCTGCCGGTCATCGCGCTCGGGGTCGGCATTGGAGTCGACTACGCGCTCTACGTCATGACCGTGACGCTGGCGGGGCTGAAGGAAGGCATGAGTCTCTCAGAGGCCTACTACAAGGCGCTGATCTTCACCGGCAAGGTGGTGGTGCTGACCGGCATCACGCTCGGTCTCGCGGTCGCGACCTGGGTGTGGTCGCCGATCAAGTTCCAGGCCGACATGGGCATCCTGCTGGCGTTCATGTTCGTGTGGAACATGCTCGGCGCCCTGATCCTGCTGCCGGCCCTAGGCCACTTCCTGCTCAAGCCGAAGAAAGTGATCGCCGTCTGAAGGCGAAGGAGACAGAACATGTATCAACATCTCTTGGTGCCGATCGACGGTTCCGACTTGGGCGCCCGGCTGGTGACGCAGGCGGTGCGTTTTGCCGCGTCTCTCGGTGCCCGCATCACCTTCTTCACCATGCGTGAGGACTACGGCTCGACCAGTGAAGGGGCCTTGGCACGAACGCTATCGCCCGAGGCATTTTCAGAGGCGTCGCTAGGCGAGGCCAACGCCTTGTTGGCCAAAGCGATCGCCGCTGCGGGGGAGCAGGGCGTCGTGTGTGACGGGCTGGCGCGAACGGGGGCGCGCGCTTACGAGCAGATTCTGGAGGTTGCCGCCGAATGCGGGTGCGACCTGATCTTCATGGCTTCGCACGGGCGTCGTGGACTGAAGGCGCTGATGATCGGGTCGCAGACGCAGAAAGTGCTGGCGCATGCCACGCTGCCCGTATTGGTGGCGACGGTCGAGGCCAATGTGCGTTGTTCCGCGGCTGAGTCGGCCGTCACGATCATCAAGGACGAGCATCGCGCGATTGCTGCAGTCTGCAGCGGTCTGCGTGAGCAGGCCGCCTTGGCACGACGGGGAGAGGCCGTTGATGACGGCTTCGTTGCGTCGATGCTTCACTACCTGCGTGCGTTTCCCGAGCGTCTTCATCACCCGAAGGAGGAGAAATTCCTGTTTGCAAAGCTCGTCCAACGCCATCCTGTGGCGCAGGAATTGATCGCGACGCTTGAGCATGAGCATGAAGAAGGCGGGCGCCTGTTGGCCGAACTCGAGCAGGCGCTTGCCGGGACGAGCGCAGAGCGCCGAGAGGGTGGGGCCGCTGTCGCCCTCGGTGAGGCCATCGACCGGTTTGTCGACGGGCAGTGGAATCACTTGAATACAGAGGAAAAAATGGTCATTCCGCTCGCACTCGAACAGCTCCGGGATGAAGACTGGTCTGAAATCGAAAGCGCGTTTCGTGAGAACGCGGGAGTGGGGCGAGGCTCGGACGAGGATGAAGCGTTCCGCAACCTGTTCTCGCGCTTGATGAATATGCGGGTAGGCCGACGTGTTTAAAGCTTGAGCCCAGGAATGGCGCCTCCGTGTGACTGAAGCGCGAGGGAGCGCTATTCATCGGGACGGCACTCGCGTAACGTTCCGGAATTGGCGTGGAAGATTCCGTCGCCACAAGAACAGACCGACCGGTCGCTCCCGCCACGTTTGTGTCGAGCTGGGGCGTTGCAGAGTCGGATGCGGAGCGAAGACATGGCGGAGCAACGACTCATCGAGCAGTTCAACCTGCGCTCGAGGTTGCGTTTCAATATCGACAAAGGCCAGATCTGGCTCGACGAAGACCGGATGTTGCTGCTGCACGCAAGGGCGATGGGTGCCTTGCGGAAGGAGCTGTTCGATTCGCTCGGCCCGCGACGTGCGCAGGGCTTGCTCTTGCGCATGGGCTTCATGTCCGGTCAGCAGGACGCCGATCTGGCGTCGAAGTTGTATGGGGTCGCCGATAACTACGACGTGTTTCGTATCGGCCCGGAACTCCATGCGTTCGAAGGGCTGGTCAAGGCGGAGATCACGCAAGCCGACATTGACTGGGAGGCAGGCAGTTTCTTCGGCGAAGTCGAGTGGGAAGGCTCGTGGGAAGCCGAGTCTCATATGCAGCAGTTCGGCGTCGGGCATGACACGTCGTGCTGGACCCTCGTCGGCTACGCGTCCGGGTATGTCACGCGGTTCTTTCGGCGCCCGGTCGTTTTTCGTGAGACGCAGTGTATTTGCAAGGGGGACGCGAAGTGCGTCATCGTGGGCAAGCCGGCCGAGGCTTGGGGCGATGATCCCTACCTGTTGCATTTCAATCCCGAGAACCTCGACTGGAAAATGCAGGAGATGGAGGCGGAGCTCGTCGAGCTACGTGGACAATTGTGCGAGCGGCAGGAACACGGGCGACTGGTCGGGACCTCGGCAGGTTTCAGAGCTGCTTTCGATTTGCTTTCCAAAGCGGCACGAAGTCCCATCAACGTCTTGTTGCTTGGCGAAACCGGTGTTGGGAAGGAGGTCTTCGCCCGTTGGCTTCATGACAACAGCGATCGTCACGAGCAGCCGTTCATCGCGGTCAACTGCGCGGCCATACCCCACGACCTGATCGAATCCGAGCTGTTCGGCGTTCAGAAAGGCGCCTATACCGGTGCTCAGCAGTCGCGGCCGGGGCGCTTCGAGCGTGCCGATGGCGGAACACTGTTTCTCGATGAGTTGGGTGAGTTGTCACTGGCGGCGCAGGTGAAGTTGTTACGCGTACTGCAGACGGGTGAGATCGAGCGCCTTGGTGACGACAAAACGCGACGGGTCAACGTCCGTCTCGTTGCTGCGACCAACGTCAATCTGCAGCAGGCGATTGCGGAAGGACGCTTTCGATCAGACCTGTACTACCGGCTTGCAACCTATCCGGTGACCATTCCGCCATTGCGCGATCGAAGATCCGACATCCCGCTCCTCGTTCTGTCGATGTTGGAGAAGTACGCACCCCGTTACCACAAGACGCTTGAGGGACTGACCGACCGTGCCATGCAGGCATTGATGTCCTACGACTGGCCGGGGAATATCCGCGAACTGGAGAACCTGGTCGAGCGAGGCGTGTTGCTCGCGCCCTCCGGGGGCCGGATCGAGGTCGATCATCTGTTCGCGGGGGGCGCGCCAGAACGCGTCAGCGATGGCGCGGAGGTCGATCGTCAGGGGGGCGTGGGCGATGTCGTCAGCGCAGATCGAGATCGACTCTGTGAAACCCTTCTGAATGAGGGATTTGATCTCGAGGCGCACGAAGCCAGGCTGCTGAATCTCGCCGTCCAGCGTTCGGGGGGCAATCTGACGCATGCGGCGCGGCTGCTCGGGATTACGCGTCGTCAGTTGGCTTATCGACTGAAACAGTTCGAGGGCGAGGGACGGCAGCCCGTCCGCTGAGCCCGTCTTGCCGGGCGTCCTGATCATCATGCAAATGGCCGCGATATTCGCGGCCATTTGCATGATGGGTTCACGTTTCGAGCATCGCCCCGGGACCGACGCTCCGTCCGGATTGTGCTGCGCTGCACCGTGACGTTTTTGTCAGGTGAAGTTGGATGGCGGACGTAAACGTAATACGGTGGCTCATGTGGCCGTTGCTGGAATTCATCAAAAACTCAATAAAAACAACGTTTTGTTTCTCCTGGCACGGCGCCTGCATAAGTAGATGTGAAAGAGCAATAAGCAAGGTTGATGCGTGACCTTTTTGTACGGCTCGCTCAATCGTCTTTCATCGTCGAAATAGGAGACACAACAATGGCAATGACTGGAGTGTTGCGCCCCGGACACGCGCAGGTTCGCGTGCTGGATCTCGAAGAGAGCATCAAGTTTTACCGTGACGTTCTGGGACTGGTGGAAACCGGGCGTGATGAGCAGGGGCGGGTCTACTTCAAGTGCTGGGACGAGCGCGATCACAACAGCTATGTCATTCGCGAGGCCGACTCCGCAGGCATCGACTTCTTTGGCTTCCGTGTGCTCGATCGCGCCACGCTGGAGAAGCTCGACGCCGACCTGAAAGCCTACGGAATCAAGACCGAGCGCATCCCCGCGGGCGAATTGCTGGAGACCGGCGAGCGCGTGCGTTTCGAATTGCCTTCGGGCCACCTCATTGAGCTTTACGCGGAGAAGAGGGCGGTCGGCAACGGCATCAGCCTCGTTAATCCCGCGCCGTGGTCCATGCAGCGTGAACATGGTATCGGTCCGGTCCGTCTCGACCATGCGCTCCTCTATGGGCCGAATGTGGCCGAAGTGCAGAAGATCTTTACCGAGGTGCTGGGCTTCTACCTGGTCGAGCGCGTGCTGACGCCTGACGGTCAGGGCAATGCGGCGATCTGGCTTTCGTGCTCGCACAAGGTGCATGACATCGCCTTCGCCGAGTATCCCGAGAAGGGCAAGCTGCACCACTGCTCCTTCCTGATGGAGAGCTGGGAGCAGGTGCTGCGCGCGGGCGACATCATGTCGATGAACAAGGTGCCGGTCGATATCGGTCCGACCCGCCACGGTGTGACGCGTGGCTGCACGATCTACGCCTGGGATCCGTCCGGTAACCGCTTCGAGACCTTCACGGGCGGCTACCAGCCTTATCCGGACTACGAAACGCTGACATGGACCTTCGACAACTTCGGCCAGGGTCTGGATTACCCGCAGCGCAAGCTGCACGAGACCTTCCTGACCGTCGTGACCTGAGCGGTACCGCCATGACTGCGACCGAAAGGGCGACGACGCCCCCCAGCGAGTTCGACACCTCCCGCCGCTTCGTGCGGGTCACCGGCGAGCGGCCGAATGGCTTTGTCGAGTTCGACTTTGCGATTGGCGAGCCTGAACTGTTCGTCGAGATGATCCTGAGCAAGGCGGCTTTCGAGGAGTTCTGCGCCGCCAATGCGGTGGAAATGCTCGCGGCAGACAGCGAAGAGCATCGGGAGAAGACGCCGGACGACTTCAACTGGCGGCTCGCAGACGCGACCCACACGCGCTTCAGATAAACCGTAAGAAGGGCGCCTCCAGTGGAGGCGTGAAAGGAGACATTTCCATGCAGATCGATCTTCGTACCGTCAGCATCCAGCCTCAGCGCAATGCGTTCGACCACTTGGTGCGTCGATTCGGCGACAAGCCGGCGTCGCGCTACCAGGAGGGGAGCTACGACATTCAGGCCGCCGAGAACCTGCACTATCTGCCGACCTGGGATCCGGAGCAGCAGCTCTACGACCCCAGCATCAGCAAGATCGTGATGAAAGACTGGTACGCGCTGAAGGACCCGCGCCAGTTCTACTACAGCACCTATACCCTGACGCGCGCTCGTCAGCAGGACACCACCGAGGCTAACTTCGATTTCGTCGAGTCGCGCGGCCTTGGCGACATGATGGCGCCTGAACTGCGCGAAGCCGCCTTGCGTCTGCTGGTGCCGCTGCGCCATGCGGCCTGGGGTGCCAACCAGAACAACACCTTCATCTGTGCTTACGGTTTCGGCACCACCTTCACCCAGCCGTGCATGTACCACGCCATGGACAACCTGGGTATTGCGCAATACCTGTCGCGTCTTGGCTTGCTGCTGGGCGATGTCGAGGCGCTGGAAGCGGGGAAGAAGGCCTGGATGGAGGATGCCGCGTGGCAGACGCTGCGCCGCTACGTCGAGGACAGCATGGTGGTGCGCGATCCGGTCGAACTCTTCGTGGCGCAGAACGTTGTGCTCGATGGTCTCCTGTACCCCTTGGTCTATGAGCGCATCGTCGATGACTACCTGTCGGTCAAGGGCGCGAGCGCCGTTGCGATGCTCACCCAGTTCATGGCCGAGTGGTTCGACGAGACGCGCAAGTGGGTGGACGCCGTGTTGAAGGTGGCTGCGGCTGAATCCGACGCCAACCGCGAAGTGCTTCAAGGCTGGATCAACGATTGGAGCAACCGTGCTGCCGCAGCCTTGCTACCGGTGATCGAGCTGGTGGTGGGCAAGGAGGCTGATGACGCCGTTGCCGAACAGGTCGACGCATTCAAGCAGCGCATCCAGAAAACCGGGATCACTCTCTGAGGAGTCGCAATGTCGACCGTATTCATTGCCCTACAAGCCAACGAAGAAACCCGTCCGATAATCGATGCCATTGAGATCGACAACCCGAAGGCCGTCGTCAATCGCCAGCCGGCGATGGTGAAGATCGATGCGCCCGATCATCTCGTGATCCGTCGCGAGACCATCGAGGAGCAACTCGGGCGTGCATTTGATCTTCAGGAACTGCAAATCAACCTGATCACCCTCTCGGGCAACGTGGACGAAGACGAAGACACGCTGACCCTGACCTGGAACAGCTGAGCGAGGAGCGCACCATGGACATGAAAGTCGCCAAGAAAAAGCTGGGCATGAAAGAGCGCTATCGCGCACTGACGCGTGATCTGGGCTGGGAGCCGAGCTATCAGTCGAAGGACGCGCTGTTTCCGTACGTCAAGTACGAAGGCATCAAGGTTCACGATTGGGACAAATGGGAAGACCCGTTCCGCCTGACGATGGATGCCTACTGGAAATACCAGGCCGAGAAAGAGCGCAAGTTCTACGCCATCATCGACGCCCATGCGCAGAACAACGGCCACCTTAACCTCACCGACGCACGCTATCTGTCGGCACTGAAGATCTTCCTGCAGGCGATCAGCCCGGCCGAATACGCCTCCCATAAAGGTTTTTCCCGCGTCGGCCGTGAGTTTCCGGGTGTCGGCACCCAGGTGGCGTGTCAGATGCAAGCGATCGACGAGATCCGCCATGCGCAGACGCAAATCCATGCGATGTCGAACTACAACCGCTACTACGACGGCTTCCATGCCTTCGCCGATGCGCGCGACCGCATCTGGTACACCTCGGTGGCGCGTTCCTTCTTCGACGATGCGATGTCCGCCGGTCCGTTCGAGTTCATGATCGCGATCGGCTTCTCGTTCGAGTACGTGCTGACGAACCTGCTGTTCGTGCCCTTCATGTCCGGTGCCGCCTACAACGGCGACATGGCGACGGTGACCTTCGGTTTCTCCGCGCAGTCGGACGAAGCACGCCATATGACGCTGGGCCTGGAGTGCATCAAGTTCATGCTGGAGCAGGACCCGGACAACCTGCCGATCGTGCAGGCCTGGATCGACAAGTGGTTCTGGCGCGGCTTCCGTGTGCTGGGGCTGGTCAGCACGATGATGGATTACATGCTGCCCAAGCGCGTGATGTCCTGGCGTGAGGCCTGGGAGATCTACGGCGTGGAGAACGGCGGTGCGCTGTTCCGCGATCTGGCGCGCTACGGCATCCGTCCGCCGAAGGGCTGGGACGACGCCGAAAAGTCGATCGACCACATGTCGCACCAGTTCATGCTGGGCTTGTACCAGTGGAGCTTCGGCACGTCCTTCCACAGCTGGATCCCGCCCGAGGAGGACATGGACTGGCTGTCGGCCAAGTATCCGACCACCTTCGACAAGTACTACCGCCCGCGCTGGGAGCACATCAAGAAGCTGAAGGCCGCTGGTACGCCGTTCAAGAACTTCGGCCTGGCGCGCCTGTGCCAGTGCTGCCAGTTGCCGAGCGTGTTTACCGAGCCCGACGATCCGACGATGAACTGCCATCGTGAAACGGTCTACAAGGGCGAGAAGTACCAGTTCTGCTCCGACGGCTGCAAGGACATCTTCGAGCACGAGCCGGAGAAGTACATCCAGGCCTGGCTGCCGATGCCGGCGCTGTTCAGGGAGTTCGGCGGTGACGTACCCGCGTGGATGGACTGGGTCAGCCTGCGTGATGGCTCCGATAACGGCGATTACGACGGATCGAGGGATCAGAAACACTTCAACGAATGGCGCAACCTCGCCACGTCGAACCGCTGACCCGCATCTGACGGCAGAGCGCGCGCCCTGGACATAGGCGCGCGCTGTTACCAAAAAAATGGAGACTGAATCATGGCTGTGACCGCACTCAAGGAATACATCGGCGTGCCGCGCGATAGCATCGAGCACTTCGGTGGCAAACAGATCGTCTATGCGAGCTGGGATCACCACCTGCTCTTTGCCTCGTCCCTGATGATGTGCCTGCCCATCGACATGCCCTTCGGCGAGATGGTGGATGGGCCGCTGTCGGCGCTTGTTGCGCCGGACCCCGACAGCGCTGCGTTGGACTGGAAGAAGGTCGAGTGGATGAAGGACAACAAGCCCTTCACACCGGATTTCTCCAAGAGCCTTGCCGAGAACGGCATCGGACACAAGGATCAGATCCGCTTCCACACCCCTGGCCTCAACTCCTTGCTTAAAGTGGCCTGAGGGCGTAGCGATGAGTTACGAACTGACCATCGAGCCGCTTGGCCAGACCATCGAGATCGAGGAGGGGCAGACGATTCTCGATGCGGCACTGCGCGCCGGCATCTATCTGCCGCATGCCTGCTGCCACGGGCTGTGTGCGACCTGCAAGATTCAGGTGACCGATGGCGAGATCGATCATGGCGAGGCTTCGACCTTCGCCCTGATGGATTTCGAGCGGGATGAAGGCAAGTGCCTGGCCTGTTGTGCCCGGGCGGAGAGCGACCTCGTCATCGAAGCCGAGATCGAGGAAGACCCGGACGCCGAGAATCTGCCCGTGCGCGATTTCGATGGCGTCGTCAGTCGGATCGAAACGCTGACGTCGACGATCAAGGGCGTCTGGATCAAGCTAGATGATTCCGCAGGCCTCCGCTTTCAGGCAGGGCAGTACATCAACCTCGAACTGCCGGGCGCAATCGGCAGCCGGGCGTTCTCAATCGCCAGCGTGCCTTCGCAATGTGATGAGGTCGAGCTCAACATCCGCATCGTGCCCGGTGGTGAGGCCACGACTTATGTCCACGAGAAGCTGCGGATGGGTGATCGGCTGCGCATCAGCGGGCCATATGGTCGCTTCTTTGTTAAGAAGTCGGCGAAGGTGCCCGTCGTTTTCATGGCTGGCGGCTCCGGGCTGTCGAGTCCGCGTTCGATGATCTTCGACCTGTTGGAAGAGGGTTTCGAACTACCCATCACGCTGGTCTATGGGCAACGTAATCGCAGCGAGCTTTACTACCACGACGAGTTTCTCGCGCTGGCCGAGAAGCACGCCAACTTCCGGTACGTTCCGGCGCTGTCGCATGAACCGGAGGGGTCGGACTGGAACGGCTTCCGCGGCTTTGTGCATGAGGCCGCGAAAGCGGCGTTCGACAACGATTTCCGTGGCAACAAGGCCTATCTGTGCGGACCGCCCTTGATGATTGAGGCGTGCATCACGACGCTGATGCAGGGGCGCTTGTTCGAGCGTGACATCTACACAGAGAAATTCATCTCGGCAGCGGACGCCCAACAGGTTCGGAGCCCCTTGTTCAAAGCGATCTGAGGGCCGATGTGCGATCCGGGGGCGCTTCGTGCGCCTCTTTTTTTGTCGTTAATACATACCTAATAGGTATTAATGATGTGATAACAAAGTATTAGACGGTATTTCTCGTCTTTCCTAGACTCTTATTCAAGCTGCAGTTCGGGACCCTGACACGGTGATTCTGGGCGGTGTTCGACGGGGAACCCGGACGGACTGGCTAACAACTTCATATGTGGGGGGACCATGCGTCTTGTAGAAAACTTCATCGCTGGCCAGTACCAGGCCTCGGCTTCCGGTCGTCGCTTTGAGAAGCGCTCGCCGCTCGATAATCGGGTCATAGCATCCGTCACCGAGGCGGGGCGTCCCGAGGTCGATTTTGCTGTCAAGGCCGCGCGTGACGCGCTGCGGGGCGAGTGGGGCGGGCTGACGACAGAGCAGCGTGTCGATCTTCTGTATGGCGTTGCCAACGAGATCACGCGGCGTTTTGAGGATTTCGTTGCCGCCGAGATGGCCGACACCGGTCAGCCCAGCCATGTAATGCGCCATGTGTTCATTCCGCGTGGTGCCGCCAATTTCAAGGTATTCGCCGACGTCATCAAAAATGTGGCGTCCGAGTCGTTCCAGATGGCGACGCCGGACGGGCGCGGCGCGCTGAATTACGCGATGCGCGTGCCGAAGGGGGTGATCGGCGTCATCTGCCCGTGGAACGCACCCTTCATGCTGATGACCTGGAAGGTCGGGCCTGCGCTGGCGTGCGGTAACACGGTGGTGGTCAAGCCGTCCGAGGAGTCGCCACAGACGGCGGCGCTGCTGGGCGAGGTAATGAACACGGTCGGCATCCCAAAGGGCGTGTACAACGTCGTGCACGGTTTCGGGCCGGATTCGGCCGGTGAGTTCCTGACCCAGCACCCGGGCGTCGACGCGATCACCTTCACCGGCGAAACCCGAACCGGTACGGCGATCATGAAGGCAGCCTCGGAAGGCATGCGCGACGTGTCCTTCGAACTCGGCGGAAAGAATGCCGGCATCGTCTTCGCCGACTGCGATTTCGATGCTGCGGTGGAAGGCATCTTCCGCTCGTCCTTCCTCAACACCGGGCAGGTCTGCCTCGGAACCGAGCGCGTCTATGTCGAGCGGCCGATCTTCGAGCGTTTCGTGCAGGCGCTGAAGGCCAGGGCCGAGGCGGTGAAGTACGGGCGGCCTGAGGATCACGACGCCAACTACGGTCCGCTGATCAGCCACGAGCACCGCGAGAAGGTGCTGTCCTACTACCGCAAGGCGGTGGAGGAGGGCGCAACCGTCGTGACCGGCGGTGGGGTTCCCGAGATGGCGGGCGAGCTGGCGGATGGGGCTTGGGTGCAACCGACGATCTGGACCGGCCTGTCTGACGATGCCGCCGTTGTGCGCGAGGAGATCTTCGGGCCTTGCTGCCACATCCGTCCCTTTGACTCCGAGGATGAAGTTGTCAATCTCGCCAACGACAACGTCTATGGTCTGTCGACCACCATCTGGACCACAAACCTGGCGCGTGGTCACCGTATGGCCGCACGCATCGAGGTTGGCATCACCTGGGTGAACAGCTGGTTCCTGCGTGATCTGCGCACGCCGTTCGGCGGCTCGAAGCAGTCCGGCATCGGGCGCGAAGGCGGTGTGCATTCGCTCGAGTTCTACACCGAGACGCGCAACGTCTGCGTCAAGCTCTGAGGCGAATCATGGACGACAGCAAGATCAAGCAGTACGGCGACGAGCTTTACGAGTGCTGGCGCGATCGCCGCACGGTCGCTCCTCTACGTGAGCGGGAGCCCGACATCACCATCGCTGATGCGTACAGAATCCAGGAGCGCTTCGTTGCTCGACGCCTCGCCGCAGGCGAGACCATCGTCGGCAAGAAGATCGGTGCGACCAGCAAGCCGGTGCAGGATTTCCTTGGTGTCTACCAGCCCGACTTCGGGATGCTGACCTCGGGCATGGTCTATCAGGAAGGTGACACCATCGACCTGGACACCCTGATCCAGCCCAAGGCCGAGGCCGAACTGGCCTTCGTGCTCAAGGAAGACCTGAAGGGGCCAGGCGTCACCGCGATGGACGTAATCCGCGCCACCGACTACGTCGTGCCCTGTTTCGAGATCGTCGATTCGCGCGTCACGGCGTGGAACATCAAGATCCAGGACACCGTGGCAGACAACGCTTCGTGCGGCGTCTATGTGCTTGGCAAGACCAAGGGCGACCCGCGCAAGCTGGACATCACCCTTGCCGGCATGGTGCTTGAGAAGAATGGCGAGGTGTTCTCCACCGGTGTCGGTGCGGCGGTCCAGGGCTCACCGGCGAACGCCGTGGCCTGGCTTGCCAATACGCTTGGCGAGCTCGGCATACCGTTCAAGGCGGGAGAGGTGATCCTGTCGGGCTCGCAATCGGCCCTGGTGCCGGTCGTCGATGGCGACGAACTGGTGTGCACGGTGGGCGGCCTCGGTAGCTGCCGCGTCAAGTTTTCCGGGAGCAGTGCGGTATGAGCATGAACACAACATTGTCCCGCGAGGACATCGTTCGCCTCTGTGAGCGCGTCGAAGGCGCGCAGACCCGGGCCTACGCCATCCCCAAGCTGACCGACGAATATTCCGGCATGACGATCGGCGATGGGTATGCGGTCCAGAACGAACTGCGCCATCGCTTCATCGCCAAGGGCCACAAGCTGGTGGGCTGGAAGGCGGGGCTTACATCGAAGGCGAAGATGCAGCAGATGGGGGTCAGCGTGCCGTCGATCGGCTTCCTCACCGATCGCATGGCGCGCCCCGAAAACGCTGCGATCTCGACGTCCGACCTGGTGCATCCGCGCGTCGAGTGCGAAGTGGCGTTCGTAATGAAGAAGACGCTGGCCGGTACCGGCTGCACGCGTCAGGACGTGCTTGACGCAACGGACTACGTTCTGCCGGCAGTCGAGATCATCGACTCGCGCTTTTCGGGCTTCAAGTTTGACCTCGCCAGCGTGATTGCCGACAACGGCTCGTCGGCGCGATTCGTCGGCGGCGGGCGGGCCCGCTACGTTGATGAACTCGACCTCCGCACGCTGGGCGTGGTGATGGAGAAAAATGGCGAGATCGTCGGCATGGGCGCATCGGCAGCGGTGCTGGGCCATCCTGCTGATGCCATCGCCATGCTGGTGAATATCCTCGCCGAGCTGGGTGAAGACCTGCCCGCAGGAAGTTTCGTCATGAGTGGCGGGATCACCGAAGCGGTGGCGGTCAAGGCGGGTGACAGCGTGACTGCCCGCTTCCAGGAACTTGGCAGCGTGTCGATGCGCTTTGTCGAGTAAGCCTCAGGACTGAGTCGGAGACAACAAATGCCAATCATCGAAATGCACATGATGCAGGGCCGCACGGGTGAGCAAAAGCGCAAGGTCGCCGCTGCGGTCACCGAGGCGGTGGCGCGCAGCCTGGAATGCAGTCCGGAGACCGTGAGAATTCTCATTACCGAGCACCGCGGCGAAGAGTTCTTCGTGGCCGGAATCACGATGGCGGAACGCGCCGAGCGACAGCCTCGCGCCGCATTGCAGGAGCAGAAACCATGAAGAAGATTCGATGTGCCTTGATCGGTTCCGGAAACATCGGCACCGACCTCATCTACAAGATCAAGCGTAGCCCAGTGCTCGAGCCGGTTTGGATGGTGGGTATCGATCCCAACTCCGAGGGTCTGGCGCGGGCACGCGAGATGGGACTGAAGACCACCGCAGATGGCGTGGATGGGCTGCTGCCCCACGTCCTAGATGACAACATCCAGATTGCCTTCGACGCCACCAGCGCCTACGTGCATGCCGAGAATAGCCGCAAGCTGAACGAGCTGGGCGTGATGATGATCGATCTCACCCCGGCGGCCATCGGCCCCCTGTGCGTTCCGCCGGTGAATTTGCGCGAGCACGCCGACCGCGTCGAGATGAACGTGAACATGATCTCCTGCGCGGGCCAGGCCACGATCCCCATCGTGTATGCGGTTTCGAGCGTGCAGGGTGTCGAATACGCCGAGATCGTCGCCAGCCTGGCGTCGAAGTCGGTGGGGCCGGGCACGCGCGCCAATCTGGATGAATTCACCTACACCACCTCGAACGCGATCCAGGTGGTCGGCGGGGCGAAAAAGGGGAAGGCGCTAGCCATCATCAATCCGGCCGAGCCGCCGCTCATCATGCGCAACACGATCTACTGCCTGACCGAGGACGAGCCGGATCACGTGCGCATCACCGAGTCGATCCTGAAGATGATCGGCGAGGTGCAGAAGTACGTGCCGGGTTACAGGCTGGTCAATGGCCCGATCTACGAAGGCAACAAGGTTTCGGTGTTCATGGAAGTGGCCGGATTGGGCGATTACCTGCCGAAATACGCCGGCAACCTCGACATCATGACCGCGGCAGCGACGCGCACCGCAGAGATGTTCGCCGAGGAAATCCTGGCCGGGAAAATCAAGTTGAAAGCGACGGAGGCTGCGTGATGACCGCAACGAACGCTCTGAAGGGCCGCAAGGTCATCCTGCACGACATGTGTCTGCGCGATGGCATGCATGCCAAGCGTGAGCAGATCAGCGTCGAGCAGATGGTGAAGGTCGCCACCGCGCTGGACGAAGCCGGAATCCCCTACATTCAGGTTACCCATGGCGCAGGCCTGGGTGGCAACTCGCTCCAGCATGGTTTCGCGCTGGCGAGTAACGAGGCGTACATCTCTGCGGTCGCCTCGAAGATGAAGCAGGCCAAGGTCTCCGTGCTGCTGATTCCTGGGCTAGGCACGATGAAGGAGCTGCAGGCCGCCTACGATGCCGGCGCGCGCAGCGTGCATGTGGCGACACACTGCACCGAGGCCGACACCTCGCCGCAGCACATCGCCTTCGCACGCAAGCTCGGCATGGACACCACGGGTTTCCTGATGATGGCGCATCTGAACGATGCGGCAGGCATTGCGGCGCAAGGCAAGCTGATGGAGTCCTACGGCGCACATACCGTGTATGTGACCGACTCTGCGGGCTACATGCTGCCGGACGATGTTCGAGCGCGCGTGAGTGCCTTGCGTGAAGTGCTCAAGCCCGAGACCGAGATCGGCTTTCATGGCCACCACAACCTGGGCATGGGCATCGCCAATTCGATTGCCGCGATCGAGGCGGGCGCAACGCGTATCGATGGCTCGGTGGCCGGGCTGGGTGCTGGTGCGGGCAACACGCCGCTCGAGGTGTTCGCGGCGGTGTGCGAACGCATGGGCATGGAGACCGGCGTCGATCTGTTCAAGCTGATGGACGCCGCTGAAGACATCATCGTGCCGATGATGGATCACCTGGTGCGCGTCGATCGCGAGTCGCTGACGCTGGGTTTCGCCGGCGTGTATTCCACCTTCCTGCTCCACTCCAAGCGTGCAGCCGAGCGTACTGGCGTGCCGGCGCGCGACATTCTGGTCGAGCTCGGGCGCAAGAAGATGATTGGCGGCCAGGAAGACATGATCATGGATACCGCCATGACCATGGCCAAGGAGCGCGGGCTGATCAAGGACGGCGCAGCCGCTTGAGACCGCTTGCCCCTCGGTGCTAGGGCGCGCCGGCGCCGAGGGGGAGACTGGATCGATACGACGCAAGGAGGAACCAGGCATGAGCTTCGAGAATTGTTCGGAATTGGCGGTCGTCGTTGGCGCGACAGGGGCGTTCGGACAGGAGATTGTCGCGCGCCTTCGTGAGCGACAGCTTGGCGTCATCGCGGTGTCTCGGACGGCGGCGGCGCTGGAAGGCCTTGCAGCCCAGGATGATCGAGTGCGGACGTGCGTCGCGGACATTGCGTCGGACGACGCGATCGAGCGCATCGCCCGTACGCTCGACCGCCCTGTGCGGATGGTGGTGCATGGACCCGGCGTGGCCGTTGCCGGCGGGATCCTGTCCGCGCCGACGGCTGCCGTCGTTGAGGCGGTCAACATCAAGGTCGGAGGCATGCTGAGGCTGGCGCGCGCTGTCGATCAGCGGCTCGTGAAGGGCTCGCGCCTCGTGGCGATCGGCGGGCATTACGGCTTCGAGCCGACCGCCTATGCGGCGGCTGCGGGCATTGCCAACGCTGCGCTGGTGAACCTGATGCGACAGCTCAGTCTTGCCTGTGGGCCGAGGGGCGTTACTGCGCACCTGATCGCACCGGGGCCTGCCGAAACCGAACGGCTGCATCGCGTTGCGGCGGACCGAGCCGCCTTGCTGGGCGTGGCGGTCGAAGAGGTGTTGGCGCAGATGCGGGCCGAGTCCTCCATTGGCGCATTCACGACGCCGGGGCAGGTCGCCTGGGCGGTAGCAATGTTGCTCGACCCCGAAGCGGATGCCATGACCGGCGGAACCTTGATGCTCGACGCGGGGCGCAGGCGCGGATTGCCCTGACGCGCGGTGATGATGCGAAGCCGGTCGATTGCGTCGGCTCGAACGGAGGAGAAAAAACGATGCCTGTTGTCAATTTTCACTTGGTGGAAGGCAGGGCTACGCCCGAGCAGGAGGCGGCTTTGCTCAAATCGGCCTCGCGACTCTATTGCGAGGTACTGCGGGCGCCCGCGGATCGGGTTCGTGCCTTAATCACGCACCACGCGCCGCAACGCTTTCTGGTGGCCGGAGAACTGGTCAGCGAGAACAGCCTGCATGCGCCGGTCTTCGATTTCATCGTTCTGGAGGGCAGGCCGCTCGAAGAACGGCAGAGACTGCTCGCCGGGTTTACCGACATCCTCGTCGATGTGCTGGGTGTCGACCGCGAACTCGTGCGCGGGAGCTGCACCCGGGTGCCCCCCGAGGATTGGGCGATTGGCGGCAGGCCTGCCAGTGTGCTGAGAGCTGACGAAGTTCGCGCGAGGGCGGAGCGCGCCTCCAGCGGCGTGGTCTCATGAGTGCCGCAGCGTTCAAACCGAAGATTGGTGGATGGCCTCAGTGAACATCGGTGAGCTTTCATGCGACACGACATCCTGATTGCGGATACGGGAGAGCACTACCACTGCAGCGATGACGAATCGGTGCTGGAAGGGATGGCGCGTCTGGGGCGGCGCGGCATTCCCTTGGGTTGCCGCGGTGGTGGATGCGGCGTGTGCAAGGTACACATCACCGCGGGGCAGTATCATTGCCGCGCCATGAGCAGGCAGCATGTCAGTGTCGACGAGCAGGCGGGTGGTGTCGTACTGGCGTGCCGCGTCCTGCCTGAGAGCGATCTGGTGCTCAGCGTCGTTGGCAAGATGCAGAAAGGGGTGTGCGGTAAGCTTGGCGGGTAACAACGTTGATCGTCCGCCGATGGGCCTCTCCTCCTCCTGCCTCGGCGGTAACGTTGCCCCGGAACGAAAGCGTTCCGGGGTTCTTTTTTGATCGTGTCCCAATCCCGCTGGACACTCTGGAGAACCAGGACCGATGAACACGCATACGCGAGCATCTTCCGCCCGCGTCACCCGTATCGCCCGCCGGCGCGCGCAGGCAGGGCGTGAGCGCGAATACGAGGAGCGGCTGCGCGAGATGCTGGCGAAGATGAGTGCCCACAAGGGTTTCCTCGGTGGCGACGTCATTCCGCCGGAGGTGCCCGACGGGGAGTATCAGATCGTGACCCGCTTTGCCTCCGAGGCCGAGCTCGACGAATGGGACCGCAGCGCCGCGCGCGCCCATTGCCTGGAGCGCCTGCGCGAAGTGGCCGAGGGCGAACCCGAGTTCCGCAAGATGAGCGGCCTCGAAGCCTGGTTCGAGCCCGCCGTCGTGCCCGCCAGCATGCATCCGCCGCGCGCGCGG
The DNA here is from genome assembly GCF_000310165.2 of Thauera sp. 63. Taxonomy (NCBI): domain Bacteria; kingdom Pseudomonadati; phylum Pseudomonadota; class Betaproteobacteria; order Rhodocyclales; family Zoogloeaceae; genus Thauera; species Thauera sp. 63. The sequence goes on from NZ_AMXC01000002.1 coordinate 88,217, forward strand.
ATGGCGCTGGTGACCTGGCTCGGCATCTTCCCGACGGTGTCCTTCTTCCTCTGGTTCGTCGCGCCCTGGCTGCAGGGCCTGCCTTTCCTGCTGCGCACGGCGCTGCTGACCGCGCTGATCGTCATGACCATGACCTGGCTGGTGATGCCGCGACTGACGCGACTGATGCGCGGCTGGCTGAATCCGGCGCGCCGCGACTGAGCATGGCGTTCGGGCGCGGACTCTGACGCGACGCGTTCAGCGCGCCAGCGTGCGGATGTCCGCCAGCAGCGCGTCGACGCTTTCGGGCAGGGTGTCCCAGCCGCACATGAAGCGGGCGCCGTCGGTCCCGATGAAGGTGTAGAAGCGCCAGCCGCGCTCGCGCAGGCCGCTCATCACCGGCTCGGGCAGGCTGCAGAACACGCCGTTGGCCTGCACCTCGAACAGCAGGCGGATGCCGGAAATGCCGTGCAGGCCGGCAGCGAGGCGCTGCGCCATCGCGTTGGCGTGGGCGGCGTGGCGCAGCCAGGCACCGTCCTCCAGCATGCCGAGCCAGGGCGCCGACAGGAAGCGCATCTTGGACGCGAGCTGGCCCGCCTGCTTGCAACGCCAGGCGAAGTCCTCCGACAGCTTGCGGTCGAAGAACACCACGGCCTCACCCACCGGCAGGCCCATCTTGGTGCCGCCGAAGCACAGCACATCCACTCCTGCGCGCCAGGTGAATTCCGCCGGCGCGAGGCCCAGGGACGCGGTGGCGTTGGCGAAGCGCGCGCCATCCATGTGAACGTGCAGCCCGTAGCGATGCGCCAGTTCGGCAAGCGCGGCGATCTCGTCCGGCCGATACACCGTGCCGACTTCGGTGGCCTGCGTCAGCGTGAGGACGCGCGGGCGCGGGTAGTGGATGTCGTTGCGCCGCGTGATCAGTTCGGTCACCGCATCGACGGTGAGCTTGCCGTTGGCGCCGCGTGCCGGCAGCAGCTTGGCACCGTTGGAGAAGAACTCGGGCGCGCCGCACTCGTCGGTATCGACGTGGGCGATCTCGTGGCAGATCACGCTCTGATAGCTCTGGCACAGCGAGGCGAGCGCGAGCGAATTGGCCGCGGTGCCGTTGAAGACGAAATAGACGTCGCAGTCGGTCTCGAACAGGGCACGCAGCCGGTCCGACACGCGCTGCGTCCATTCGTCCTCGCCATAGGCGGGGGCGTGGCCGGCGTTGGCCGCCTGCAGCGCGGCGAGCGCCTCCGGGCAGATGCCGGCGTAGTTGTCACTGGCGAAATGCTGCATCGTCGGTCTCAGGCAGTTTCGGCTGCGCCCTTCGGGGCCGGCGCCGTGCATGCGGCGGCGGTGAACAGCACGTCGGTGGAGGAGTTGAGTGCGGTCTCGACCGAATCCTGCACCACGCTGATGATGAAGCCAATCGCCACCACCTGCATCGCCACGTCGCTCTCGATGCCGAACAGCGCGCAGGCCATCGGGATCAGCAGCAGCGAGCCCCCCGCCACGCCCGACACGCCGCAGGCCGCGAGCGAGGCCACGATGCAGAGCAGCAGCGCGGTGGGCAGGTCCACCTGGATGCCCAGCGTGTGCGCGGCAGCGAGGGCCATCACCGTGATGGTGATGGCCGCGCCCGCCATGTTGATGGTGGCGCCGAGCGGAATCGAGATCGAGTAGGTGTCCTCGTGCAGGTCGAGGCGACGGCATAGGTCGAGGTTGATCGGGATGTTGGCGGCCGAGCTGCGGGTGAAGAACGCAGTCGTCGCGCTCTCGCGCAGGCAGGTGAAGACCAGCGGGTAGGGGTTGCGGCGGATCTTCCAGAACACGATCAGCGGGTTCATCACCAGTGCGACGAACAGCATGCAGCCGACGATGAGCAGCAGCAGCCGGCCGTAGTCGAGCAGGGCGCCCAGGCCGGTGTCGGCCAGCGTGCTCGCGACCAGGCCGAAGATGCCCAGCGGTGCCAGACGGATGACCATGCGCACGATGCCGGACACCGCGTCGGCGACGTCGACCAGCAGCGTCCGCGTGCTCTCCGTGGCATGGCGCAGGCCGATGCCCAGCGCGGCGGCCCAGGCGAGGATGCCGATGTAGTTGGCCTCCATCAGCGCTTTCACCGGATTGGCGACCGCGCTCAGCAGCAGGTTCTTGAGCACGCCGACGATGCCGCCCGGCGGCGTGCCCGCGGCCTGCGGTGCGTCGAGGATCAGCGTGGTCGGAAAGGCGAAGCTGGCGACCACCGCCACCAGCGCCGCGCCGAGCGTGCCGATCAGGTAGAGGATCAGCACCGGGCGGATGTGCGTGGGCTGACCGTGGCGGTGGCTGGCGATCGCGGAGGCGACGAGTACGAAGACGAGCACCGGGGCAACGGCTTTCAGCGCCGACACGAAGACGTCGCCGAGCAGGGCGACCGACGCCGCCGCGGACGGGGCGAAGACCGCGAGAAGGATGCCAAGCACCAAGCTGGCTGCGATCTGGCTGATGAGGCTTGCGCGCGTGATGCGCTGCAGGACGGAGGGGCGTGCCATGTTCATGGAGTGACACCGCGCGAGGCGGGATCCGGTCAAAGAACGGAATTGTGCGGTGCGAGCGGAGATTTCGGGGCGGAATTCGCAGCGAATGCGTGAAATCCGAGGGGATGTCGCGGGGCGATGGGGCGCAACGCAAAACGCCCGTAACCTTGATCGCCTAGGCTCCCCGCCGTTTGTGCATTCATTGGGAGTCGGGGCATGTCAGCGCTGCGGGTTACCTATGTCAAGACCGAGGCCGGCGTGCGTGAAGTTGCCGCACGCAGCCTGCGCCTGCCCGCGAACCTGCGCCGCCTGCTGATCCTGATCGATGGTGAGCGCGATGCGGCGCAACTCGCGAACCTGCTTGGCGCGGATGCGGTCGCCGCGCAACTCGCCGAACTCGAGGCCGCCGGCCTGATCAGGAATCCTTCTGCGCCACCTCAGGTCAGCAAGCCCGACGCCGCGCCGGTGGTCGATCCGTCGGTGCTGCAGCATGCCCGCGCGCTGATGTGCGACAGCGCGATGCGCCACCTCGGCCTGCTTGGCAAGACCCTTGCGCGCGAGATCGAGTCGGCCGAAAGCCGCGGCGAACTCCTGTCCCTGAGTGCCCGCTGGCACATGGCGATGCGTGCCTCACGCGACGGTCATCAGGAGGCGGATGTGCTGTTGGGTTCCCTGCGCAGGATGCTGGCGCTGGCCTGATCCGATCAACGGCTGATGGCCGGCGCCGTCCCACGAGGCAGGGCGCTGCCGCCGGCCCGCTTGGCGGACGCCGCGAACGAGGAGGGCGTTGACGCCGCCTCGCCGCCGAGAGAGAGCTGCGGCCAGCCGCGTTCGCGTGCGACATCGGTTAGTCTCGCATCGGCATCCACCGCCACCGGACGGCCCACGGCCTCGAGCAGGGGCAGGTCGTTGGCGGAGTCGGAGTAGAACCCGGCGTGCGAAAGCGTGTTTGCGGGATCGAGACCGAGTGTCGCCAGCCAGCGGTGCACGTGTCCGATCTTGCGCTCGCGAAAGCAGGGCTCGCCGTCGATGCGGCCGGTGAAGCGGCCGTCGACCACTTCGGCTTCGGTACAGATCAGGCTGTCGATGCCGAGCAGGCGCGCGCTCGGTTCGGCGAGGAAGCGATGCGTGGCCGAGACGATGGCGCAGCGCTGTCCTTGCGCACGGTGGTGCGCGATCAGTGAAGCGGCACCCGGTGCGATGTGCGGCGCGAGCTGGGTGGCGGCGAAGGCCTCGCGCAGCGGCTGCAGCGATTCCAGGCTGCGGCCAACGAGAGGCTCGAGCTGGAATTCGAGGTAGGCGAGGATGTCGAGCCGTCCTGCCGTGTAGTCGGCCAGGTAGTGCGCCTGGCGGGCCAGGACCGCGGCGGCGTCGATCAGGCCGCGATCGGCGAGGAAGCCCAGCCAGAGTTCGTTGGAGTCGCCGGCGAGCAGGGTGTGGTCGAGGTCGAAGAGCGCGATCGAGGGGGAAGGGGTTTCGGGGCTGGGCATGAAGGGCGTGGCGGGATGTGGCAGGTCAACGGATGCCTGCGCGCAGGAAGCTCTGCACGAACTGGCGTTGGAACAGCAGGAAGGCGATGAGCAGCGGGCTGGAGGCCAGCAGCGTGGCGGCAGTGATGATCGCCCAGTCGATGCCCTGGTCGGTGCCGGCGAAGACCGCCAGGCCGACGGTGAGCGGGCGCGTTTCGACGGTGTTGGTGACGATCAGCGGCCACAGGAAATTGTTCCAGTGATGGCTCATCGACACCAGCGCGTAGGCGAGGTAGGTGGGTTTGGCCAGCGGCACATACACCCGCCACAGGATGCCGAGCGTGCCGCAGCCCTCGATGCGCGCGGCTTCTTCCAGTTCGCGCGGGATCGTCTTGAAGGTCTGGCGCAGCAGGAAGATGCCGAAGGCCGAGGCCATGTAGGGCAGCGCCATCGCCGGGATCGTGTCGACCAGGCCGAGCGCGTGGATGCTGCGGTAGTTCTCCACCACCAGCACGTCGGGCATGATCATCAGCTGGATCAGCACCAGCGCGAAGGCGATGTCGCGCCCGGGGAAGCTGAAGCGGGCGAAGGCATACGCCGCCAGCGTGCCCAGCACGAGCTGGCCGGCGAGGATGGTGGCGACCAGGATGCTGGTGTTGAGGAAGTAGCGCGGAAAGGGTGCAGCCGCCCAGGCGGCGCGGAAGTTCTCCAGTGTCAGCGGCGCGAGGAGATCGAAGCGCGTCGAGTAGGCGCCGGGATGGAAGGCCGTCCACACCGCGTACAACAGGGGGGCCAGCCACAGGATGCCCAGCGCCCAGGCGCCGGTGGTGTTCAGCATGCGGTCGATGCGGCCGTCGGCAAGCAGGCCCGATGGGGCCGGCGAGGCGATGGGGCGCACGAGGGCGCGGGTGAGTTGGGTGGATTCGCTCATTGATAGTGCACCTTGCGTTCCAGCCAGAAGAACTTGAGCAGCGCCACCGTTGCGAGCAGCGACAGCAGCACCATCGTCAGCGCGGCGGCATAGCCCTGGTCCCAGAACTTGAAGCCGACCTCGTAGATGTAATAGAGCAGCAGCGACGTGGCGTTGTCCGGGCCGCCGCGCGTCAGCACGAACAGATGGTCGACGAGGCGGAAGGCGTTGATGGTGGCGTTGATCAGCACGAACAGCGTGGTCGGCATCAGCAGCGGGAAGGTCACGCGCCAGAAGCGCTGCCAGCGGCTGGCGCCTTCGAGCTGCGCGGCCTCGCCCAGTTCGGGCGGGATCTGCTGCAACGCGGCGAGGTAGAAGATCATGAAGAAGCCGGCTTCCTTCCACACCGTGACCACGATCACCGCGCCCAGTGCGGTGTCGCCGCTGCCGAGCCAGTTGACCGCCGGCAGGCCGAACAGGCCGCGCAGCTGGTCGAACAGGCCGTAGTCCGGCGTGTAGAAGAACAGCCAGATGTTGGCCACGGCGATCATCGGCAGCACCGTGGGGGTGAAATAGGCCAGGCGCAGCAGGCCGCGGCCGGCGATGCGCGCATTGACCCACAGCGCCATCGCCATGGCGAGCGCGATCGAGGGCAGGATGGTGCCGGCGGCGAACACCAGGTTGTTCTGCAGCGCGGTCCAGAAGATCGGGTCGGCCAGCATGTCGCGGTAGTGGTCGGCGCCGATGAAGCGCGCCGGACGGTTGCCGCGCGGGGTGGTGAACAGGCTGTGCCAGAAGGTGGCGACGGCCGGGTAGTGGGTGAAGGCGGCGAGCAGCACCGCCGCCGGCAACAGCAGCAGCCAGCCGTGTATCGCGGCCAGGCGGCCGCCGTTGCCGAGGGGGTGTGCAGTCATGCTTGCGGGCTCCGCGGGCGGCTTCGCGTCAGCGGTAGGCGCGCAGGATGCGCTCGGCTTCGCGCTGGGCGTCCTGCATGGCCTGGGCCGGGGTCTTGGTGCCGGTCAGCGCGGCCTGCAGGCCGTCGTTGAGCGCCTTCGTCACACGCTGGTTCTCGTGCGTCGACAGCTCCGCCACCGCGTACTGCAGCTGGTCGCGCGCGACCGTGGGAGCGGGGAAGTCCGCCACGTACTTCTTCATCGTGTCGGTTTCCCAGGCCGCCGGCGACACCGCCACGTAGCCGGTGGCAATCGCCCATTCGGCGGCGCGCTGCGGCGCGGTCATCCACTTGACGAACTTCATCGCGGCTTCGCGTTCCTCGGCCGTGGCGCGCTTGAAGACATGGAAGTTGCCGCCGCCCGTGGGCGTTCCACGCTGCTTGCCCGCGGGCAGCATCGCCACACCGAAGTCGAAGCCGGCGTTGTTGCGGATATTGGTGAGGTTGCCGGTGGTGGTGTAGATGATCGCGGCCTTGCGCTCGAAGAAGTCCTTCGGCGTCGTGCCCCATTCGACCACGCCCTGCGGATGCACGCCGTGCTTGCGCGACAGCTCGACCCACCACTGCAGCGCTTCGATGACCTCGGGCTTGTCGAAGTAGGTCTGGGTGCCCGCGGCGTTCATCAGCTCGACGCCGGCCTGCGTGGTGAAGGTCTGGAACAGCCAGTAGGGGAAGCCGGAGGAGGGCACCTGCACGCCCCAGGTGGTGACCTTGCCGCTGGCGTCGCGCTGGGTCAGCTTCCGGCCGTAGTCGACGAGTTCCTGCCAGTTTTGCGGCGGACGCTCCGGATCGAGGCCGGCCGCCTTGAACAGGTCCTTGTTCCAGTACATCACCACGGTGGAGCGCTGGAAGGGAATGCCCCAGGTCTTGCCGCCGGTCTGGCTGTTCTTCATGAAGCCAGGGAAGAAGCCCTGCATCCAGGCGAGGTCCTCGTCGCTGCGGGCGAGTTCGTCGAAGGGCACGATGGCGTCTTCGTCGATCAGGGTGTACATGTCGGTCGACAGCAGGACCGAGACGTGCGGCGCATCGCCGCCCTTGCTCGCGGTCAGCACCTTGGTGATGGTGTCCTGATAGCTGCCGGAATACACCGGCTTGACGCGTATGCCGGGGTGTTCCTTCTCGAACGCGGCGGCCATGTCGTCGACGATCTTCGTCACCGGCCCGCCGACGGCAACCGGGTAGAAGAAGGTGAGATCGGTCGCCACGGCCGGGGTGGCCGCGACACTGAGGGCGATGCCGAGGCCGGCAGCGATCTGGTTGAGTCCGGAGAACAGCTTTCTCATGCGGGGAAGCTCCTGGTGGATGGAACGGGAGGGGAAGTCGGGAGGAAGGGCGCGCGCGTTCATGTGCCTGCCACGCGGCGCCCGTGGTCGCGGGCGAAGCGGTGTTCGGCATCGGTCGGCCAGACGAGGCCGACGCGTTCGCCGATGCCGGCGGTGACGCGGCCGGGCATGCGCACGGTGATGCGGTGCGCGTCGTCGTGGCGGCAGATCAGCATGGATTCGGCGCCGAGGTACTCGATGGTTTCGAGCTGCGCAGGCAGTCCGCGCCCGGGTTCGCACAGGGCGATGTGCTCGGGGCGCACGCCGATCAGGATCGAGTCCGCCGGATCGCCGGCGCGCGCGGCGGCGCCGGGCAGCAGGTTCATCGCCGGGCAGCCGATGAAGCCGGCGACGAAGGTGCTGGCCGGGCGCTCGTAGAGTTCGGCCGGGCTGCCGTGCTGCTCGATGCGGCCGGCGCGCATCAGCACGACCTTGTCGGCCATGGTCATGGCTTCGGTCTGGTCGTGCGTGACGTAGATCAGGGTCATGCCCAGGCGCTGCTGCAGCGCGCGGATCTCCTGCCGCATCTGCTGGCGGAGCTGGGCGTCGAGGTTCGACAGCGGCTCGTCCATCAGGCACACCGCCGCCTCGGCGACGATCGCGCGTCCGAGCGCCACGCGCTGCCGCTGGACGCCCGACAGCTGCGCCGGACGGCGGTCGAGCAGCGCGCCCAGGCCCAGCAGTTCTGCGGCGGCGTCGAGCCGGCGCTTGCGCTCGGCCACCGGTGCGCGCCGGACCTGCAGCCCGAACACGATGTTCTCGGCGACCGTGAGGTGCGGGAACAGCGCGTAGGACTGGAACACCATGGCCACGCCGCGCTGGGCCGGCGGCAGGCGGGTGACGTCGCGTCCGCCGATGTGGATCTCGCCCTCGTCGGCGGCCTCGAGGCCGGCGATCAGGCGCAGCGTCGTCGACTTGCCGCAGCCCGAAGGCCCGAGCAGGGCGACGAGTTCGCCCGAATTGACGTGCAGGCTGACACGATCGACAGCGCGCGTCGTGCCCCAGTTCTTGACGACCGCGTTCAGATGAACGTCGCTCATGAGCAGGTTTCTCCGGTTTGACGGGCGGGGGTCTCGGTACTGGCTGCGACGTGTACGCGGGGCCGGTCGGCATCGAGTGCACCGAGGTAGTCGGCCGGGACCGGGCCGTCGATGAAAAGGTGGTCGGCATCGCCGAGCCGGCCGCCGCGGGCAATCGCGGGGCGACCGAATTTGCTCGCGTCAGCCACGAGCAGGCTGGTGCGGCAGTTGTCCGCCATGGCCTGGCGGGTGGCGACTTCGGCCACATCGAAGTCGAGCAGCGTGCCGTCGCGGTCGATGCCGCCGACGCCGAACACCGCGAAGTCGGTCTTGAAGGCGGAGAAGCAGCTCACCGCACCGCTGCCAACGACATCGAGGTCGGTCGGGCGCAAGGGGCCGCCGGCGATCGTCACCTCGATGCCCGGGTTGCCGCCGAGCGCGGTGGCGACGTTGAGGCTGTTGGTGATCACGCGCAGGCGAGTGTGGGCACGCAGTGCCACCGCGACCTGGGCCGGCGTGGTGCCGATGCCGATCGACAAGCTGGCGCCATCCGGGATGAAGGCCGCCACCGCATTGGCGATGCGGCGCTTGGCATCGAGGTTGAGGATCTGGCGGCGCGGGTAGGGCAGGTTGCCGTGGCGGGGCGAGTCGACGCCGCCATGCACGCGCCGCAGCAGGCCTTGTTCGCAGAGGCGGTTGACGCTGCGCCGGATGGTCTGCGGGGTGACTTCGAAGCGCTGCGCCAGATCGTCGATTCCGGCGAAGCCGCTGCGCAGGACCTGCTCGAGGATCTGGCGTTCGCGGGCATCAAGGGTGGGTGGGGTCATCGCTGATTCGAATGGAGTCGGTTTTCATTCGAATCCTGAAGGGCGCGTGTTGCCGTTCGTTTGCACAAATGTGATCGCAGTGTGAAACCGCGGGTGGAGACGCTGCGGTGCGCCGCCGGACGCCGTCACGCGGGCTTCATGTGCGTCACCTAGCCTGTGGTGTCCGGGCAGGTGCGGCGCAGGCCGCGACTGCCAGCGGGGCGAGCGGTCCGTCATGAACGGGATGCGCCGCCCAATCGACCCAGGAGGGGCGTCCATGCGTGTGCTGATGGTTTCCGACGTGTATTTCCCCCGCGTGAACGGGGTCTCGACTTCCATCGAAACCTTTCGCCGAACGCTGGCGGCCTATGGTGTCGAGGTGCGTCTGGTGGTGCCGGCATACGGTGAAGACGTGCCGGAGAATGGGGTGACCCGGGTGCGTGGCGTTCCGGTGCCGGGCGACCGCGAGGACAGGCTGGTGGGCTGGCGGGCGATGCACGCGGCGGTGCTGCACGCCGCGCGGGACTGCGACCTCATCCACGTCCAGACGCCCTTCGTCGCGCACTACGCCGGGCTTGCCGCTGCGCGCAAGCTGGATCGGTCGGTGCTGGCGACCTACCACACGCTGTTCGAGGAATACCTGCAGCACTACGCCCCCTTCCTGCCTGCGGGCTGGCTCAGAGGTCAGGCACGCGCCAGGTCGCGGCGCCAGTGCAATGCGCTCGATGCGGTGGTGGTGCCGTCGACGGCGATGCGCGAGCGTCTCGCCGGCTACGGCGTCGAGGCCCCGATGCACGTGCTGCCCACCGGGATTCCGCTGGCTGCGCTCGGCGGCGGCGATCGCGCGCGCTTTCGCATGGAGCACGAGATTGCCGCGGATCAGCCGGTGGCGCTCTTCGTCGGTCGCGTCGCGCACGAGAAGAACATCGGTTTCCTGCTCGATGCACTGCGCCACGCCTTGTGTGCGCGTCCCGATCTGCTGTTGCTGATCGCGGGCGAGGGGCCGGCGCTGGAGGATCTGCGCCGCCGCGTGCGTCGCGAGGGGCTGGACGCCGCGGTGCGTTTCATCGGCTATCTCGACCGTGGTGAGGCCTTGCCGTCGTGCTACGCGGCGGCCGACGTCTTCGTCTTCGCGTCCCGCACCGAGACCCAGGGGCTGGTCCTGCTCGAGGCGATGGCGGCGGGCGTGCCGGTCCTGGCGCTGGCGGAGATGGGCACCATCGACATTCTCCAGCCCGGACGCGGTAGCGTCTCGCCGCCCGCCGACCCTGGGCTGTTCGGCGCCGAACTGGCCAGCCTGGTGGCGGATGAGCCGCGCCTGCGCGCCCTGGGCGCCGAAGCGCGGAAATACGCGCAGCACTGGTCGGACACCGCGATGGCGCAACGCATGGCGCAGCTCTACGCCGGTCTGCTGCAGCGCGCCTCAGCCGTTCGGCGCGCCGAAATGCAGGGCGACGTCGCAGTCGCCACCGCCGCGGAACCAGCGCGCGGACACGCGGGCGCCGCCCGCGAATCGCAGTGAGTGCTCGTCGGTCATCGGGCCCGCCCGCATCGGTTCGGCGCTGAACGCCGCGAGGGCGCCTGTCAGGCGTGTGGCGAAGGCCTCGGCGGCATCGCGGCAGGCTGCGCTGCTCGATGTGCGCAGCCTGCCGTGCGCGGGCTGGAGCACGATCTCCTCGATGCGGCCGTCGGCACCGGCCATGGCCATCACGCTGGCCGGCGCGCGCCCCAGCGCCTGCGGCAGACCGACCTGCAGCCCGAACTGCGGACGCGCGTCGCACCCCGGCCCCACCGCTGCCGCCGCAGGATCCAGCGTTGCCGCGATGCGGGCCGCGTCATGCACGTCGCGGCCCAGCGTCACCGGACCGACGCCGTCGGGGGCCAGCTGCACGGGCTGGCCCTGACCGGCCGGAAGCGGCGTGCGCTGCGCCGACGGCAGCGCAGTGAGCGGTGCCGTCAGCAGCAGCGCGAGCAGCGCGCGCCTGAGCCGCATCGCCTCAGTCGCCCTTGATCACGCCGCAGAAGACACGCGCGCCGGCCCCGCCGATCGGCTGTGTCGCGTGGTCGTCGCGGTTTTCGTGGATCACCAGTGCCGCGCCGTCCTCGTCAAGGATCTTCGCGCGTCCGCCGCGGCCGTCGAGGCTGGCGAGCGGGGTGTACAGCTCGGCCTCGACACTGCCGTCCGCATGCACGAAGAGGTTGGGCAGGTCGCCCGCGTCCGGCCCTTCCGGGTTCATCAGGCCGTGCTTGCGGCCATCCGGGTTGAGGTGACCCTTCGAGGCGACGAAGCCCTTGTCCGCGTCGTCGCAGGTGCCCACGCTGTGGATGTGGATGGCCTTGGGGCCGGGCGGAAGGCCCTTCGCTGTCAGGTGGATCATCACGCCTTGCGGGCCTTCGACGAGGGTCGCCGTGCCGACGGTCTGGCCCTGGCGATCGATGATGGAGGCGCCGGCGCGTTCGGTGGCATGGCTGGCCGTTGCCAGGGTCAGCAGGGCGCAGGTGGCAAGGAGGCGGGGCAGGTTCATGATCGGTCTCTCGTTGTTGTGGGGGAAACTATGATGATAGTCAGCATTCCGGACAGGTAAAGCCAGCGCCCACGCAACGCACGCTTGGGTGGCGCGGGTCGGCCACAGGCCGTAACATCGCGCCCAACATCCAGGGAGAAGAACATGGCGTCCTCCGCCGACAGCATCAGCATGGCGCTCTTTTGCGACTTCGAGAACGTGGCCCTTGGCGTGCGCGACGCCAACTACGAGAAGTTCGACATCAAGCGCGTGCTCGAACGCCTGCTGCTCAAGGGCAGCATCGTGGTCAAGAAGGCCTATTGCGACTGGGACCGCTACAAGAGCTTCAAGGCGTCCATGCACGAGGCCAACTTCGAGTTGATCGAGATCCCCCACGTGCGCCAGTCGGGCAAGAATTCGGCCGACATCCGCCTCGTCGTCGATGCGCTGGACCTGTGCTACACCAAGTCGCATGTCGATACCTTCGTCATCATCAGCGGTGATTCGGACTTCTCGCCGCTGGTGTCCAAGCTGCGCGAGAACGCCAAGCAGGTCATCGGCGTCGGCGTGAAGCAATCGACTTCGGATCTGCTCATCGCCAACTGCGACGAGTTCATCTTCTACGACGACCTGGTGCGTGACAGCCAGCGTTCCGCGCGGCGCGACGCGCGCGACGCCCAGCCCGCGACGAAGCGTTCGCCGGAAGAGGAAAAGCGGCGCAAGGAGGAGCTCGAGGCGCGTCGCGGCCAGGCGATCGAGATCGCGGTCGAGACATTCGACGCGCTGATGGCCGAGCGCGGCGACAGCGGCAAGATCTGGGCCTCGATGCTCAAGGAAGCGATCAAGCGTCGCAAGCCGGATTTCAACGAGAGCTACTTCGGCTTCCGCGCCTTCGGCAACCTGCTCGACGAGGCGCAGTCGCGCGGCCTGCTGGCGGTGGGGCGCGACGAGAAGTCGGGCACGTATGTCTATCGCCCCTCGGCCGAGCCCGCGCTGAACGTGGTGCCAGCCGAAGCTGAAGCCAAGGTGGCAGAAACCAGGGCAGCCGAAACGCCGGCGGCCGAGGCGCCCGCCGCCGAGCCGACCCGCGCAGCCCGTGGCGCGGCTGGGCGCAAGAGTGGGGATGGGCGAGCGGCGGGCGGGCGCAAGGGCAGGGGCGCGGTCGAGGTGTCGGCTGAGGAACTGCGGCCCGTGACCGAGCCTGCCGTGGCGCCGGAGCCCGCTCCGTCGTCGGTGGCCGAGGTCGAGGCGCCGCTGGCTGCAGCCCCCGCTGCCGTCGAAGGCGAGGCCGTCGTGCACAAGGCGGCGGAGCCGACGGCCAGTGGGCCCGTCGAAACCGAGGCGAAGCCGGCGAGCCGCGCGCGCAAGCCGTCCAGCGGACGTGCGCGCACCAGCCAGCGCAGCGGCAAGGCCGCCGCCACCCCGGCTGCGGTCGAGCCGCCACCGGCCGCAGCGCCGGCCAAGGCCTCCGAGGCACCGGCTGCCGAGGCCGAGACCCCCAAACCGCACAAGCCGGCCACCCGCCGCCGCACCCGCAAGCCGGCGGAGGGCGCGGGCGAAGGCCACTGAGCTCGCACGCCACGCCATCCGTCTCGAGCGCGACATGATGCAACTGCCGATCGATGCCGCGACCTGGCCTTATCCGCGCTGGATCGCCCATCGCGGGGCGGGCCAGCTTGCGCCGGAGAACACGCTGGCGGCTTTTCGCCTCGGCCATGCCCACGGCTATCGCATGTTCGAATGCGATGTCCGCCTGAGCGCCGATGGCGTGCCCTTCCTGCTGCATGACGATGTGCTGGATCGCACCACCGACGGCAAGGGGGGTGTCGCCGGCCTGGACTGGCCGGCGCTGTCGCGGCTCGATGCCGGCAGTTGGCATTCGCCGGGCTTCCGCGGCGAGCCGCTGGCGAGCCTGCAGGCGGTGCTGTCCTTCTGCGAGGCGCAGGACTGCGCGCTGAACGTCGAACTCAAGCCGACGCCGGGCACCGAATTCGAGACCGGCGTCGTCGTCGCCCGGACGCTGCAGCGCGACTGGCGCGGCCGCCTGCCGCCGCTGCTGAGCTCCTTTCGCATCGAAGCCCTGCGCGGCGCACAAGAAGGTGCGCCAGCGTTGCCGCGTGCGCTGCTGATCGAGCGGCTCGAGCCCGACTGCGTTGACCTCGCCCTGGGGCTGGGCTGCGTTGCGGTCGTCGCCCACCACGCGCTGATCACTGCGCGCTTCGAAGCCTGGCTGCGTTCGGCAGGGCTCGCGGTGCTCGCCTACACGGTCAACGACGATGCCGAGGCGTGGCGCCTGCGGCAGATCGGGGTGCACGGCCTGATTACCGACCGTGTGGATCACTTCGATCCGGCAAGCTGACCAGGGCCGCGGAGCGATGCCGGAACTCGCCATGGCAGCCGTGTTCTACGCACTCATTGTTCCGTCGAGACGCAGGTCATGAACGTTGCCCGATTGCTTTTCTCCCGCCACCTCCGCATTGCGCTCCTCATTGCGGTGCTGCCTGCGGCCCCCAGCTTTGCGGCCGCTGACGGGCCCGCCTGCCTGCAGCCCGGCGGCTGGACTGCACTCGATGCCGACGGCGTGCGGCCGGGAGCGCCAGTTGCGCCGCTGGTGGCGTCGATGGCGAAGCGCGAGGTGGTCCTGCTCGGCGAACAGCACGACGACGCCGACCATCACCGCTGGCAACTGCAGATGCTTGCAGCACTGCACGCGCAGCGCCCGGACATGGTGATCGGCTTCGAGATGTTCCCGCGCCGCGTGCAGCCGGTGCTGGATCGATGGGTGGCGGGCGAACTGTCCGAGCGCCAGTTCCTGGATCAGGCGGAGTGGGACAAGGTGTGGAGCATGCCCGCCGAGCTCTACCTGCCCCTGTTCCACTTCGCGCGCCTGAACCGCGTGCCCATGGTGGCGCTCAATGTCGAGCAGGGCCTGACGCGCAGCATCGCCACGCGTGGCTGGGACGGCGTGCCCGAGGCGGAACGCGAGGGCGTGGGGCGGGCTGCCGAGCCGCCGTCGGCCTATGTGGACTTCCTGTTCGGCATCCACCGCGAGCATGCGCGCATGCGTGGCCGTGGCGACAAGGAGGCGTCGCGCGACGAGCCTGCCTTCCGCAACTTCGTCGAATCACAACTGGCCTGGGACCGGGCCATGGCCGAGGCGCTGGTGGCGGCGCGCGACAAGGCGAGCAGCGCGCAAGGGCGTGCGCCGCTGGCGGTCGGCATCATGGGTAGCGGCCATGTGCGCTTCGGCCACGGCGTCGCGCATCAGCTCAAGGCGCTGGGCACGACCGAAGTCGGACAGCTGCTGCCGCTGGCTGCATCGACCGCCTGCGCGGAGGTCGTCGCCGGGCTGGCCGATGCGGTATTCGCGGTGCCGGAGCCGGTGCGCTCGCCAGCCCCGCCGCCCCGGCTGGGCATCAGCATGGAAGACCATCGCGACGGCGTGCGCATCGTCGAGGTCACCGCCGGCAGCCTTGCCGCGCATACCGGCCTGCGTGCCGGCGACATCATCGTCGATGCGGCCGGCGCGCCGCTCAAGCGCTCGGGTGCGCTCGCGGCACTGGTGCGGGCACAGCCGCCGGGTACCTGGTTGCCGCTGAAGCTCCGGCGCGACAAGGAGACACTCGATTTCGTCGTGCGCTTCCCGGCGCGCAAGTGAGTGGAGGGCGCTGTCGTGCGTGACGTCCTCCGTGGCTTGTCCCGGGGCCTCATCGCCGCGGTCCTTCTGCTGGGGGTGATGCGCCCGGCGCTTGCCGACACATGGCCGATATCGCTCAAGGTCGACCTTGACCCGGCGCGGCGCAGCCTGCAGGTCGATGCGGCGCTGCACCCGACCGAGCGCGACTTCCGCTTTCTGCTGCATTCGAGCCTGAGCATCCTGTCGGCGGAGGTCGATGGCAAGCCGATGCGCGTCGAGCGGGCCGGTGGCGGCGCGCGCGATGCCCTGAAGGCGTGGCGCATCCGGCTGCCAGCCGATGGCACGCTGCGCCTGCGCTATGGCGGCACCCTGCCGGCGCTGGATGCGCGGCTCGACCATCGCGAGGTGCTGCAAGGCCTGCCGCCGATGGCCGCGGAGACGGGCAGCTACCTGCCCGCAGGCGGCGCGTGGTATCCGCGGCCGGCCGAGACCTTCGCTTACCGCGTCGACGTCCGCGTGCCCGGCGGACAGCGCGTGGTCGTGCCCGGGCGGTTGGTCGAGGAGACGGTCCCGCCGGCCAATGGACAGGAAGGGGGCACCTACCGCGCGCGTTTCGAGTTCCCCCATGCCGCGGACGGTATCGACCTGATGGCCGGGCCGTGGGTCGTGCGCGAACAGGTCGTGGCGCGCGCAGGCGCCGAGCCGCTGCGCCTGCGCACCTATTTCCCGCCCGCGCTGGATGCGGAGCCGGACCTGGCGGATGCCTACCTGCGCGACAGTGCCCGCTACATCGCGCACTACAGCGAGCGCATCGGCGCCTATCCCTTCACCGAGTTCTCGGTGGTCGCCAGCCCGCTGCCCACCGGTTTCGGCATGCCGACGCTGACCTACCTCGGCGAGCAGGTGCTGCGCCTGCCCTTCATCCGCGCCACCTCGCTCGGCCACGAGGTGCTGCACAACTGGTGGGGTAATGGCGTGCTGGTCGACTACGCGCGCGGCAACTGGTCCGAGGGGCTGACGACCTTCATGGCCGACTACGCCTACAAGGAAGCGCAATCCGACGCGGCGGCGCGCGAGATGCGGCTGGGCTGGCTGCGCGATTTCGCCGCGCTGCCGGCCGATGCGCACCAGCCGCTGGCGAGCTTCCGCTCGCGCACCCACGGCGCGGCTGCGGCCGTGGGCTACGGCAAGGCGTCGATGGTGTTCGTGATGCTGCGCGACCTGATCGGTGCCGAGGCCTTCGACGAGGGTATCCGCCTGTTCTGGGCGCAGAACCGCTTCCGCATCGCCGGCTGGGCACAGTTGCAGGCGGCGTTCGAGCAGGCCTCGGATCGTGCGCTGGACGACTTCTTCCGCCAGTGGCTGACGGTGCCCGGCGGCGTGGCGGTGACGATCGAGCAGGCGCGATTCGTAGCGGCGGGCGGAGAGGGCAGGCTGCAACTCAGCGTGCGCCAGTCCGGGCCGACGCATGTGCTGAACCTGCCCGTCCGCCTGGAGGCCGACGATGGCGTCGAACCGCGCTGGATCACTGCGTCCCGTGCGCAGGAGACGGTCGAGTTGCCGGTGGCGCGCGTGCCGCGGGCCGTCCGTCTCGATCCCGAACTGCGGGTCTGGCGGCGGCCGGACGCGGCGCAGCTGCCGCCCATCCTCCGGCAGTGGATGCTCGCGCCGGCGCCGCGGGTGGTGGTCGCGAACGAGGGCGATGGGGCAGTGCGCGATGCGGCCCAGGGGCTGGCCGAGCGCCTGTTCGAGCGTCCTGCACGCTGGGCCGGGCGTGACGCGCTGAAGACGCCGGCGGACGGGACGCTGCTCGTCGGTACGCATGCGGCCGTCGATGCCGCGCTGGCCGGGGCCGGCCTGCCGCCGCGTCCGCCGACGCCGGGCCTGCGCGGTGGTGCCCAGGTCTGGACGCTGCGCACCGAAGCCGGGACGACCCTGGCCGTGGCGTCGGCACGGGACGCCGCAGAGCTGGCTGCGCTCCAGCGCCCGCTGCCGCATTACGGCGGGCAGAGCTGGCTGGTGGCGGAGGCGGGGCGGGTCGTCGACCGAGGGGTGTGGGACGCGCCGGGCACGGCGGTGCCGGTTCGGCGTGACTGATGCGCCGCACCGATGCGGCCGGTCAGCCGGCCGCACGGTGCTGAGGTGAGGGTGGCCCAGCGAGGCGTGGTCCAGAGAAGCAGGTCGTTTCGAAATGTGCCTGAGTGCGAGGGCCGCAGCTGTCGCGATTAGAATTCAGCCCATGAACACGACACTGCATTCTTGCCCTTTTCCCGCTGCATTCCGCACGCCCCTGACGGCGCCTCCAACCCGCGGGCTTTTGCGCGCCATGCTGCTGGCAGGCGCGTTGTCCGGCCTGTCTGCCTTCGCCTCGCAGTCGCTGGCTTCCGAAGAGGCCTTCGCGAGCTGCCTGCGCGAGCTGCGCGCCGAAGCCGCGTCGAAGGGCGTGACGACGGCGACCTTCGATCAGCACACGGCTGCGCTGGCGCCCGACATGGCGGTCGTCGGTTTCCTCGACGCCCAGCCCGAGTTCGTCACCCCGATCTGGGACTACCTGGCCGGCCTGGTCGATGCGGAACGCGTCGCCGACGGGCGGGCGATGCTGGCGCAGTGGCAGGACGTCCTCGCGCGGGTCGAAGCCGAATACGGGGTCGATCCGGCGACCGTGGTCGCGGTGTGGGGCGTGGAGAGCAACTTCGGGCGCAACTTCGGCTCGCGTCCGTTGCTCACCTCGCTGTCGACGCTGTCCTGCTTCGGGCGGCGCCAGCCCTTCTTCCGCGGCGAATTCTTCACCACGCTGAAGATCGTCCAGGAAGGCCACGTCGCGCCCGAGCGCCTGACCGGCTCGTGGGCCGGCGCCTTCGGCCACACGCAGTTCATGCCCTCGACCTTCATGCGCCTGGCCGTGGATTTCGACGGCGACGGCCGTCGCGACCTGGTCGACAGCGTGCCGGACGCGCTGGCTTCGACGGCGAATTTCCTCAAGCGCGCGGGCTGGAACAGCGCGCTGCCCTGGGGCTTCGAGGTTTCCCTGCCGGCGGGTTTCGACACCTCGGACGCCGGCCGGCGCAACAAGCAGCCGATGCAGCAGTGGGTGGCGCGCGGCGTGAAACGTGTCGATGGCGGGGCGCTGCCGCCAGGGGCGACGCCGGTAGGCCTGTTGCTGCCGGCCGGTGTGGGCGGACCGGCCTTCCTCGTCACGCGCAACTTCGATGCGCTGTATTCGTACAACGCGGCTGAAAGCTATGCACTGGCCATCGCCCACCTGTCCGACCGGCTGCGGGGCGGCGGCGCCTTCGCGACCGCCTGGCCGACGGATGATCCGGGCCTGTCGCGCGCCGAGCGGCGGGAACTGCAGACACTGCTGATCGCGCGCGGCCACGACATCGGCGAAGCGGACGGCATGATCGGCAGCCGCACGCGCGAGGCGCTCAAGGCCGTGCAGGTCGAGCTGGGCCTCGAGCCCGATGGGCGGGCCGGGCAGAAGGCGCTCAACGCCTTGCGCGCCGCAGTACGGAAGTAGCCCTTCCTGCACATCCGCGCTTTGCTCGGAGTGTACGTCCGATCGCGCGCGCGGGTTGAGCGTGCCCGACCGGGCGGCAGTCGCAGTCTTCAGGCCGGGGCGCGTCGGCGGCTGGCCCGCTCGGCCCGGCGCACCGCATCCTGTGCTTCGGCCAGCACGTCCTGCACGTAGAGCAGGTGGCGGCTCGACAGCGCACGCGCATCGTCGGCGCGGCCGTCCATGATCGCCCGGTAGAGTTCGCGGTGCTGGTCCATCAGCGCGTCGCGCACGTCGCTGCCTTGCGGATACATGCCACCGATGTTGGTCACCACACTGCGCTCGAGCAACTGGAACAGGCTGCGGATGGTGTGCAGCAGCACGGCGTTGTGGCTGGCCTCGGCAATGGCAAGGTGGAAGTGCGCGTCGGCAGCGCCTTCCTCGGCGCGGGTGACCTTGCCCGGCGGACGTGCATGACAGTCCACGACGCGGTCGAAGGCTGCGGTGAGACGCTCGCGGTCCGGCGCGGTCGCGCGCAGGGCGGCGTAGTAGGCGCAGGAGCCTTCCAGCGTATGGCGGAACTCGAGCAGGTCGCGCTGGGCTTCGGGATTGTTCTCGAGCAGGGCGAGCAGCGGGTCGCGGAAGGATGAGCCGATCTCGGCGCTGACGAAGGTGCCGCCGCCCTGGCGGCTCAGCAGCAAGCCACGCGCGACCAGCTTCTGCAAGGCCTCCCGCAGCGAGGGGCGCGACACGCCGAACTCCTCGGCCAGCGTGCGTTCGGCCGGCAGCCGTTCGCCCGGTTTCAACGTGCCTTCCAGGATCAGGGTTTCGATGCGTTCGACGATGTCGTCCGACAGTCTTCGCTGTTGCAGCGAGGGTGCCTTCATGTGGACGCTCCTTGCAGGTTGGCGATGGTCGGCGTCGTGGCGCCGAACGCAAGACGACCGTGCATGTTTCTGGTTGTCGCGATGGTGCCGGATCGGGCGCTGTTTCCCGATCGACGGCGGCACGGGCGTTCGGCGGAATCCGGCCTTATCTTCTCATCCAATTTGCTGATTTCCTCGATTGACTCTTTGAATTCAGTCGCCTACTCTAGCGCAACAGTTGGTCAAATGGTAAGACCAATTGACCAATTTTTCCACATGGAAACCTCTGAGGGAGTAGGTTGATGAAGATGCGGCTCAACGGAATCGGGATGCGCGCGCATCCTCTGGTGCGCGCGGCGCGAGTCTGACGGAGCGACATCGATGCAAGCCGGAACCCTCGCCTTATTCGCCTTCTCTCCCATCCTGCTCGCAGCGCTGCTGCTGGTCGGCCTGCGCTGGCCGGCCAAGCGGGCGATGCCGCTTGTCTATCTGCTGACGGCGGGCATCGGCCTGTTCGTCTGGGACATGAGCTTGAACCGCGTGCTCGCCTCGACCCTGCAGGGCCTGGTCATCACGATCGGGGTGCTGTGGATCATCTTCGGCGCCATCCTGCTGCTGAACACGCTGAAGTACTCCGGCGGCATCACGGCGATCCGCGCCGGCTTCGCCACCATCAGCCCCGACCGCCGCATCCAGGCCATCATCATCGCCTGGCTGTTCGGCTGTTTCATCGAGGGCGCCTCGGGCTTCGGCACGCCGGCGGCCATCGCCGCGCCACTGCTCGTGGCCATCGGCTTTCCGGCGCTGGCGGCGGTGCTGCTGGGCATGCTGGTGCAAAGCACGCCAGTGTCCTTTGGTGCGGTGGGCACACCGATCATCATCGGCGTCAACAGCGGGCTGGACACGGCCGCGATCGGCGCCCAGCTTGCCGGGCGGGGATCGAGCTGGGAGCTCTTCCTGCAGCAGATCACCAGCAACGTGGCGATCATCCATGCGCTCGTCGGTACGGTGATGCCCTTGATCATGGTATTGATGCTGACCCGCTTCTTCGGCCGCGAGAAGAGCTGGAAGGCCGGGCTGGAGGTGCTGCCGTTCGCGCTGTTCGCCGGTCTCGCCTTTACCGTGCCCTATGCCTTCACCGGGGTCTTCCTCGGTCCCGAATTCCCCTCCTTGCTCGGCGGTCTCGTCGGCCTGGCGATCGTGACTTCGGCGGCGCGTGCCGGTTTCCTGGTGCCGAAGAAGACCTGGGATTTTGCCGATGCGAAGGACTGGCCGAGCGAGTGGATGGGCAGTGTCGAGATGAAACTCGACCAGTTGCCGCATCACCAGCCGATCAGCGTATTCCGTGCCTGGTTGCCCTATGTGCTGGTCGGTGCGCTGCTGGTGCTGAGCCGCGTGTTTCCCGAGATCGGCGGGGCGATGAAGTCGGTGGTCATCGTCTTCTCCGACATCCTGGGCGAAAAGGGCATGAAGGCCGATTTTCAGCCGCTCTATCTGCCGGGCGGCATCCTGGTTGCAGTGGTGCTGGTCACCGTCTTCCTGCACCGCATGCATGCACGCTCGCTGGTGAAGGCCGTGGGCGAGTCCTCGCGTGTGCTGCTGGGCGCGGGCTTCGTGCTGTTGTTCACTGTGCCGATGGTGCGCATCCTGATCAACTCGGGCGTCAACGCGGCCGGCCTGCCAAGCATGCCGATCGCGATGGCGCAGTGGGTGGCGGACAGCGTTGGCACGGTCTATCCGCTGCTCGCGCCCTCGGTCGGGGCGCTGGGCGCCTTCATCGCCGGCTCGAACACCGTCAGCAACATGATGCTGAGCCAGTTCCAGTTCGGCGTAGCGAGCACGCTCGGCATCTCCGGCGCGCTGATCGTGGCGATCCAGGCGATCGGCGCCGCCGCCGGCAACATGGTGGCGATCCACAACGTCGTGGCGGCATCGGCCACCGTCGGCCTGCTGGGACGCGAAGGCGCGATCCTGCGCAAGACCTTCTGGCCGACGGTGTACTACGTGCTGATGACCGGCATCATCGCGATGGTCGCCCTCTATGTGCTGGGCGTCTCCGACCCGCTGGTCGCGGGTTGAGCGCCGGACCGGGATGATCCCGCGTATTAGCGTTATCAGCAGTCGTGCGTCTTTCGCGGCTGCTGCACAATTGAGAAGACATTCACGGAGGCACTCCGCATGAGCCATCAAACCGCTGCCGCACCGAACGCCACCCGCGTGGCGCCGCCGCTGCAGGCGCCGCGCAGCTATCCCGCCAAGCCGAGCGACGTCTTCCTGTTCGGCACCTGCGTACTCGACCTGTTTTTTCCCGACGCGGGCATGGACGCGATCCGCCTGCTCGAGCGCGAGGGCATCAAGGTTCACTTCCCGCAGGCGCAGAGCTGTTGCGGCCAGCCGGCCTATACCTCGGGCTATACGGAAGAAGCACGCGAGGTGGCACGGGCGCAACTGGCGCTGTTCGCGGGCGAGTGGCCGGTGGTGGTGCCGTCCGGCTCCTGTGCGGGGATGTTCCGTCACCACTATTTCGAGCTGTTCAAGGACGAGCCCGGCACGCTGAAGCAGGTCGAGTCGCTGGCCGCGCGCACCTTTGAGCTGGCCGAGTTCCTGCTGGAGGTGTGCCGCGTGAAGCTCGCCGACACCGGGGCGCCGGTGAAGGTGGCGCTGCATACCTCGTGTTCGGCACGGCGCGAGATGAACACCCATGTCCATGGCCGTGCGCTGCTCGCGCAGTTGCAGGGGGTGGAGCGCCTCGACCACGACCACGAGAGCGAATGCTGCGGCTTTGGCGGCGCCTTCAGCGTGCGCATGCCGGACATCTCGGGTGCGATGGTCAAGGACAAGACTGCGGCGCTGAAGGGGTCGGGGGCGGCTGAGGTGGTCAGCGCCGACTGCGGTTGCCTGCTGAACATCAACGGCGCCTTCGAGAAGCAGGGCGAGTCGCTGCGCGGCGAGCATCTCGCCAGCTTCCTGCTGCGTCGCACCGGAGGAAAGTGACATGAGCAATCTTGCCGACCTGCCCGGCGTACCGATCGAGTTCAAGCGCAACGCGCGCGAGGCGCTGGGCGATGGCCAGTTGCGCCGCAACTTCCGTGGTGCGATGGATTTCCTGATGGCCAAACGCCTGGCGCAGTTTCCGGACACCGACGAGCTGGAGCGCCTGCGCGCCTTCGGTAACCGCGTCCGGGCGCGGGCGCTGTCGAAGTTGCCCGACCTGCTCGAGCGCCTCGAGGCCAACCTGACGCGCAACGGCGTGAAGGTGCACTGGGCGGAGACGGTCGAGGAGGCCAACGCGATCGTGCATTCGATCGTGCAGGCGCATGAGGCGAAGAAGGTCATCAAGGGCAAGTCGATGGTCAGCGAGGAAATGGAGATGAACCATTTCCTCGGCGACCGCGGCGTCGATTGCCTCGAGTCGGACATGGGCGAGTTCATCGTGCAGCTGCGCGAGGAGAAGCCGTCCCACATCATCATGCCGGCGATTCACCTCAACGCCGGGCAGGTGGCCTCGCTGTTCCACGACAAGCTGGAGGTCGATTACACCGAGGACGTCGATCGGCTGATCCAGATCGGGCGCGAGACGCTGCGGCGCAAGTTCTTCGAGGCCGATATCGGTGTGTCGGGCGTTAACTTCGCCATTGCCGAGACGGGCACGCTGCTGCTGGTCGAGAACGAGGGCAACGGCCGCATGTCGACGACGGTGCCGCCGGTGCACATCGCGGTCACCGGCATCGAGAAGGTGGTCGAGAACCTGCGCGACGTCATTCCGCTGCTGTCGCTGCTGACCCGCTCGGCGACCGGCCAGCCGATCACCACCTACGTCAACATGATCTCGGGCCCGCGCAAGGCCGATGAGCTCGACGGCCCGCGCGAAGTACACCTGGTGCTGCTCGACAACGGTCGCAGCCAAGCTTTCGCCGACGGCGAATTGCGCCAGACGCTGAACTGCATCCGCTGCGGCGCGTGCATGAACCACTGCCCGGTGTATACGCGCATCGGTGGTCATGCCTATGGCACCGTCTATCCCGGCCCGATTGGCAAGATCGTCACGCCCCACATGCTGGGCCTGGAGAAGACGCGCGACCTGCCGACGGCCTCGTCGATGTGCGGCGCCTGCGGCGAAGTGTGTCCGGTCAAGATCCCGATTCCTGCGTTGCTGCGCCGCCTGCGCGAGGAGGCCGTGCGCGCCCCCGATGAAGGGCCGCATCACATGCGCGGGCAGGGCGCCAAGTACTCGGCGAAGGAAAGGATGATCTGGAAGGCGTGGAAGGCAGTGAATACCTCGCCGGGCTTGTATCGCGTCGCACGTTTCGCCGGCACCCGCCTGCGAGGACTGATGCCATCCAACATCGGCCCCTGGACCGAACACCATGCGCCGCCGAAGCCGGCCGCGCGCAGCCTGCACGAACTCGCGCGCGACCACCTGGGAGATGAATGAATGAGCGCCAAGGAACGCATCCTCGCCAAGCTGCGCGGCAGCCTCGAGGGCACGACGGCAGTTGCTGACGACTACGATGAGGCGCTCGTCACCGTGCCCTGGCGCTACGCGCCGGACAAGCGTCTCGACCGTCTGCGCGAAGTGCTCGAGGCCGTGCATGGCGAAACCCGGTTGACGACCTCCGCCGACTGGCCTGCGCTGGCGCTGGCAGCGCTGGTCGAGCGCGGCATCGACGAGTTGCTGGTGTCGCCGGCCACTGCGCATGGGCAGCAATTCGCGGGCTACCTCGCGCTGAACGGGAGTTCATTGCGCTTGAAGGCCTATGACCGCCCGGTCGAGGACTGGAAGGACGAACTCTTCTTCCATACACCGGCGAGTCTGACCGGGACGCTGGGCGGCATTGCCGCGACCGGCAGCCTCATCGTGTGGCCGACGGCGCAGGAGCCGCGCCTGATGAGCCTGGTGCCGCCCCTGCACATCGCGCTGCTGAAGGCGAGCGAGGTATTCGACAATCTGTTCGAGGCCATGCACACGCAAGGCTGGGCGGGCGGGCTGCCGACCAACGCGCTGCTGGTCTCGGGGCCGTCGAAGACCGCCGATATCCAGCAGACTCTGGCCTATGGTGCGCATGGACCGAAGGAACTGCTGGTCCTGATCCTGCAGGACGCCTGATCAGGGGGGCGGCGCTGCAAGCGACACGACGTTGATCGAGGACTTTCGCTAGAATCGCGAGCTTCAGGCCGGGCGTTTTGCCGGCCTTCATCCTTTCCTGGCTGCACATGCAAGATCTCGGCTATTTCAAGTGGTCCATCCTCGTCACCGTTTTGGGCGTCATCGGTGGTTTTCTGCTGGCGGGATGGTCCGGCGCCTTCATCGTTGTCGTGCTCGCCATTCTCGAGACCTCGTTGTCCTTCGACAACGCGGTGGTGAATGCCACGGTCCTCAAGCACATGGACGAGAAGTGGCGCCAGCGTTTCCTGCTGTGGGGCATCCTGATCGCCGTGTTCGGCATGCGCATCGTGTTTCCGCTCGCCATCGTCGGTGTCGTGGCCGACATGGGGCCGATGGCGGTCATCGACCTCGCGCTGTTCGATGAAGCCGAATACGCGCGCATCCTGCTGTCCGCCCACCACGAGATCGCCGCCTTCGGTGGCGCCTTCCTGGCAATGGTCTTCCTCAAGTTCTTCGTCGACAGCAACAAGGACTTGCACTGGCTGCAGATCCTCGAGGAGCCGCTGACCAAGCTGGGGCGACTCGAAGCCGCGCAGATCCTGCTCACGCTGTTGGCGATCCTGAGCAGCGCCGCCTACCTGGAGAGCGACACGAAGCGCGTGGAGTTCGTTGTCGCCGGTGTGTGGGGGCTGATCACCTACATCATCGCTGACGGTCTGGGGGCGATTCTGGGCGGCGAGGAGGGCGAGGGCGGCAAGGTCGTGGCCAAGACCGGTTTCGCCGGCTTCATGTACCTGGAGTTGCTCGATGCGTCGTTCAGCTTCGACGGTGTGATCGGCGCCTTTGCGCTGACGAACAGCCTGCCGATCATCGCGATCGGCCTGGGCGTAGGCGCGATGTTCGTGCGCTCATTCACGCTCATGCTGGTCTATCGAGAGACACTCAACGCCTACCGCTTCCTCGAGCACGGCGCATTCTGGGCGATCGGTGCGCTGGCGGCGGTGATGTTCATCGGTGTGCACGTCCACATCCCCGAGGTCTTCACCGGCCTGGTCGGCGCCGTGTTGATCGGTGCAGCGTTCTGGAGTTCGTTGCGCCACCGGCGGGCCATCGCCTGAGCGTGGCCCGCCGCCGGCTGCGGCGGCGTCAGCCGCGGCGGGTGTGCAGCAGGTAGTTCACGTCGGTATCGCGGCCCAGCGAATAGACCTTGGTGAGCGGGTTGTAGCTCATCCCGATCAGTTCGTGCGTGTCGAGGCCGGCATTGCGGCAGTAACGGCCGAGCTCGGACGGCTTGAGGAACTTGGCGTATTCGTGCGTGCCGCGCGGCAGCATATTCAGCACGTATTCCGCACCGATGATGGCCAGCACATACGCCTTGAGATTGCGGTTGATCGTCGAGAAGAAGACGTGTCCGCCCGGTTTGACCAGGCGCGCGCAGGCGGCAATCGTGCTGGCGGGATCGGGAACGTGCTCGAGCATTTCCATGCAGGTCACGACATCGAAATGGCCCGGCATCTCCTCGGCGAAGGCTTCCGCGCTCACCAGCCGGTAATCGACGCTGTGGCCGCTCTCGAACAGATGCAGGCGTGCAACGCTGAGCGCCTTCTCCGACAGGTCGATCCCGGTGACGCGGGCGCCGACGGAAGCCATGCCTTCGGCCAGGATGCCGCCGCCGCAGCCGACGTCCAGCACCGTCTTGCCGGCGAGGTCGGCTTTTCCGTTGATCCAGCCCAGGCGGAGCGGGTTGATCTCGTGCAGCGGCTTGAACTCGGATGCGGGATCCCACCAGCGGTGGGCGAGCTCACTGAATTTCTGCAGTTCGGCAGGGTCGGCGTTGATTGCACTCATCGTCTGTCGTCCGGGGGATGGGTTGAATGAGACCACGTGAATCGTCGTGCGTTTCGATCCGGCACTCCAAAAAACAAAAAGCCCCGCCGAAGCAGGGCTTTTCGCGCATCGGAAAACCGATTACTTGGAGCCGATGACTTCGACTTCCACGCGGCGATCCGGCTGCAGGCACTCGATCAGAGCCTTGCGGTTCTTCACGTTGTCGCACTTGTTGCCGGTAACGGGCTGCTTCTCGCCCTTGCCTTCGGTGTAGACGCGGTTGGCTTCGACGCCCTTCGACACCAGGTAGGTCTTCACGGCGGCAGCGCGACGCTCGGACAGCTTCTGGTTGTAGGCATCCGAGCCCAGACGGTCGGTGTGGCCGACAGCCAGGATGACTTCCAGCTTCAGCTGCTTCGACTTGGCGGCCAGGTCGTCCAGCTTGGCGCGGCCTTCCGGCTTCAGCGTGGCCTTGTCGAAGTCGAACAGGGCGTCGGCAGCCAGCTTGATCTTGTCAGCGGTGGGCTTGGGGGCAGGAGCGGGGGCCGGCTTGGCAGCAGCGACCGGCGCAACGCACTTGTCCTTGGCGACGATGTCGCTGTCGCACTCGCAGCCAACCGGGAACTGGCCGGCCATGGCGGTCGAGGCGGCAGCCGGCGACCAGTAGCCAGTGCGCCAGCACAGGCCGGTACCGCTACGGGCAACGACGTTGCGTGCGTCGATGACGTAGGGGATTTCGCCCTTGCCGTCGACCACGACATCCTTGACTTGCGCGTAGGCGCTGGGAGCGGACAAGCCGATCGAGGCGATGGCGGCCAGCATGAACATCTGCTTCTTGGTTTGTTTGATCATGGTTTCCTCTTTGAAGGGCGAGTCGCCGGATTTACCACTGCAACGGAAAGTGAAAGCAGCCGTGAAGCTGAATTCGCGTCGATATTGAACGACTGTATCCAGTTCAATTAGCGAGCTTAGTGTGCCATAGCGCTGCGATCCTGAGCAATTCTTTGTCGTGAATATGCAACAGCGGAACGCCTTTGTTCACGCGGAGTTCGCCATTTACCCATACATGTGTGACGTGTTCGCGACCCGCCGAATACACGAGGTGGGAGACGGGGTCGAAGCATGGTTGCGTAAGAAGACCACCGAGGTCGACGGCGCACAGATCGGCCTGCTTGCCCGGCGTGATCGAACCGATCAGTGCTTCCATGCCGAGCGCCCGTGCACCGTCGATCGTGGCCATTGCCAACACACGGTGCGCGGGAAGGGCGCCAGCGTCCAGGCTTGCGACCTTGGCCAGCAGGGCCGCGTGTCGCATTTCCTGGAAAAGGTCGACGCGGTTGTTGCTCGCGGCGCCGTCGGTGCCGAGGCCGACGCGTATCCCGGCCTCGAGCAGGCGCGTGACGGGCGCGATGCCGCTGCCCAATTTCATGTTCGATGTGGGGCAATGCGCGACGCTGCAGCCATGTCGGGCGAGCAGTTCGACGTCCATGTCGGCGAGATGCACCGCGTGCACGCCGATCGTGTTCTCGCCGAGCACGCCCAGGCGGGCCAGGCGGGTGAGGGGGCGCACGCCGTGGGTCGCCAGCGATTCATGGATCTCGGTCTCCGTTTCATGGACATGGATGTGAATGCCTGTGCCGAGCTCATCCGCCAGTGCGCGTACGCGCTCGAAAGCCGCATCGGACACCGTATAGGGCGCGTGAGGCGCCACGGAAAAGGACAGCAGGGGATGCTTGGCAAAGCGATCGCGTGTCTCCAGTCCCTTGCGCAGATAGTCGTCCGCATCGCTCGCCCACGGCGTGGGGAAGTCGAGCACCACGATGCCGACGACGGCCCGCATTCCCGCCTCGGCAAACGCTTCGGCCGCTGCGCCGGGATAGAAGTACATGTCGTTGCAGGTCGTGATGCCGCCTCGCAGCATTTCGGCTGCCGCGAGCAGGGTGCCGTCGCGCACGAAGGCGGCGGATACGTGCCGGCTCTCCGCCGGCCAGATCGCTTCCCGCAGCCAGCGCATGAGCGGCAGGTCGTCGGCGATCCCGCGCATGAGGTTCATTGCCGCGTGCGCATGGAGATTGACCAGCCCGGGTATCAGGACGTGTTGCGGTAGTTCGACCGTCTCGTCCGGCTGGAATCGAAGACGGGCTTCGTCCATGGGCAGGACGGCGATGATGCGGCCGTCGCGGATGGCGACCGCGTGGTCCTCGAGGGGCGCACCGGCCGGTTCGACGGTGATGGTCCAGCGCGGGTGAATCAGCAGGTCGATGGGTTCGCTCAAGCGCAGCTCCTGGGGCGGCGCAGCACGGCAGGCTGCGGGGGTGGTCGATTGTAGGCATGCCGCTGTGCGTGGAACAATCGAGACATGCCCGCGCCCGCTGGAACGCAGTGCCGGCGGGCGCGACTTCGTGCCACAATCAGGCGACTTCTAAGCAAAACGGCGGTGTCTGATCGCCGTCTCGATCGCAATGAGCGAAACCCCGGACAGGATCGGCAAGTACAGGATCGTGCGCGAGATCGGACGCGGTGCGACGGCGATCGTCTATCTGGCGGAGAGCCCCGACTATCCCGAGCCCGTTGCGCTCAAGCACGTCCGCTTCGACGACAAGATCAAGGACGAGGCGAAGTGGAACCGTCGCCTGCTGAAGCTGCTGAAGGCCGAGGAGGCGGTGTCGAGCCGCCTGAACCATCCGAACATCATCCGCATCTTCGACGCGTCGATCGAGACCACGCAGGCCTACGTGGTGATGGAGTATTTTCCCGGCGGCTCGCTCGAACGCTACTGCAGCTTCGAGAACCTGCTGCCGATCCATCGCACCATCGGCATCGTGTTCAAGTGCTGCATGGCGCTCGATCATGCCTATCGGCAGGGCATCGTGCACCGGGACATCAAGCCGGCGAACATCCTTGTCGATGATCAGGACAACGTGAAGATCACCGACTTCGGCCTGGCGATGAACATCAACAAGAAGGTGGACACCGATTCGACCTTCATCATGGGGGTCGGCTCGCCGGCCTACATGAGCCCGGAGCAGATCAAGGGCTATCCGCTCAACCAGAAGACCGACCTGTACTCGCTCGGCGTCCTGCTGTTCCACCTGTTGACCGGGCGCCTGCCGTTCCGCGCCAGCAACCCCGCGCAGCTGGTCTACAAGATCATCAACGCGGATCCGCCTTCCGTATCACAGCTCAACCCGGACGTGCCCGAGCAGATGGATGCGGTGATCCGCAAGGCGCTGGAGAAGGACCTTTATTCGCGTTATCGCAATGGTGCGGAGTTTGCGAAGGATCTCGCCGCGGTGCGCTACAAGATCCTGGACGACAGCTACGTGCCGCCCGACACCAGCCGCTTCGCGCGCTTGCGCAAGGTGGCTTTCTTCACCGAGTTCGAGGATGTCGAGCTGTGGGAAGTGCTGCGCATCTGCAGCTGGCGCAAGGTCGACAAGCACGTGACGCTGGTCCGGGAGGGCGACACGGATCAACGCTTCGGCATCGTGCTCGACGGCAGCGTGGAGCTGTCCGTCGATGGACGCAAGGTCATGGAACTGGGACATGGTGAAGTCTTCGGCGCCCAGGCCTGGCTCGATCACCTCGAGCACAAGCATTCGATGTCGGTGGTGTCGCTGACGCCACTGACCTACCTCGAGATCAATCCGTCGGCGCTCGCGCTGGCCAGCGAAGAAGTGCTCGAGCGCTTCCGGCGCCAGCTGACCACCGTGATCGTGCGTCGCATGGCTCAGCTGGCGAAACGGATGTCGGAAGACGGACCGCCAGCGGTGCGTGGAGAATTCACGTCAACGGGCGGTCTTGACCTGCAGTTGATCGACAACTGACTCAGCGCGTCGCACCCTTTTCCATGGCGCGACTGCGGGCTGCGGCCAGCGAAGCCTCGTCCGGGCGCCCGATTTCGAGCCAGTTTCCGAGGTGTGCGATGCTCAGGCGGGTCAGCGCATCGATCCACTCGTGGTTCTCGTTGAGGCAAGGGATGTAGTGGAATTCCTTGCCGCCGTGCTCGAGGAAGGCCTCGCGGCACTCCATGGCGATTTCCTCCAGCGTCTCCAGGCAGTCCGCGACGAAGCCGGGGCAGATCACGTCGACGCGCCCGACGCCTTGCGCAGCCAGCGCCTCGAGCGTGGGCTGGGTATAGGGCTTGAGCCATTCCGCCTTGCCAAAGCGCGACTGGAACGTGACCAGCGCGCGTTCGCGCGGCAGGCCGAGCGCCTCGGCGAGCAACCGGCCGGTCTTGTGGCACTCGCAGTGATAGGGGTCGCCGAGGTCGAGCGAGCGGCGCGGCACACCGTGAAAGCTCATGACCAGCCGATCCGGTTCGCCGTTCTTCATCCAGTGGTCACGCACGCTGCGGGCCAGGGCCTCGATGTAGCCGGGATCGTCGTGAAAGTTTCGCACGAAGCGCAGTTCCGGCTGGTTGCGCATGTGGCCCATGCAGCGCGAAACCTCGTCGACCACCGTCGCGGTGGTGCTCGCCGAGTATTGCGGATAGAGCGGCACGGCCAGAATGCGGCTGCAGCCGCGTGCGCGCATCGCCTGCAGGCGGTCGGCGATGGACGGCGAGCCGTAGCGCATCGCGAAATCGATGTCGAGATCCGGGTGACCGGCCTTGGTCAGGTAGCCGGCGAGCAACTTGGCCTGGCGCTCGGTGTGTACCTTCAGCGGCGAGCCCTCGTTCATCCACACGCTGGCGTACTTCTTGGCCGATGCGGCCGGGCGGGTGTTGAGGATGATGCCGTTCAGGATCGGCCACCACACGAGTCGGGGAATCTCGACGACGCGGGGGTCGGACAGGAACTGCTTGAGATAGGGCCGCAGCGCGGCAGCTGTCGGGGCTTCGGGCGTGCCGAGATTCACGAGGAGCACGCCGGTGCGTGCCGCGGTGCCGTGTTGGTAGGCGGGTTCGGGCCAGTAGCAAGCCATTGGGGTCCTTGAGCGGTGGTTCCAGTGCCGGTCGCGTCATGCGCGCCGGCAGGTCAGGCGTTTGCGGACAGGGCGTTCGACAAGAGCCGTGCGGTGATGTCGACGATGGGGATGACGCGGTCGTAGGCCATGCGCGTCGGGCCGATGACGCCGACCGAGCCCACGACCTGGCCGTCGACCTCGTACGGCGCGGTAACGACGCTGCAGCCATCAAGCGGAGCCAGGCCCGACTCGCCGCCGATGAAGATCTGCACGCCTTCGGCCCGGTTCGACAGCTCGAGCAATTGCATCAGTCCGGTGCGCTGTTCGAAGAGCTTGAACAGCTCGCGCAGGCGCGACATGTTCGAGGACAGGTCCTCGACGTCGAGCAGGTTGGTTTCACCCGAGATGACGTAGCTGGTGGCAGTCTCTTCGGCGGCTTCGCTGCCGGCATCCACCGTGGCGGTCATCAACTCGGTCATGTCACTGCGCAGCTGACGCAGTTCGTCGGCAAGCCGGCGACGGATCTCGTTGAAGGACAGCCCGGCGAAGTGTTCGTTGAGGTAGCTCGCCGCGCCGCTCAGTTCGCCCGCATTGTAGGCGCGGCGCGTCAGCAGGATGCGGTTCTGCACGTCACCCGCCGTGGTGACGATGATCAGCAGGATGCGGTTTTCGGACAGGCTTATGAACTCGAACTGGCGGATGCGCACGGCGTCCTTGCGCGGCGCCACGACCACGCCGGCGAACTGCGTGAGGTTCGACAGCAGGTGAGAGGCCGAGTTGATCAGGCGCTGAGGCTGGTCGGGCTGGAGCTGCCCTTTCAGCTCGCGGACGCGGGCGGTCTCGAGCGGCTGTACGGTCAGCAGGGCATCGACAAAGAAGCGATAGCCCAAAGGCGTCGGGATGCGCCCTGCCGACGTATGCGGGCTGGCGATCAGACCCATCTCCTCGAGGTCGCTCATCACGTTGCGCACCGTGGCTGGCGACAGCTCCAGTCCGGAAAAGCGTGACAGGGCGCGCGAACCAACCGGCTGGCCGTCCACGATGTAGCGTTCGATCAGGGTCTTCAGCAGGATCTGGGAGCGGGCGTCGAGCGAATTCATGGCTGACAGGGAATATAGCCCGGATTCTATGAGAGTGGGGCGCGGGTGGCCAGTAGGGCAGCGCTCGTGCAAGCGCCGCCTGCAGCGGCGCCAAGGGGCTGTCCGGTTATGGTTTAATCCGCCTCCATGAATGCCAAATTCAGGAACCTTGCCCTCGTCGGCAAATACCAGAGTCCGGACGTCGCCGAGTCGGTGATGGCGATCGCCCGCTTCCTGCGCGAAAGCGGGCTGATGGTGTGGATCGAGCAGGGAACGGCGAGTTCCATCGGCGGCGCGGGAGATTTTCCCGTCGCGAGCTACGAGCACATTGGTGGCGAGGCCGACCTTGCCGTGGTCATCGGCGGCGACGGCACGATGCTGCATACCGCACGCCGACTCGTCGAATACGGCGTGCCTCTGGCGGGTGTCAACCTCGGACGCCTCGGCTTCCTGACCGACATTGCGCTCAACGACGCACAGCGGGGACTCGGGGAGATCATCGCCGGACGCTACACGGAAGAGTCCCGATTCATGCTCGATGCCGAGGTGCTGCGCGGTGGCACACGGGCCTTTCACACGCTGGCGCTCAACGACGTCGTGGTCAACAAGGGCGATCTCGGGCGGATGATCGAGTTCGATCTGTCGATCGATGGCGAATACGTCTACACGCAGCGGTCGGACGGCATGATCGTCTCGACGCCGACCGGCTCCACCGCGTATGCGATGTCCGCCAACGGGCCGATCCTTCATCCCAGCGTGGGGGGCATCGCGCTGGTGCCCTTGTGTCCGCACGCGCTGACGGCGCGGCCGATCACGCTGCCCGACCATTGCCGTATCGACATCGAACTGCTGCCGCCGCAGGACGCGCGCGTGCACTTCGATGGCCAGGCGCGCTTCGATCTGCGCGCCGGTGACGTCGTGCGCATGACGCGCTCGGCGCAGTCGCTGCGGCTGCTGCATCCGGAAAGCTACAGCTACTTTGCGATGCTGCGCGAAAAGCTCCACTGGAGCGCCACGCCGCGCCACAACTGAACCCGTGCCGCGCCGGCGGTCCGTCCTCCCAATTCCGTTCGTCTGCCATGCTGAGAAGCCTCTCCATTCGCGATTTCGTCATCGTCGATCAACTCGAGCTCGACTTTGGTTCCGGCTTCGGCGCCCTGACCGGCGAGACCGGCGCAGGCAAGTCCATTCTGCTCGATGCGCTGGGACTGGCGTTGGGCGGGCGTGGCGAGGCCGGCATGGTGCGCGTGGGGCGGGAGCGCGCTGACGTGATCGCCGAGTTCGACCTGCCCGAAGGCGGTGGCCTGCGGGCGTGGCTGGGCGAGCAGGCGCTGCCGGTGGAGGAGGGCTGCGTGCTGCTGCGGCGGACCATCGACGTCAGCGGCCGCAGCCGCGCGTGGATCAACGGTGTCGTCGTGACGCTGGCGCAGCTGCGTGCGGCGGGGGAATGGCTGGCCGACATCCATGGCCAGCACGCGCATCACGCGCTGCTGCGCGCCGATGCGCAGCGCGTCCTGCTCGACGCCCAGGCCGGCGCCGAGGCGCTCGTCGCCGAGGTCGGAGCGCGCTATCGCGACTGGCAGCGCCTTGCCCGACTGCGACTGGAAGCCGAGAACGACTCCGCCAGTTCCGCGCGCGAGCGCGAACTGCTCGCCTGGCAGCTGCGGGAACTGGATGAACTCGCATTCGATGCGGATGAATGGGCCGAGATCAACGCCGAGCACGGGCGCCTGGCGCATGCCGCCAGCCTGATGGAAGGCGCCGACGAAACGCTCGATACGCTGGGCGAGGGCGAACTGGCCGTGTGCTCGGTGTTGCGCCACCTCGACGCGCGCATCGCGTCGCTGGCCGACATCGACCCGGCCCTGGGCGACGTGCGCGAACTGCTGGCCTCAGCGGCGATCCAGGCGGACGAGGCGCTCCATGCGCTGCGTCGCTATCGTGACCGGCTTGATCTCGATCCGCAGCGTCTCAACGAAATCGAGCGCCGCATCGCGGCGGTGACCGACATGGCGCGCAAGTACCGGGTCGGGGTGGATGTCCTGCCCGAACTGCGCGAGCAGTGGAAGGCGCGGCTCGAGACCCTCGAGGCGAGCGCGGATCCCGAACGGCTGGCGGCGGACGAGGCGCGCGCGCGCAGGGACTACGATGCGGCCGCCGAGCGTCTGTCGGCCGCGCGGCGGCCCGCGGCCGAGGTGCTGTCGCATGAGATCACCGAGGCGATGCAGACGCTGGCGATGGCGGGCGGGCGCTTCGAGGTTGCCCTTGAGCGCTGCGAGCCCGGCGCGTTTGGCGTGGAGAGTGTCGAGTTCCGCGTGGCGGCCAACCCGGGGCAGACCTTGCGCAGCCTGGCCAAGGTGGCGTCGGGCGGCGAATTGTCCCGGATCGGGCTGGCGATCCAGGTGATGACCAGCCGTGCCTCGGAGACGCCGACGCTGATCTTCGACGAGGTCGATGTCGGCATCGGCGGGCGGGTGGCCGAGATCGTCGGCAAGTTGCTTGCCCGTCTGGGCGAGGGCCGACAGGTCATGTGCGTGACACACCTGCCGCAGGTTGCCGCCTGCGCCGACTGGCAGTGGCGCATTGCAAAGCGCGAACAGGCAGGCGAGACGGTCAGCGAGGTCACGCCGCTCGATCGCGAGGGGCGCGTGGAAGAGATCGCGCGCATGCTGGGCGGCGTCAACATCACCAGCACCACGCGCGAGCACGCTGCCGAAATGCTCGGGCAGCGCGGTTAGGTCAGCGAGCCTGGCGGCTCCGGCTCAGTATTCAGCTTTCGGCAGGACGGTCCGGGCACTTCTCGCGGGTGCAGTCGGCATACAGGTACAGCGCATGCTCGCGCAACGAGAAGCCGCGTTCCTTGGCGATGGCATTCTGCCGGCGTTCGATCTCGGGGTCGTAGAACTCCTCGACCTTGCCGCACTGCATGCACACCAGGTGGTCGTGGTGACCGCCTTCATTGAGTTCGAACACAGCCTTGCCGGATTCGAAGTAGTGGCGCTCGAGCAGGCCCGCCTGTTCGAACTGCGTCAGCACTCGGTAAACGGTCGCCAAGCCGATGTCCATGCCCTCGTTCATCAGTGAGCGATAGACGTCTTCGGCGGTGAGGTGGCGTTGATCTGAACTCTGAAAAAGGTCGAGGATCTTCAGGCGCGGGTAGGTCGCCTTGAGGCCGATGCTTTTCAGGTTCTTGGAATTGTCGGTCATGGCGGCGGCTCGATGGGTGGGGGTTGGCGCATGTGCGTTGTGTGGGCGCGCGTGCGAGTCTGCACGCCCTGTAATGTCACCCTATGTTATATTTTTTGCCCTTTCCTGAGAACCGCGCACCCCGTGCGCACGCTCCTCGACACCTTTCTACATGCGCCCCTACCTGCCAGCAGCTCTTCTCGCCGCAAGCCTGATTTCCGGCTGCTCCTTCGACTCCGTGGTCGGTGTCGTCAATCCTTACCGTATCGATGTTCGCCAGGGCAACTATGTGGACCAGGACATGGTGGCCCAGCTCAAGCGCGGCATGACGCGCGATCAAGTGCGCTTCGTGCTCGGTTCGCCGCTGGTCGTCGATCTGTTCCGCAAGGACCGCTGGGACTACGTCTACCGTTACCTGCCGGGCTCCGGTCAGGCCGAGCAGCGCGTCATTTCCGTGTATTTCGTCGACGATCGTCTGGATCGCGTCGAGGGCGACGTGCAGGCAGCCAGTGATTCGGCGCCGGCCGCCGCTGTCGAGCGCAGCCGCGTGGTCGAGGTTCCGGCGTCCGCCGACAAGTGATGCATCGCCCCGCTTGGGCGGGGCCAGGATTTCTAGGACGGGATTCGATGTCTGATATTCGTGTTGCGATCGCCGGCGCTTCCGGCCGTATGGGCAGGATGCTGATCGAGGCTGCGCTGGCAGCCGAAGGGATCCGCCTCGGCGCGGCTTTCGATCGTGCCGGTACGCCCTTCGTCGGGCGTGATGCGGGCGAGATGGCCGGCGTGGCAAGCGGTGTCGCGATCGTCGACGACGTGCGTGTCGCGATCGCAGCCGCCGACTGCGTGATTGACTTCACACGGCCGGAAGGCACGCTCGAGCATCTCGCCATCGCACGCGAGCTGGGCAAGGCCATGGTGATCGGTACCACCGGCTTCGATGCGGCTGGCAAGGCAGCGATTGCGGAAGCGGCCGAGGACATTCCGGTGGTGTTCGCGCCCAACATGGCGGTGGGGGTCAACGCGGTCTTCAAGCTGCTCGAGGTGGCGGCGCGCATCCTGTCCGAGGGCTATGACGTCGAGGTCATCGAGGCGCATCACCGCTTCAAGGTCGATGCCCCGTCGGGTACCGCGCTGCGCATGGGCGAGGTGGTGGCGCGCGAACTCGGACGCGATCTCGACGAGTGCGCGATCTACGGACGGGAAGGCCACACTGGCGAGCGTCGGGCCGAAACCATCGGCTTCTCGACGATTCGCGGCGGCGACGTCGTGGGGGATCACACCGTCCTGTTCGCCGGCATCGGCGAGCGGATCGAAATCACCCACAAGTCGGGCAGTCGCATGCCCTATGCGCTGGGTTCGCTGAGGGCCGCGCGCTTCCTGCAAGGACGCAGCAAGGGGTTGTTCGACATGCAGGACGTCCTGGGATTGCGCTGAGCGAGAGCATGGACAACAAGCGGCGTAGCGACCAGCTCAGGGCGGCGGTCGCTACCCGAAAGCCCCGCTGGATCTGGCGACCGTTCCCGGCTTCGGGCATCGCGGTCGGCGGGCGTGGGCGGCGCGAAATGGAGCTGCTCGAAGCCAAGGCGGCCGCCGAGGCATCGAGCCGGGCCAAGAGCGATTTTCTTGCCAGCATGAGCCACGAGATCCGGACGCCGATGAACGGCATCCTGGGCATGACGGATCTGCTGCTCGATACCGAACTTTCCGGTGAGCAGCGCGACTACGTGCAGACCGTCAAGTCCTCGGCCGAGACCCTGCTCACGATCATCAACGACATCCTCGACTTTTCGCGTGTCGAGGCGGGGCGGCTGGAACTCGAGGAGATCGATTTCACGCCGGCCCTAGTGGTGTCGGACACCTGCCGGGCACTCGCCTTGCGCGCGCACCAGAAGGGTGTCGAGCTCTTCTTCGATCTCGCGCCCGATGTGCCGTCGGTGTTGTGTGGCGACCCGACGCGACTGCGGCAGGTGCTGACCAACCTCGTTGGTAACGCAATCAAGTTCACCGAACGGGGTGAGATCGAGGTCAGTGTTCGCGTCGAGGGGCGAACCACGGGCGGTGTGGTGTTGCGTATCAGCGTGCGCGATACGGGATGCGGCATCGATGCCGCCAAGCTCGAGAGCATCTTCGAGGCGTTCTTGCAGGCCGAGGTGTCGACCAATCGCAAGTACGGCGGTACCGGGCTGGGGCTCACGATTTCCCGTCACCTGATCGAGCTGATGAACGGCCTGATAGAAGTGCAGAGCGAGCCGGGCCGGGGTAGCACCTTCTCGGTCGTCGTGCCGCTGGGCGTGGTTGCCGAGGAGACCATGCACGGCCCTGACGATCT
The DNA here is from genome assembly GCF_000310165.2 of Thauera sp. 63. Taxonomy (NCBI): domain Bacteria; kingdom Pseudomonadati; phylum Pseudomonadota; class Betaproteobacteria; order Rhodocyclales; family Zoogloeaceae; genus Thauera; species Thauera sp. 63. The sequence continues at coordinate 126,120 of NZ_AMXC01000002.1, forward strand.
GCGAGCGGCGCGCCTGCTGATCGCCGCACGCAACGAAGCCTTCGCCGCCATGCTCGCCGGAGTATGCCTGCAGTGCGGAATCCGTGCCGAAGTCGCCACGACGGGTGAAGCCGTCATCGCTGCGCTCGTCTCGGCGCGCGATGGTCGTGATCCTTTCGACTTCCTACTGATGGACGCGGACATGCCCGAGCCGGCGGGTTTCGAGCTGGTCAGGCGTTTCGCCGACGCGACGCCCTGCGTCGATCGCATCGTCATGATGCTGTCGAGTCATACCCAGCGGGAGGACTCGGCGCGCTGCAAGGAATTCGGCCTGCCCGTGCGGCTGTCGAAGCCGTTCTCGGCCGGCGACCTGTTCGAGGCGCTGCAATTGGCGAAAGGCCGACACGAAGCGCAGGCCGAGGTGCCCGTGGTGGCGCCGGCCTTCGTGCTGGAGCCGGCGATGCTGCTCGAGTCGGCGCTTGCCGAGAAGCCTTCCGAGGGATACTCGATCCTGGTCGCCGAGGACAACCTGGTGAATCAGACCGTCGTCACCCGCCTGCTGGAAAAGGCCGGGCACCGTGTGAGCATCGTGGGCAACGGCGCCGAGGCCATCGAGGCATACGATGCGGGGCGCTTCGATCTGATCCTGATGGACGTGCAGATGCCGGTCCTGGGCGGCCTCGAGGCGACGCAGGCGATCCGCGCCCGCGAGGCGCGACGCAGCTGGGTCGTGCAAGGGCACTGGCATGCCGTCCCGATCATCGCCATGACGGCGCATGCGATGGCGGGCGACCGTGAACGCTGCCTTGAGGCGGGGATGGACGATTACGTCTCCAAGCCGATTCGTGCCGACGCGTTGCACGCAGCGATTGACCGGGTGATGCGACCGAGGCATGAGGACGACGATGGCTATGGCGATCACAGCCTTCTAGAGCTCGACCCGTCGGCCGACAGGCTTGTCGCCAATCTGCAGGAGGCGCGGCAGATGTTCGAGGGCGACGAGGAGGTGGTGCAGCAGTTGCTCGCGGTGTTCTTCCGTGATTTCGACCGTATCGTCGGTGACTTGCAGCGCGCAGCGGCGGGGCTCGATTTCACGCGACTCGCAGACCTTGCGCACTCGATCAAGGGGTCCGTGGGCCTGTTTGGTGCCCAGCGTGCGCTGGAGGCGGCAGGAACGCTCGAGCAGATGGCCCGCGACGGTGATCCTGCCGCCGCCACGACCGAGGCGAGCCGCCTCATCGACGAGATGAGACGGCTGGCGAAGGTGCTGCGAGCCGATTATCGTCCTTCATAGTGAATCGGCGCCGTTTGCCTTCGTTCGCCCAAAAATATATAATTCGACGGTTTATCAGCGGGATCGGCCCAGAGGCTCGTCCCGCTTTTTTGCACATATCGGGGCGCGAATGTTCGTTAGTCCCTGATTTTAAAGCTGAATCCAGGAGTTACTCGTGAGTGCATACCCGTCCGCCCTTCTTGCGCTTGCCGACGGGACGGTTTTCCACGGCAAGGGTATCGGTGCGGTAGGCAGTACGGTTGGCGAGGTGGTGTTCAATACCTCGATGTCCGGTTATCAGGAAATCCTGACCGACCCGAGCTATTCGCGCCAGATCGTCACACTGACCTATCCCCACATCGGCAACACCGGTGTCAACGTCGAAGACGTCGAGTCGGCGCGCGTCCATGCGGCCGGCCTGGTCATTCGCGACCTGCCGATCCTGCCGTCCAATTTCCGTATGACCCAGCGTCTCGACGCCTACCTGCGTGCCGAGAACGTCGTGGCGATCGCAGGCCTCGACACACGCAAGCTGACACGTGTGCTGCGTGAAAAGGGGGCGCAGGCGGGTTGCATCGTCACCGCCGCCGAAGGCGAGACGCTGAACGCCGATGCAGCCATCGCGCAGGCGCGGGCCTTCCCTGGTCTGGCCGGCATGGACCTGGCCAAGGTCGTGAGTGTGACCGAGGCCTACGAATGGAAGCAGGCCGAGTGGAAGCTCGGCGAGGGCTACGTCGACCAGGCCGAGCCGCGTTTCCACGTCGTCGCCTACGATTTCGGTGTCAAGTTCAACATCCTGCGCATGCTGGCTGAACGTGGCTGCCGCCTGACCGTGGTGCCGGCGCAGACGCCCGCCAAGGACGTGCTCGCGCTCAAACCGGATGGCGTGTTCCTGTCCAACGGCCCCGGCGACCCCGAGCCCTGCGACTACGCCATCGAGGCGATCCGCGAGATCGTCGCAACGCGCACGCCCACCTTCGGCATCTGCCTCGGCCATCAGCTGCTGGCGCTTGCCTCCGGGGCGAAGACCATGAAGATGGCCACCGGCCACCATGGTGCGAACCACCCGGTGAAGGACCTCGACACCGGCAACGTGTTGATCACCAGCCAGAACCACGGTTTCGCCGTCGATCCGTCGACGATGCCGGCCAACCTGCGCGTGACCCACGTTTCGCTGTTCGACGGCACCAACCAGGGTATTGCGCGCACGGACGTGCCGGCCTTCACCTTCCAGGGGCACCCGGAAGCGAGCCCCGGTCCGCACGACGTCGCCTATCTGTTCGACCGCTTCATCAAGCTGATGGAAGAGGCCAAGTAACACGGCACCGGGCGGGCTCTGGGCCTGCCCTCACTGTTCGACGCCGGCGCACAAGGCCGGGTCAAGGAATCATCGAGGCAAGACAATGCCGAAACGTAACGACATAAAGAGCATCCTGATCATCGGCGCCGGCCCGATCGTCATCGGCCAGGCCTGCGAGTTCGACTACTCCGGCGCCCAGGCCTGCAAGGCCCTGCGCGAGGAAGGCTACAAGGTCATCCTTGTGAACTCGAATCCGGCCACGATCATGACGGATCCGGAGACGGCCGACGTCACCTACATCGAGCCCATCACCTGGCAGGTGGTCGAGCGCATCATCGAGAAGGAACGCCCCGACGCGATCCTGCCGACGATGGGCGGGCAGACCGCGCTGAACTGCGCGCTCGACCTCGGTCGCAACGGCGTGCTGACCAAGTATGGCGTGGAGCTGATCGGTGCCTCGGAAGAGGCGATCGACAAGGCCGAGGACCGCCTGAAGTTCAAGGACGCGATGACCAAGATCGGTCTTGGCTCGGCGCGCTCGGGCATCGCCCACAGCATGGAAGAGGCGCTGCAGGTGCAGGGCGGCATCGGCTTTCCGGTCATCATCCGTCCGAGCTTCACGCTCGGCGGCACCGGTGGCGGCATCGCGTACAACATGGAAGAGTTCCACGAGATCTGCAAGCGTGGTCTCGAGGCGAGCCCGACCAACGAGCTGCTGATCGAAGAGTCGCTGCTCGGCTGGAAGGAATACGAGATGGAAGTCGTGCGTGACCGCGCCGACAACTGCATCATCGTGTGCTCGATCGAGAACCTCGATCCGATGGGCGTGCACACCGGCGACTCGATCACCGTCGCCCCGTCGCAGACGCTGACGGACAAGGAATACCAGATCATGCGCAACGCCTCGATCGCGGTGCTGCGCGAGATCGGCGTCGACACCGGCGGCTCGAACGTGCAGTTCGCCATCAACCCGAAGGACGGTCGCATGATCGTCATCGAGATGAACCCGCGCGTGTCGCGTTCGTCGGCGCTGGCCTCGAAGGCGACCGGTTTCCCGATTGCCAAGGTCGCAGCCAAGCTGGCGGTGGGTTACACGCTCGACGAACTCAAGAACGACATCACCGGCGGCGCCACGCCGGCGTCCTTCGAGCCCTCGATCGACTACGTCGTCACCAAGATTCCGCGCTTCGCCTTCGAGAAGTTCCCGCAGGCCAACGACCGCCTCACCACCCAGATGAAGTCGGTGGGTGAAGTCATGGCCATGGGTCGCAGCTTCCAGGAGTCCTTCCAGAAGGCCCTGCGCGGCCTCGAGGTGGGGGCCTATGGCCTGGACGAGATCGAGGCGGACAGCGCCGATCTCGAGCACGAACTGTCGAGCGCCGGCCCGCAGCGCATCTGGTACGTCGGCCAGGCCTTCCGCGAGGGCATGAGCCAGGAACAGGTGCATAACCTGACCAAGATCGATCCGTGGTTCCTCGCCCAGATCGAGGACATCGTGCTGTCCGAGAAGGCGCTCGCCGGCCGTTCGCTCAAGGCACTGCAGGCCGCCGAACTGCGCGAGCTCAAGCGCAAGGGCTTCTCTGATCGTCGCCTCGCGAAGCTGCTCAACACCGACGAAACTGCCGTGCGTCTGCATCGCCATGCGCTCGGCGTGCGTCCGGTGTTCAAGCGCGTCGATACCTGCGCGGCCGAGTTCGCCACTTCCACCGCATACATGTATTCGTCCTACGAGGACGAGTGCGAGGCGCGTCCGACCGACAAGAAAAAGATCATGGTGCTGGGCGGCGGTCCGAACCGCATCGGCCAGGGCATCGAGTTCGACTACTGCTGCGTCCATGCCGCGCTTGCCCTGCGTGAAGACGGCTACGAGACCATCATGGTCAACTGCAACCCCGAGACCGTCTCGACCGACTACGACACCTCGGACCGCCTGTACTTCGAGCCGATCACGCTCGAGGACATCCTCGAGATCGTGCATATCGAGAAGCCGGTCGGCGTGATCGTGCAGTTCGGTGGCCAGACGCCGCTGAAGCGCGCGAAGGCGCTGGAAGAGAACGGCGTGCCCATCATCGGCACCACGCCGGACATGATCGACGCTGCGGAGGACCGCGAGCGCTTCCAGAAGCTGCTCACCGACCTCGGCCTCAAGCAGCCGCCCAACCGCACCGCGCGTACGCCGGAAGAGGCGGTCCGCCTGGCCGCCGAGATCGGCTATCCGCTGGTGGTGCGCCCGTCCTACGTGCTTGGCGGTCGTGCGATGGAAATCGTGCATGAGCAGAAGGATCTCGAGCGCTACATGCGCGAAGCGGTGAAGGTCTCGAACGAGTCGCCGGTGCTGCTCGACCGCTTCCTGAACGACGCCACCGAAGTCGACGTCGATGCGCTGTCCGACGGCAAGCAGGTCATGATCGGCGGCATCATGGAACACATCGAGCAGGCCGGCGTGCATTCGGGCGACTCGGCCTGCTCGCTGCCGCCCTACACGCTGTCGGCCAAGTTGCAGGACGAACTGCGCCGCCAGACCGAAGCGATGGCGCGTGCGCTCAACGTCTGCGGTCTGATGAACGTGCAGTTCGCCATCCAGGGCGAGGGCGACAACGCCGTCGTGTATGTGCTGGAAGTGAACCCGCGCGCTTCGCGTACCGTTCCCTTCGTTTCCAAGGCCTGCTCCCTGCAACTGGCCAAGGTCGCTGCACGCTGCATGGCCGGCCAGAGCCTGGAGAGCCAGGGTGTGAGCGGCGAGATCGTGCCGCCGTACTACTCGGTCAAGGAAGCGGTGTTCCCGTTCGTGAAGTTCCCCGGCGTGGATACGATCCTCGGGCCCGAGATGAAGTCGACCGGCGAGGTCATGGGCGTCGGGCGTACGTTCGCCGAAGCCTTCGTCAAGAGCCAGATCGGCGCGGGCGTGAAGCTGCCGACCGGCGGTAATGCCTTCATCAGCGTCAAGCCCAGCGACCGTCCGGTGGCAGTCGAGGTGGCGAAGGAACTCCACGAGCTTGGCTTCGCACTGGTGGCCACCCGTGGCACGGGTTCGGTCATCGAGGCGGCAGGTATCCCGGTCACCGTGGTGAACAAGGTCAACGAGGGGCGTCCGCACATCGTCGATATGATCAAGAACGAGGAGATCTCGCTCGTGATCAATACGGTCGAGGAAAAGCGGCAGGCCATCACCGACTCGCGCTCCATCCGTACCAGCGCGCTCGCGGCGAAGCTCACCATCTTCACCACCATCGAAGGTGCGCGCGCGGCCTGCATGGGCATGCGGCACATGGCCAATGGTCTGGACGTGTATTCGGTGCAGGCGCTGCACGCCGAACTGAAGGGCGCAGCATGAGCAAGACGCCGCTGACTGTTGCTGGCGCCGAGAAGCTGCGCGAGGAACTCCACCGCCTGAAGACGGTGGAGCGTCCGAACGTGATCGCGGCGATCGCCGAGGCGCGCTCGCACGGCGATCTGTCGGAGAATGCCGAATACGACGCCGCCAAGGAGCGCCAGGGTTTCATCGAGGGGCGCATCATGGAGGTCGAGGGCAAGCTGGCCAACGCCCAGATCATCGATCCCAAGCTGCTCGATGCCGATGGGCGCTGCGTCTTCGCCGCGACCGTGGAACTCGAGGATATGGAGTCCGGGCAGGTCGTGACCTACCAGATCGTCGGCGAGGATGAGGCCGACATCAAGGAAGGCAAGATTTCGGTGAGCTCGCCGATCGCCCGCGCGCTGATCGGCAAGTACGCCGGTGACATCGCTGAAGTTCAGGCGCCGGGTGGTGTGCGCGAGTACGAAATTCTCGACGTGCGCTACGAGTGAAAGTCGGGTATTCGCCTGCAGGTGGCGAATGAAAAAGGGGCGGCCATCGAGCCGCCCCTTGTGCTATCTTGCGTCGCCTCGCTCAGCGACCGCGAGTGCCGCTGCCCGGACCCCGGCTGCGTGAAGCCGGCCCGCGCGCGGGCGAGCGGCGTGCTTCGGCGCTCGCCTTGGCCAGTGCGGCACGGCGCGCCGCGGCAGCAAATGCCGCTGCCGATTTGGCTGTCGAGGGTCGTGCGCCGGACTTCTGCGTAGCGGGGGCTGCATTCTTTTCTTCCTCGCGTCGCTGGCGCCAGACGACGAGGATGTTGCCAATATGCTGTACCGGTGCTGCGTCGAGCGTTTCGCACAGTTCGTTCATCAGCGCATCGCGCTGCTCGCGTTCGGCGCCCTGGACCTTCACCTTGATGAGTTCATGGGCCTGCAGCGAGCGTTCGATTTCGGCCACGACGGTGGGTGTCAGGCCATTGCCGGCGATGGTCACGACGGGGTTCAGGTGATGGGCCCGCGCGCGCAGGTCGCGGCGCTGGACCGGGGTGAGTTCGATCATTGAATCTCTCTGAATGCTTGAAGCGTCAAACGCGCAATTCTACTCTGATTACTAGAGGCGAACTTCTTCTAAGTCGATGAAAAAGAACAAGACAAGCCGTGCCTGGGTGCACGACCATCTGAACGACCCCTATGTGCAGCGCGCGCAGCAGGACGGTTATCGCGCCCGTGCGGCCTACAAGCTGATCGAGGTCGACGAGCGCGATCGCCTGCTGAAATCCGGAGCGGTCGTGGTTGATCTCGGTTCGACGCCGGGGTCGTGGTGTCAGGTTGCAGTAAAACGTTGTGGGGCAAAGGGCAAGGTGTTTGCGCTCGACATCCTGCCGATGGAACCGGTGGCCGGTGTCGACTTCCTGAATGGCGATTTCACCGAGGATGCGGTGCTCGAGGATCTCGAGTCGCGGCTCGAGGGCGCCAAGGTCGATGTCGTCCTTTCGGACATGGCGCCGAACCTGTCCGGCGTGACGTCGGTCGACCAGGCGCGATCGATCCATCTGTGCGAGCTGGCGCTCGATTTTGCCGTCCGCCATCTGAAACCGGGCGGTCAGTTTTTGGTCAAGGTGTTCCAGGGCGAAGGCTTCATGGAGTACCGCAAGCAGATGGAGGCGGCGTTTGCTTCGGTGCAGGTGCGCAAGCCCAAGGCGTCGCGCGACCGCAGTGCCGAGGTCTATCTGCTCGGCAAGGGTCCGCGTGCGGTCTGATGCTGTAGCGATTGGCCGTAGTAATCGCGGCCATTGGTTTGCCGGCGGGAACGTTCGGCACTAGAATCGGTCAGTCGCGTACATGGCCAAAAACGGCTTCTGAGGAAGGGAACGTTGAACAATCTATTCAAAAACCTCGCGATCTGGATGGTCATCGGCGTCGTGCTGATGACCGTGTTCAACCAGTTCAATACGCGTCAGGTTGCGCCCAACACCATGGAGTACTCGCAGTTCCTGGAGGAAGCCAAGGCTGGACGCATCGCCAAGGCAACCATTGACGGTCGCATGCTCAAGGCGACCACCCAGGAAGGACGCTCGATCACGGTCTATACACCCGGTGTGCAGGACATTTGGATGGTGTCCGACCTGATGCGCTACGGTGTGCAGATCAATGCGTCCAAGCCGGAAGAAGAGCAGTCCTTCCTAGCCAGCGTGTTCGTCTCCTGGTTCCCGATGCTATTGCTGATCGGCGTGTGGGTCTTCTTCATGCGTCAGATGCAGGGGGGCGGAAAGGGAGGCGCATTCTCGTTCGGCAAGAGCAAGGCGCGTATGCTTGACGAGTCCGCCAACACCATCACTTTTGCCGACGTCGCGGGCTGCGACGAGGCCAAGGAGGAGGTGTTCGAGCTGGTCGAGTTCCTGCGTGATCCCTCCAAGTTCCAGAAGCTCGGCGGTCGCATTCCCAAGGGCGTGCTGATGGTCGGCTCGCCGGGGACCGGCAAGACGCTGCTCGCCAAGGCCATCGCAGGTGAGGCCAAGGTGCCGTTCTTCTCGATTTCCGGCTCCGACTTCGTCGAGATGTTCGTCGGCGTGGGTGCGGCGCGCGTGCGCGACATGTTCGAGCAGGCGAAGAAGCAGGCCCCGTGCATCATCTTCATCGACGAGATCGACGCCGTGGGGCGCCAGCGTGGCGCAGGCCTCGGTGGCGGCAACGATGAGCGCGAGCAGACCCTGAACCAGTTGCTCGTGGAGATGGATGGCTTCGAGGGGCAGACCGGCGTGATCGTGATCGCCGCGACCAACCGTCCCGATGTCCTTGACCCGGCGCTGCTACGTCCCGGCCGTTTCGACCGTCAGGTGGTGGTGGCACTGCCCGACATCCGTGGCCGCGAGCAGATCCTGAAGGTCCACATGCGCAAGGTGCCGATCGCACCCGACGTCGATCCGCAGGTTCTGGCGCGTGGTACGCCGGGCTTTGCCGGTGCCGATCTGGCGAACCTGGTCAACGAAGCCGCACTTTTCGCCGCCCGCGCCAACAAGCGCCTGGTCGACATGGACGACTTCGAGCGTGCCAAGGACAAGATCATGATGGGCGCGGAGCGCCGCTCGGTGGTCATGCCTGAGGAGGAGCGCCGCAACACGGCCTATCACGAGTCGGGACATGCCGTGGTGGCGCGCCTGCTGGACAAGACCGATCCGGTCCATAAAGTCACGATCATCCCGCGTGGTCGTGCGCTGGGCGTGACGATGCAGTTGCCGACCGAAGACCGCTACAGCCAGGATCGCGACCGTCTGCTGCAGACCATCGCCGTGCTGTTCGGTGGCCGTATCGCGGAAGAGGTGTTCATGAAGCAGATGACCACCGGCGCTTCGAACGATTTCGCGCGTGCGACCGATCTGGCGCGTCGCATGGTGACGCAGTGGGGCATGTCGGACACGCTGGGGCCGATGGTGTATGGCGAGGAGGAGGGCGAGATCTTCCTCGGGCGCCAGGTAACGACGCACCGCAATGTGTCCGAAGCGACGATGCAGAAGGTCGACGCCGAGATCCGTCGGATCATCGACCAGCAGTACGCCTTGGCGCGTCGCCTGCTCGAGGAGAACCGCGACAAGGTCGAGGCCATGACGAAGGCTCTGCTCGAGTGGGAAACCATCGACGCCGAGCAGATCAACGACATCATGGAGGGCAGGCCTCCGCGGGCGCCGAAGCCGGTGTCGACGCCGACCTCGCGTCCGAAGGACGATGCCCCCGGGGCGGCTCCCACCGCGGCAGCTCCCGCGGCCTGAGTTTCACCGCTCTTGACCCTGTAATCCGACGGGCCGGTTTTTCCGGCCCGTTTCTCTTGGTGCTTCAGCATGACGACTGTTCAGTGTGGGCGTTTCTGCCTCGATCTTTCCCGGCCGCAAGTGATGGCGATCATCAATCTCACCGATGACTCCTTCACCGGTGATGGCCTTCACGGCGACCTGTCCGCAGCCCTGCGGCGGGCGGAATTGGCCGTCGAGCAGGGTGCGCAGATGCTCGACATCGGTGCCGAATCATCGCGCCCTGGTGCCGATCCGGTCCCTGAGGCGCAGGAGATGGAGCGCGTGGTCGGCTTCATCGAACGCACCCTCGACTGGAACATTCCACTGTCGGTCGATACGCTGAAACCGGCCGTGATGGCCGCGGCGGTGCGGGCCGGGGCGGACATGATCAACGACATCAACGCGTTCCGCGCTGAGGGCGCCATCGAGGCGGTTGCTGCGAGTCCGGCGGGCCTGTGCGTGATGCACATGCAGGGCGTGCCGCGCACGATGCAGGACGATCCGCGCTACGACGACGTGGTGGGTGAGGTGAAGGCCTTCCTCGACGAGCGGGTGCAGGCCCTCGAGGCTGCGGGCGTCGCACGCGAGCGCATCGTGCTGGACCCGGGTTTCGGCTTCGGCAAACGTACGGTGCATAACTACGCCTTGCTGCGGGAACTCGAGCGCTTCCGGGTCGATGGGTTCGCGGTGCTCGCGGGGCTGTCGCGCAAGACCATGCTGGGTGCGGTGACTGGACGGCCGGTCGAGGCGCGCATGCCGGCCAGCGTCGCTGCCGCGCTCATCGCCGTGCAGCGCGGAGCGGGCATCGTGCGCGTGCACGATGTGGGGCCGACCTGCGACGCACTGAAGGTCTGGCAGGCGGTGTGCGGCGACGCGTGAGCAAGGCTGGGTGCCGGATGCGATAATCCGCGTTTTGAGACAGACGTGGAGTGACGATGGGGCGCAAGTATTTCGGTACCGATGGCGTGCGTGGCAAGGTCGGCGACGCGCCGATCACGCCGGAGTTCGTGATGAAGCTGGGTTATGCGGCCGGGGTGACGCTCGTTGCCCGCGAGAAGCTTCCAGCTGGCGAACGCCCTGCCGTACTCATTGGCAAGGACACCCGCATCTCGGGCTACCTGCTGGAGGCTGCACTGGAGGCGGGGTTCGCTGCGGCCGGTGTGGACGTCATGCTCGCGGGACCGATTCCCACGCCGGCGGTCGCCTACCTGACCCGGGCGCTGCGCCTGCAGGCGGGCGTGGTGATATCCGCATCGCATAATCCTTTCTACGATAACGGCATCAAGTTCTTCTCCGCAGGCGGCACCAAGCTGCCGGATGCGATCGAGGTCGAGATCGAGGCGCGGCTGGATCAGCCGATGGGGTGCGTCGACTCCGCGCGACTCGGTCGGGCGCGTCGCATCAACGACGCCGCCGGACGCTACATCGAGTTCTGCAAGAGCACCTTCCCCAACGAATTCGACCTGCGCGGCTTGCGCATCGCGCTCGATTGCGCCCACGGCGCGGCATACCAGATCGCCCCCGCCGTGTTCCACGAGCTGGGCGCCGAGGTGCTTCCCGTCGGGGTGGAGCCCAATGGCCTCAACATCAACGACGGCGTCGGCGCGACCCGGCCAGAGCACCTGCGCCAGGCGGTGCTCGCGCAGGGGGCGGACCTCGGCATCGCGCTCGACGGCGACGCCGACCGGCTGATGATGGTCGACCATCGGGGCGAGATCTACGATGGCGACAAGCTGCTGTACGTGATTGCAGCAGCTCAGAAGGCAGAGGGACGGCTGGACGGGGTGGTCGGTACGCTCATGAGCAACCTGGGCTTCGAGCATGCCATTGCCCGTCTTGGTGTGCCGTTCGCGCGCGCGAAGGTCGGCGATCGCTACGTGCTGGAATTGCTGCACGAGCGCGGGTGGAAGCTCGGTGGCGAGAACTCCGGGCACATCATCTGCCTGGACCGCCATAGCACCGGCGACGGCATCGTCTCCTCCCTGCAGGTGCTGGCTGCCCTCAAGCAGCGGGGCGCGACGCTTGCGGAAGCCTGCGCCGACCTTGTCTTCTATCCACAGAAGCTCATCAACGTGCGCCTGCCGGCAGGCTTCGACTGGTGCGCTGACGGAGGCATCGCTGCGGCACAGGCACAGGCGGAAGCGGAACTGGGCGACAGCGGTCGCGTGCTGCTGCGTCCGTCGGGTACCGAGCCCTTGCTGCGCGTGATGGTGGAAGGCAGCGATGGCGCCCTTGTCGAGCGCCTTGCCCAAGACATCGCCTTGGCCGTGCAGAACGCGGTCGCCTGATTGGATGTGCTGCCGGAGCGGAGGCGGCTCCGGCCGCCGTCGCTCTGCGGGGGTTTTCTTCCCGTTTGATGACATGAAACGTGGCTGTAACAATGCATTGATACCTTACGGGTCTAGTCTTTCAACCCGAGGTAGTCATGATGCGTTTTTCCACCAAGTTCGCTCTTACCGCTTCTTCCGCCGTCCTGTTTGCCGTCACTGCCCAAGCGGCTGACATCACCGGAGCGGGCGCATCCTTCCCCGCGCCGATCTACGCCAAGTGGGCTGATGCCTATCAGAAGGCGACGGGCAATCGGGTGAACTACCAGTCGATCGGTTCAGGCGGTGGCATTCGCCAGATCACCGCCAAGACGGTCGACTTCGGTGCTTCGGACATGCCGCTGACGCCCGAGAAGCTTGCCGAAGGCGGTCTGCAGCAGTTCCCGACCGTGATCGGCGGCGTGGTGCCCGTTGTGAACCTCCAGGGCATCAAGCCGGGTGACCTGAAGTTTACCGGCGAGCTTCTGGCCCAGATCTACCATGGCAAGATCACCAAGTGGAATGACCCCGCGATCGTCGCGCTGAACCCGGGTCTCGCGCTGCCGGACCAGGACATCGGTGTGGTCCGTCGTGCTGACGGCTCGGGCACCACCTTCGTGTTCACCAACTACCTGTCGAAGGTTTCGACCGAGTGGAAGGAAAAGATCGGTGAAGGCACCGCCGTGCAGTGGCCGGTGGGGCTGGGTGGCAAGGGCAACGAAGGCGTGTCGGCGTTCGTGCAGCGTCTGCCGGGTTCGATCGGCTACGTCGAGTACGCCTACGCCAAGCAGAACAAGCTCTCGCATGCCATCATGCAGAACAAGGAAGGCCAGTTCGTCGAGCCGAACAACGAGACCTTCGCCGCTGCTGCAGAGGGTGCAGACTGGTCGAAGTCGGCGTTCTACGAGATCCTGACCAACCAGCCGGGTGCGAAGTCGTGGCCGATCACCAGCGCGACCTTCATCCTGATGCACAGGGTTCAGGACAAGCCCGCTCAGGCCGCCGAAGCGCTCAAGTTCTTCGACTGGGCCTACGTTAACGGTGGCGAGATGGCGCTCGAGCTCGAGTACATCCCGATGCCGAAGGCGACGATCGACCTGATTCGCGCCTCCTGGGGCGAGATGAAGGACGCCGGTGGCAAGGCGGTTTTCCCGGTCAAGTAACTCGGACCGCGCCCCGTGGTTCAACGTAACCAACAGCCAGAGGCCCGCGGGGCCTTTGGCGTTTCCATTTCCCCGGGTGGCGGTGCTCCGGCCGCGGCCCTTTCGGGTGTTTCCATGCGAACGACCGAGTTCACGTCTTCGGCGTCCAAGCGGGTCGGCGACAAGGTGTTCGGCGGTTTGGCGAAATCCTTCGCCTGGCTGACCCTCATCCTGTTGGCGGGCATCATCATTGCCCTTGTCTATGCGTCCTGGCCAAGCATACAGGCCTTCGGTATCGGCTTCCTGTTTTCGGATGCCTGGAATCCGCCGATGGAGGATTTCGGCGCCCTGATCCCGATCTACGGCACGCTCGTCACCTCCGCAATCGCTCTGCTGATCGCGGTGCCCGTCAGTTTCGGTATCGCGCTCTTTCTCACCGAGCTTTCCCCGACGTGGTTGCGTCGCCCCCTCGGCACCGCGATCGAACTGCTGGCCGCGATCCCGAGCATCGTTTACGGCATGTGGGGCCTGTTGGTCTTCGCCCCCATCTTCGCCCAGTACATCCAGCCCGCCCTGCAGTCGTCGATCGGTCACGTGCCCGTTATCGGCAAGCTATTCGCCGGCGCACCGCTCGGTATCGGTCTCCTCTGTGCCGGCGTCATCCTGGCGATCATGATCATCCCGTACATCGCTTCGGTGATGCGCGACGTTTTCGAAGTGACGCCGCCCATGCTGAAGGAGTCCGCCTATGGTGTGGGCTGCACGACGTGGGAGGTGATGCGGGGCGTGGTGCTGCCCTACACCAAGACCGGCGTCATCGGTGGTGTGATGCTGGGTCTGGGGCGTGCGCTCGGCGAGACCATGGCCGTGACCTTCGTCATCGGCAATACCAACTTCCTGAACTCCGCTTCCCTGTTCGAGCCCGGCAACAGCATCACTTCGGCGCTGGCGAACGAGTTCGCCGAGGCGGATCAGGGGCTGCATACGGCGGCGCTGATGGAACTGGGACTCATCCTGTTCGCGATCACGCTCGTGGTGCTGGTCGTTTCCAAACTGCTGCTGACGCGACTCGCCAAGGGCGAGGGTGCGAAGAGCTGAGCGAGTGACCGACATGAACCTGCTTGCAAGACGCAAACTCGTCAACAAGATTGCCCTGACCCTGTCGTTGTCGGCCATGGTCTTCGGCCTGTTCTGGCTGGCCTGGATCCTGTGGACCGTGTTCGAACTGGGTCTGTCCGGCCTTTCGCTGACCCTGTTTACCGAGATGACGCCGCCACCCGGCGCCGAGACGGGCGGGCTGCTCAACGCGATTGTCGGCAGCCTGATCCTGGTCGTGCTGGCGACCCTGCTCGGCACGCCGATCGGCGTGCTCACCGGCGTGTATCTTGCCGAGTACGGGCGTCATCACTGGTTGGGGCAGGCGACACGCTTCATCAACGACCTGCTGCTGTCGGCACCCTCGATCGTGATCGGCTTGTTCGTCTATGCCGTCGTGGTTGCGCAGACGGGCAAGTTTTCCGCGTGGTCCGGCGTCATCGCGCTGGCCTTGATCGTGCTCCCGGTGGTCGTGCGCACCACCGAGAACATGCTGCAACTTATCCCGAACACGCTGCGAGAGGCAGCCTTCGCGCTGGGGGCGCCGAAGAGCGTGGTGATCTCCAAGGTCACGCTGCGCGCGGCGCGGGCGGGCGTTCTGACCGGCGTGCTGCTGGCGGTGGCGCGCATCGCGGGCGAGACGGCGCCGCTGCTCTTTACCGCCCTGTCGAACCAGTTCTGGACGCTGAATCTGAATGAGCCGATGGCGAACCTGCCGGTCACGATCTTCAAGTTCGCGATGAGCCCCTTCACCAACTGGCAGGAGCTCGCCTGGGCTGGCGTCTTCCTGATCACCATGGGTGTACTGGCGCTCAACATCATCGCCCGTGTCTTCCTGCGGGCCGAGAAGATCAACTAAGGAACCAATCGATACCATCCGTGCCGCGAGGTACGAGATTGGAGATGACTATGCAAATCACCGACGCGCAAATCGAGTTCAAGGACTTCAACTTCTATTACGGCAAGTTCCACGCGCTGAAGAACATCAACTTCCAGATGGCACGCCACAAGTGCACCGCGTTCATCGGTCCCTCGGGTTGCGGCAAGTCGACGCTGTTGCGCACCATCAACCGCATGTACGACCTCTACCCGGAGCAGCGTGCCGAAGGTCAGTTGCTGTTCGACGGTCGCAATCTGCTCGGCTCCGACATCGATGTCAGCGTGTTGCGCGCGAAGATCGGCATGGTGTTCCAGAAGCCCACGCCGTTTCCGATGTCCATCTACGACAACATCGCCTTCGGTGTGAAGCTGCACGAGAAGCTGTCGTCGAAAGACATGGACAACCGGGTCGAATGGGCGCTGCGCAAGGCTGCGCTGTGGGACGAGGTGAAGGACAAGCTCAACCAGAGCGGCATGAGCCTGTCGGGCGGTCAGCAGCAACGTCTGTGCATTGCCCGCGGGATCGCGGTGAAGCCGGAAGTCATCCTGCTCGATGAGCCGACCTCGGCGCTGGATCCGATCTCCACCGCGCGTATCGAAGAGCTGATCGACGAGCTCAAGACCGAGTTCACCATCGTCATCGTCACGCACAACATGCAGCAGGCCGCACGGATCTCGGACTACACCGCCTACATGTATCTGGGCGAGATGGTGGAGTTCGGCGTAACCGATGAGCTCTTCGTGAAGCCCAAGAAGAAGGAAACCGAGGACTACATCACCGGCCGCTTCGGCTGATCGATGAAAGGGCGGATGATCCGCCCTTTTTCATTCCCAGGTGGGGCGCCCGCTTGGTACTGATGGTGCGTGACGACAACGTCCCCTCGACCCCGAGAGTCGGTATGGGCTGATCTGGCATCATGGCCCCGTGTCACGGCGTGGATTTGCCGCCACGGCGAGTGATGCCTATAATCCCGCGGTTTAGCTCTCGACGTCAGCCGTCCGTACCATGAGAAAACTCGTCGCCGGCAACTGGAAGATGAACGGCAGCCTTGCCGCCAATGAAGCGCTTCTCGCCGGTCTCGAGGCGGTGCCCGGGGTCGAGGTCGCGCTTTGCGTGCCGTATCCTTACCTGGGGCAACTCCAGCGCCGCCCCGTCGGTCTCGAGTTGGGCGCGCAGGATGTCAGCGAGTTCGACGTCGGTGCTTACACGGGCGAAGTGAGCGCTGCCATGCTTGCCGAGTTTGGTTGCCGTTATGTGATTGTCGGGCATTCAGAGCGGCGTGCGCTGTTCGGAGACGATGATCTTTCGGTGGCGCGCAAGGCAGAGGCCGCCCTCTCTTCCGGGCTGGTGCCCATCGTTTGCGTCGGCGAGACGCTGGCCGAACGTGACGCCGGACAGGTGCACGCGGTGATTTCCCGTCAGCTTGCTGCGGTCGGCGAGGTGCTGGGACGTGAGCGATTCGGCGGCGTGGTCGTGGCCTACGAACCGGTCTGGGCGATCGGTACGGGGCGTTCGGCCACGGCTGCCCAGGCGGAAGAGGTGCATGCCGCGATTCGCGGCTGGCTCATGGAGCAGGCCGTGCAGGCGGATGCGGTCCGCATTGTGTATGGTGGAAGCGTGAAGCCGGACAACGCAGCCGAACTCTTTGCCATGCCGAACGTGGATGGCGGGTTGATCGGCGGCGCATCGCTGGTGGCTGACGATTTCATGGCGATCTGCCGCGCGGCGGCTGGGGTCTGATCTTTCAACGAAGTGTCTTTTTAGGGTTTGTGATGGGCGACTATCTTTTTTCTCTGGTGCTGACCGTGCACGTGCTGGTGGGCCTCGGTGTCATCGGCCTGGTTCTTGTGCAGCACGGAAAAGGCGCTGACATGGGGGCTGCCTTCGGTAGTGGTGCCTCGGGCAGCTTGTTCGGATCGTCGGGCTCTGCGAATTTCCTGAGCCGGACGACAGCCGTGCTTGCAGCTGTGTTCTTCATCACCAGTCTGGGTCTCAGCTATCTCGCAAGCGACAAGCCCGCTGCGCCCTCCAGTGTCATGGAAGGCGTTCAGTCGTCGCCTGCGACTGATGCGGTGCCTGCCGTTCCTGCGCCTGCGGGGGATGACTCCAAGGCGCAGTCGATTCCGAAATAATTGCGCAACGAACTCTTTGCGCACCGCGCAAAAAGTCGTATAATTATCTGGCTTTGAAACGAAGCGCCGACGTGGTGAAATTGGTAGACACGCTATCTTGAGGGGGTAGTGGCGAAAGCCGTATGAGTTCGAGTCTCATCGTCGGCACCAGATTACGGAGAACGCCCGCTTATGCGGGCGTTTCCATGCAGAGCAACCAAAACAATAATGGCAGCAATAAAGCTGTCAATCTTACTGGGGGTTTCTGAACATGCTGGAAAACTACTTTCCTGTATTGATGTTCATACTCGTAGGTTTGGGTTTCGGTGTTGCTCCTGTAGTCCTCGGGCGAGTTCTCGCCCCATATCGCCCTGACAGCGAAAAGCTCTCTCCTTACGAATGTGGCTTCGAGGCGTTTGAAGACGCCCGGATGAAGTTCGACGTTCGGTATTACCTGATAGCCATCCTCTTCATCCTGTTCGATCTGGAAATCGCCTTTCTTTTCCCGTGGGCGACGGTCTTTCAGGAATTCATTGCCGCTGGCGAGCTGGCCTGGTTCGTGTTCGGTTCGGTAATGGTCTTTCTCTCGGTTCTGGTCATCGGTTATATCGTCGAGTGGAAGAACGGCGCACTCGACTGGGAGTAATGCATGAGCATTGAGGGCGTCTTCCGCGAGGGGTTTGTCACCACCTCGCTCGATGCGGTCATCAACTGGACGCGAACCGGTTCGATGTGGCCGATGACTTTCGGTCTTGCTTGTTGTGCGGTCGAGATGATTCACGCGGGTTGTGCTCGTTACGACCTTGACCGCTTCGGTGTCGTGTTCCGTCCGAGTCCCCGTCAGTCGGATCTGATGATTGTTGCCGGCACGCTGTGCAACAAGATGGCGCCGGCGCTGCGCAAGGTCTATGACCAGATGTCCGAGCCGCGCTGGGTCATCTCCATGGGCTCCTGCGCCAATGGGGGTGGCTATTACCACTATTCCTACTCGGTCGTGCGTGGTTGCGATCGCATCGTGCCGGTCGATGTCTATGTGCCGGGCTGTCCGCCGACGGCCGAGGCCTTGATCTACGGCATTCTCCAGCTTCAGAACAAGATCAAGCGCACCAATACGATTGCGCGCTGACGGGTGTCATAGACATGAGTGCCAAGCTTGAACGCCTGAGCCAGACCTTGCGCGACCTATTCGGCGACACCCTGCAGTCGCTCGTCGTTGATCGAGGCGAGGTCACCATCGAAGTTGCCGCTGCCGATTATCTGCAAGTCGCGCGCATGCTGCGTGACAATCCTGATCTGCATTTCGAGCAGCTGGTGGATATTTCGGGGCTCGACTATTCCGCCTTTGGCAATGCGCCCTGGTCGGGCAAGCGTTTTGCGTCCGCGGCTCACCTGACTTCGGTGCGGCACAACTGGCGCCTGCGTCTGCGCACGTTTGCCGATGATGATGAGTTTCCGGTGCTGGATTCTGTCGTCGACGTGTGGCCGAGTGCCAACTGGTACGAGCGCGAGTCCTTCGACCTCTACGGCATCATGTATTCGGGGCATCCGGATCTGCGCCGGATTCTCACTGATTACGGTTTCGTCGGGCATCCATTCCGCAAGGACTTCCCGGTGTCTGGGTATGTCGAGATGCGTTACGACCCGGAGCAGGGGCGGGTTGTCTATCAGCCGGTCACCATCGAGCCGCGCGAGAACACGCCGCGCATCGTGCGCGAAGAGAACTACGGGGACGTCGGCCATGGCTGAGATCCGCAACTACACGATTAACTTCGGTCCGCAGCACCCGTCCGCGCACGGCGTGCTGCGTCTGGTGCTGGAACTGGACGGTGAAGTCGTCGAGCGTGCCGATCCGCACATCGGCCTGCTGCACCGGGGCACCGAAAAGCTGGCCGAAACACGCACCTGGGTGCAGTCCGTGCCCTACATGGACCGCCTCGACTATGTGTCGATGATGTGCAACGAGCACGCCTACTGCATGGCGATCGAGAAGCTGCTCGGTGTGCAGGTGCCCGAGCGTGCGCAGTACATCCGCGTGATGTTCGACGAGGTCACGCGCATTCTGAATCACCTGCTGAATATCGGTACGCACGCACTCGACATCGGCGCGATGACGATGGTGTTGTATACCTTCCGCGAGCGCGAGGACCTGATGGACGCCTACGAGGCGGTGTCGGGTGCGCGCATGCATGCGGCGTATTATCGGCCAGGTGGTGTCTATCGTGATCTGCCCGATCGCATGCCGAAGTACGAGGTCAATCGTTTCAAGAACGAGAAGGTCGTTCGCGAGCTGAATGTGAACCGTGAAGGCTCGCTGCTCGACTTCCTCGAGGATTTTACGAACCGCTTTCCGACCTACTGCGATGAATACGAGACGCTGCTGACCGACAACCGGATCTGGAAGCAGCGCACCGTCGGTATCGGTGTTGTCTCGCCCGAGCAGGCGCTGGCTTGGGGTTTCACCGGACCCATGCTGCGTGGCTCCGGGGTTGCGTGGGATCTGCGCAAGAAGCAGCCCTACGAAGTCTACGACCGGATCGACTTCGACATTCCCGTCGGCAAGAACGGTGACTGCTACGACCGTTACCTGTGCCGCATGGAAGAGATGCGCCAGTCGAACCGGATCATCAAGCAGTGCATCGACTGGCTGCGCAAGAATCCCGGTCCGGTCATCACCGACAACCACAAGGTGGCACCGCCGGCGCGTGAGGACATGAAGTCCAACATGGAAGAGCTGATCCACCACTTCAAGCTCTTCACCGAGGGTATTCACGTGCCGAAGGGCGAGGTCTATGCGGCGGTGGAGCATCCGAAGGGTGAGTTCGGCGTCTATGCGGTGTCCGACGGCGCTAACAAGCCTTACCGGCTGAAGCTTCGCGCACCGGGCTTCGCGCATCTCGCGGCCATGGACGACATCGCGCGTGGGCACATGATCGCCGACGTGGTCGCCATCATCGGCACGATGGACGTCGTGTTCGGCGAGATCGACCGCTGAAGGTCGTGACCGTAGCAAACAAGAATCGGCAGGCTATCCGGAAGATCAAGACGACATGCTGAGCCAGGAATCGCTGCAACAGATCGATCGAGAGATCGCCAAGTACCCATCGGATCAGAAGCAGTCCGCCGTGATGGCAGCGCTGCGAATCGCGCAGGTCGAGAAAGGCTGGTTGCCGAAGGAGCTCATCGAGTTCGTCGCGCACTACCTCGACATGCCGCCGATCGCCGCGTATGAGGTGGCAAGCTTCTACAACATGTACGACCTCAACCCGGTCGGGCGCCACAAGATCACGGTGTGCACGAATCTGCCCTGTGCGCTTTCGGGTGGGGTGCAGGCCGGCGACTATCTCAAGCACAAGCTCGGCATCGACTTCAACGAGACTACGCCGGACGGCAAGTTCACGCTGAAAGAGGGCGAATGCATGGGCGCCTGTGGCGACGCCCCGGTGCTGCTGGTGAACAACCATCACATGTGCAGCTGGATGACCACCGAGAAGATCGACCAGATGCTGGCCGACCTGGACAAGAAATGAGCACGCAAGGAATGATCCTCGCCGGCTGTGACGGCGACCGCACCTGGCGGCTCCAGGATTATGTCGCGCGCGGCGGCTACGCGGCGCTTCGGCGGATCGTCTCCGAGAAGATTTCCCAGGACACGATCATCGGCGAGCTGAAGACTTCGGTCTTGCGCGGTCGTGGCGGCGCCGGCTTCCCGACGGGCTTGAAGTGGAGCTTCATGCCGCGCTCGTTCCCGGGCGACAAGTACCTCGCCTGCAACTCCGACGAAGGCGAACCGGGTACCTTCAAGGACCGCGACATCCTGCGCTACAACCCGCACAGCGTCATCGAGGGCATGGCGATTGCCGCCTATGCGATGGGGGCTGCGCGCGGTTACAACTACATCCACGGCGAGATCTTCGAGGTGTATCAGCGCTTCGAGGAAGCGCTGGCCGAGGCGCGGACCGCTGGTTTGATCGGGCAGAACATCCTGGGTTCGGACTTCTCGTTCGAGCTCTTCGCCCATCACGGCTACGGTGCGTACATCTGCGGCGAGGAAACGGCGCTGCTGGAATCGATCGAGGGCAAGAAGGGGCAGCCCCGCTTCAAGCCGCCGTTCCCGGCAAGTTACGGCCTTTACGGCAAGCCGACCACGATCAACAACACGGAAACCTTCGCGTCCGTGCCGTTCATCATGAACATGGGCGGCGAGGCCTTCCTGAGCCTCGGAAAGCCCAACAACGGCGGCATGAAGCTGTTCTCCGTGTCGGGCCACGTCAATCGCCCGGGCAACTACGAGATTCCGCTCGGCACGCCGTTCTCCGAGTTGCTCGAGATGGCGGGTGGCATGCGAGGCGGACGCAAGCTCAAGGCCGTGATCCCGGGTGGCTCGTCAGCGCCGGTCGTGCCGGGCAGCGTCATGATGGACTGCACGATGGATTACGACTCGATCTCGAAGGCGGGTTCGATGCTCGGTTCCGGTGCGGTGATCGTGATGGACGAGACGACCTGCATGGTGAAGGCGCTCGAGCGTCTGTCCTACTTCTACTTCGAAGAGTCCTGCGGTCAGTGCACGCCCTGTCGTGAAGGTACCGGCTGGCTCTATCGCGTGGTCCACCGCATCGAGAACGGTCTCGGCCGTCCGGACGATCTCGACCTGCTGAATTCCGTGACGGCCAACATCATGGGTCGCACTATCTGCGCGTTGGGCGATGCCGCATCGATGCCGGTGCAGAGCTTCGTCAAGCATTTCGGTACAGAGTTCGAATACCACATCGAAAACAAGAAGTGCCTCGTGCCGCCGGAAGTGCAGCGCGCGGGCAGTCAAATCTACGTGAGCCCGTCATGCTAGAGATCGAAATCGACGGCAAGCAGGTCCAGGTCGACGACGGCAGCACCGTGATGGATGCCGCCGCGGTTGCTGGCGCCTACATCCCGCACTTCTGCTACCACAAGAAACTGTCGATCGCGGCCAACTGCCGCATGTGTCTGGTGCAGGTTGAGAAAGCGCCCAAGCCGTTGCCGGCCTGTGCGACGCCCGTCACCAACGGCATGAAGGTGTGGACCCACTCGGAACTCGCCGTGAAGGCCCAGAAGGGCGTCATGGAGTTCCTGCTCATCAACCACCCGCTCGACTGCCCGATCTGCGATCAGGGTGGAGAATGCCAGTTGCAGGATCTGGCGGTCGGTTATGGCTCCACGGCCTCGCGCTACCAGGAAGAGAAGCGCGTCGTCTTCAACAAGAATCTCGGTTCGCTCGTGTCGACCGACATGACGCGCTGCATCAACTGCACGCGCTGTGTCCGTTTCACGGCCGAGGTCGCCGGCGAGATGGAGCTGGGTCAGGCCTTCCGCGGCGAGCATGCGGAGATCATGCCCTTCATCGAGAAGACGATCGACTCCGAGCTGTCGGGCAACATCATCGATCTGTGCCCGGTCGGTGCATTGACGTCGAAGCCGTTCCGCTTCGCCGCCCGCACGTGGGAGTTGTCACGGCGCAAGTCGGTCAGCCCGCACGATTCGCTGGGTGCAAACCTGATCGTCCAGACCAAGCACGACGTCGTGAAGCGTGTGCTGCCGTTCGAGAACGAAGACGTCAACGAGTGCTGGCTGTCGGACAAGGATCGCTTCTCCTACGAGGCGCTCAATGGGGACGAACGTCTGACGGCCCCGATGATCAAGCAGGGCGGCGAGTGGAAACGCGTCGACTGGCAGGCCGCGCTCGAATTCGTTGCGACCGGGCTGCGCGACATCGCCAAGGATCATGGCCCTGCGTCGATCGGCGCGCTGGGTTCGCCGCACTCGACGCTCGAGGAACTCTATCTGCTGCAGAAGCTGGTTCGTGGCGTCGGCTCGGATAACGTCGATTTCCGCCTGCGTCAGTCGGATTTCCGTGCTGATGGCAAGCGCAGTGGCGCGCCCTGGCTCGGCATGCCCGTCGCGGGCGTGAAGGACCTGAATCGCCTGCTCGTGGTGGGCAGCTTCCTGCGCAAGGATGCGCCGCTGCTTGCTCAGCGCGTTCGCCAGGCCGCGAAGAAGGGCCTGCATGTCAGCGCGATCGGGCCGAACGCCGAAGAATGGCTGTTGCCGGTCAAGCATCGTGCGCTGGTCGCGCCGTCGGCCATGGTTGCGATGCTCGCCGAGGTGGTCGCGGCCTTGTCCGCGGCAAAGGGCGTCGAGGTTTCGGTTGCCTTGCACGGCAAGCTCCCTGGCGTCGTGTCCGACGCTGCGCGGGGCATCGCGGAGAGCCTCGCAAGCGGGGGCAAGGTTGCGGTGTGGCTGGGTAACCTCGCCGTCCAGCATGGACGTGCGAGCGAGTTGCAGATGCTCGCCCAGGAAGTTGCACGCCTGTCCGGCGGCACGTTCGGCTTCATCGGCGATGCGGCGAACAGCGTCGGCGGATACCTCGCAGGCGCGACGCCTGGTGCGGACGGCCTCAATGCGCTCAGCATGATCGCGCAGCCCCGTCAGGCTTACGTGGTGTTCGGCGCCGAACCTGATTTCGATTTCGCCGACCCAGTGGCCACGAAGGCAGCTCTCGGCAGCGCGCAACTGGTTGTCGGCCTGAGCGCATTCGACTCGGCGTCGTTGCGCGGCGTCGCCGATGTGATGCTGCCGATCGCACCCTTCACGGAAACCTCCGGTACCTACGTGAACTGCGAAGGCCGTGCGCAGAGCTTCACCGCTGTCGCGCGCCCGCAGGGCGAGACGCGGCCGGGCTGGAAGGTCCTGCGCGTGCTCGGCAACATGCTGTCGCTCGACGGTTTCTCGCAGGGGGATTCGGAGGCCGTGCGCGACGAAGCTTTGGCCGGCGGCATCGCCGAGCGCCTCGACAACGGTCTCGAAGGCGTGTTGGTATCGTCAGCAGTGGCGGCGGCCGGCGCGCTCGAGCGTGTGACCGATGTGCCGATCCATTTCGCCGACCCGATCGTGCGTCGTGCGCCATCGCTGCAGAAGACCCGTGACGCTGCAGCGCCGGTGGCCCGTATCGCCCCTGAGACCCTTGCTGCGCTCGGCGTCAATGCCGGCGATCGCGTGCGAGTCCGCCAGGCTGGCGGTGGGCAGGCGGATCTCGTGGCACAGGCCGACGCCGGCCTCGCGGCCGGCTGCGTGCGGATTGCTGCGGCACATCTTTCAACCGCGGCGCTGGGCGCGATGAGCGGTGATGTCAGCGTGGAGCGTGTCTGATGGAAGCGATGCTGCAACCCGTGGCCGATTTCTTCGGCCCGACCTGGCCGGCCGTGTGGACGCTGGTCAAGATCGTCGCGATCATCGCGCCGCTCATGATTGCGGTCGCCTATCTGACGCTGGCCGAGCGCAAGGTCATCGGCTTCATGCAGGTCCGGTTCGGGCCGAATCGCGTCGGCCCCTGGGGACTGCTGCAACCGATCGCGGACGGCGTCAAGCTGCTCCTCAAGGAGATCATTGTCCCCAGCGGTGCGAGCAAGGGGCTCTTCATCCTCGGCCCGATCCTCGCGATCGCGCCGTCGCTTGCGGCATGGGCGGTGATTCCTTTCGATGACGGCCTGGTGCTGGCGAACGTCAATGCCGGCCTGCTGTTCCTGCTGGCGATCACCTCGATGGAGGTTTATGGCGTGATCGTGGCCGGCTGGGCATCGAACTCGAAATATCCCTTCCTCGGCTCGATGCGTGCGGCTGCACAGATGGTGTCGTATGAAGTGTCTATGGGCTTCGCCCTGATCTGCGTGCTGCTGATCTCGGCGAGCCTGAACCTGACCGACATCGTGACCTCGCAGGGGCAGGGGCGCTTTGCCGACATGGGGCTGGGCTTCCTGTCGTGGAACTGGCTGCCGCTGCTGCCGATGTTCGTCGTGTATGTGATCTCGGGCATCGCCGAGACCAACCGCGCGCCGTTCGACGTGGTGGAAGGTGAGGCGGAGGTGGTCGCGGGTCACATGGTCGAGTACTCGGGCATGGCCTTCGCGCTGTTCTTCCTCGCGGAGTACGCCAACATGATCCTGGTCTCGATTCTGACCTCGGTCCTGTTCCTGGGCGGCTGGCTGTCGCCGGTGGGTTTCCTGCCTGACGGCTTCCATTGGCTCGCACTGAAGACGGCTGCCATCCTTTTCGTCTTCCTTTGGGCGCGCGCCACGTTCCCGCGGTTCCGCTACGACCAGATCATGCGGTTGGGCTGGAAGGTATTCATACCG
This sequence comes from Thauera sp. 63, assembly GCF_000310165.2. Lineage (NCBI taxonomy): Bacteria > Pseudomonadati > Pseudomonadota > Betaproteobacteria > Rhodocyclales > Zoogloeaceae > Thauera > Thauera sp. 63. The sequence goes on from NZ_AMXC01000002.1 coordinate 151,450, forward strand.
GTTACCCTCGTGTGGGTGTTTGTCGTGGCGGTGTGGTTGATGTCGCCGCTGTCGATCTGGAGTTGAGAAGACCATGGGTGCCAAGGATTACATCGGCAGTCTGTTCCTGAAGGAACTGCTCAAGGGCATGGCCCTGACCGGGCGGCATTTCTTCCAGCGCAAGATCACTGTCCTGTTCCCGGAAGAAAAGACGCCGCAGAGCAACCGATTCCGGGGACTGCATGCGCTGCGTCGCTACCCGAACGGCGAAGAGCGCTGCATTGCGTGCAAGCTGTGCGAAGCGATCTGCCCCGCGATGGCGATCACCATCGAATCGGAGCAACGCGACGACGGTTCGCGGCGCACGACTCGCTACGACATCGACCTGACGAAGTGCATCTTCTGCGGATTCTGCGAAGAAGCCTGTCCGGTCGATGCAATCGTCGAGACGCGAGTGTTCGAGTACCACGGTGAACAGCGGGGCGATCTCTACTACACCAAGCAGATGCTGCTGGCGGTGGGGGATCGCTACGAGTCGCAGATCGCGGCCGACCGCGAACAGGACGCGAAGTACCGCTAACGGACGGCGCCCTGCGCGCCACGAGTCAAGAACATGGAATTCAAGACCTTCGTCTTCTACTTTCTCGCCGCGATCATGGTGTTCGCGGCGCTGAGGGTGATCACAGCCCGGAATCCGGTGCATGCCGCGCTGTTCCTGGTGCTGACCTTCTTCAACGCGGGTGGCATCTGGCTGCTGCTGCAGGCCGAGTTCCTCGCGATCACGCTGGTGATGGTGTACGTCGGCGCAGTGATGGTGCTGTTCCTGTTCGTGGTCATGATGCTCGACATCAACCTGGACAGGATCCGCGAGGGTTTCTGGAGTTACCTGCCGGTCGGTGCGCTGGTCGGCATTCTGATGCTGGTCGAGATGGTCATGGTGCTGGGGGGCTCCTACTTCGGGCTCGAGGCGATGCCGGCGCCGCCGGCTGCGGGTGAAGGGTTCAGCAACACCCGCGAACTCGGGCGGGTGCTCTACACCGATTACGTCTATCCGTTCGAACTGGCTTCGCTCGTGTTGCTGGTGGCGATGGTGGCCGCTGTGGCGCTGACGCTGCGCAAGCGCAAGGGCATCAAGTACATGCATCCGTCGGACCAGGTGGCCGTCAAGCGCGATGGGCGCGTCGAGCTGGTCAAGATGCAGGCCGAGAAAGAAGACTGAACCCGCACGCGAACAAAGAAACGCACCGGTAACAGACCGGTGCGATCAGGGAGTCACAGATGCTTTCGCTTTCCCATTTCCTCATCCTGGGCGCGATCCTGTTCGCGATCAGCGTGGTCGGGATCTTCCTCAACCGGAAGAACCTGATCGTGCTGCTGATGGCCATCGAACTGATGCTGCTTGCGGTGAACATGAACTTCATCGCCTTCTCGCACTATCTCGGCGACATTGCCGGCCAGGTTTTCGTTTTCTTCATCCTCACGGTCGCGGCTGCCGAGTCGGCAATCGGTCTGGCGATCCTGATCGTCATGTTCCGGAACATGCGCACGATCCATGTGGATGATCTGGACAGCCTCAAGGGTTAAGGAAGCGTCACGATGACGGACATGCAGACTCTCTATCTCCTCGTCCCGCTGGCGCCGCTGGCAGGGGCGATCCTTGCCGGCCTGTTCGGCAAGACCATCGGGCGCACCGGCGCGCACATCGTCACCATCCTTGGCGTTGCGATTGCGCTGGCAGCCTCTGTCGTGATCTACCAGGACGTTCAGGCGGGCAACACCTTCAACGGCACCATTTACACCTGGATGGTTGCCGGTGGCATCACCTTCGAGGTGGGTTTCCTGATCGACTCGCTGACCGTCATGATGATGCTGGTCGTGACCTTCGTGTCGCTGATGGTGCATATCTACACCATCGGCTACATGTCCGAGGACCCGGGCTACCAGCGCTTCTTCAGCTACATCTCGTTGTTCACCTTCTCGATGCTGATGCTGGTGATGTCCAACAACTTCCTGCAGTTGTTCTTCGGCTGGGAAGCGGTGGGGCTCGTTTCGTATCTGCTGATCGGTTTCTGGTATGACCGCCCGACGGCCATCTACGCCAACCTGAAGGCCTTCCTGGTGAACCGCGTGGGCGACTTCGGTTTCCTGCTCGGCATCGGTCTGATTGCCGCCTATGCAGGCACGCTGAATTACGCCGAAGTCTTCGCGAAGGCCGGCGAACTCGCTTCGCAGGACATGGCCGTGACCGGCTGGCCGCTCATTACCGCGATTTGCATCTGCCTGTTCATCGGCGCGATGGGCAAGTCGGCCCAGGTGCCGTTGCACGTCTGGCTGCCGGACTCGATGGAGGGCCCGACCCCGATCTCGGCACTGATCCACGCCGCGACCATGGTGACTGCCGGCATCTTCATGGTGGCGCGCATGTCGCCGCTGTTCGAACTGTCGGACACCGCGCTGTCCTTCGTGCTCGTGATCGGTGCGACGACCGCGCTGTTCATGGGGTTCCTCGGCATCGTGCAGAACGACATCAAGCGCGTCGTGGCGTATTCGACGCTGTCGCAGCTCGGCTACATGACGGTCGCGCTGGGCGTGTCGGCTTACTCGGCTGCGGTGTTCCACCTGATGACGCACGCCTTCTTTAAGGCGCTGCTGTTCCTTGGCGCCGGTTCGGTGATCATCGGCATGCACCACGACCAGGACATGCGGAACATGGGCGGCCTGTGGAAATACATGCCCATCACGTGGATGACCTCTTTGCTGGGTTCCCTCGCGCTGATCGGCTTCCCGCTGTTTTCCGGCTTCTACTCGAAGGACTCGATCATCGAGGCTGTGCATGCCTCGACGATCCCGGGCGCGGGCTACGCCCTGTTCTGCGTGCTGCTGGGGGTGTTCGTCACCGCGTTCTACTCCTTCCGCATGTATTTCCTCGTCTTCCATGGCGAGGAGCGCTTCGGCAAGGCCGACGGGCACCATGACCACCACGGTGACCACGATGACGAGGAACCCGCTGCCGATCATCACCATGGTCTCGCTCCGGGCCAGAAACCGCACGAATCGCCGTGGGTCGTGACGCTGCCGCTGGTGCTGCTGGCGATCCCGTCGGTGCTGATCGGTTTCTTCACCATCGAGCCGATGCTGTTCGGCGACTGGTTCAAGGGTGTGATCTCCGTCGGCGACAACCATGTCGGCCTGAAGGAGCTCGAAGCGGCGTTCCACGGTCCCGTCGCAATGGCCTTGCACGGCCTGCAGACCGCGCCGTTCTGGCTGGCGATGGGGGGAGTCGCAACCGCCTGGCTGTTCTACATGGTCAAGCCGGGCATCCCGGCCGCGATCCAGCGCACCTTCAAGCCGATCCACAGCCTGCTCGAGAACAAGTACTACTTCGACCGCTTCAACGAAATCGTCTTTGCCGGTGGTGCGCGAGCGCTGGGCAAGGGCCTGTGGAAGGCGGGCGACCAGGCACTGATCGACGGTGTGGCGGTGAATGGCACCGCGCGGCTGGTGGGCTGGGTCGCGCAGATGTCGCGCCTGTTCCAGACCGGCCATCTGTACCAGTACGCCTTCATGATGATCATCGGCGTGTTCATCCTGCTCACCTTCTGGTTCAACCGCGGGTAAGCAGGACACGGCGGCAGGAATACATAACAAGATGGAACGCGCCGTACGCGGCGCACTGAACGGAAAGCAACGATGACGGACATTCCTCTCCTCAGTCTGGCGATCTGGGTGCCGATTCTCGGCGGCCTGCTGGTGCTCGCGACCGGCGCCGATCGCAATGCCCCGCTGGCGCGCATGCTCGCCCTCGCGGTTGCGGTGGCTGGTTTCGTCGTGACCCTTCCGCTCTACACCGGCTTCGACACGACGACGAGCGCGATGCAGTTCGTCGAGATGACGTCCTGGGTGCCGCGGTTCAACATCAATTACCACCTCGGCGTCGACGGCATCTCGGTGCTGTTCGTGATCCTCAATGCCTTCATCACGATCACGGTCGTCCTGGCGGGCTGGAAGGTCATCGATGACAGGGTGGCGCAGTACATGGCGGCCTTCCTGATCATGTCGGGGCTGATGAACGGCATTTTCTCGGCACTGGACGGCGTGCTGTTCTACGTGTTCTTCGAGGCCTCGCTGATCCCGATGTACCTGATCATCGGCGTGTGGGGCGGTCCCAACCGTGTGTATGCGGCGATCAAGTTCTTTCTCTACACGCTGCTCGGCTCGCTGCTGATGCTGGTCGTGCTGCTTTACCTGTTCATGCAGTCGGGCGGCAGCTTCAGCATTCTCGACTGGCACCAGCTTCCCCTGCCGATCGAGCCGCAGATTCTCATCTTCCTGGCCTTCCTGATCGCCTTTGGGGTCAAGGTACCGATGTGGCCGGTGCACACCTGGCTGCCTGATGCCCACGTCGAGGCGCCGACGGGTGGCTCCGTCGTGCTGGCCGCGATCGCGCTGAAGCTGGGTGCCTATGGTTTCCTGCGCTTCTCGTTGCCGATCGTGCCCGATGCTTCGCAGGAGCTGGCCTGGCTCGTGATCATGCTGTCGCTGATCGCCGTGGTGTATATCGGTTTCGTCGCGTTGGTTCAGGCCGACATGAAGAAGCTGGTGGCCTATTCGTCGATCTCGCACATGGGCTTCGTCACCTTGGGCTTCTTCATCTTCAATCCGCTCGGGGTGGAAGGCGCGATCGTCCAGATGATTTCCCACGGTTTCGTGTCGGCCGCGATGTTCCTTTGCATCGGGGTCCTGTACGACCGCGTGCATTCGCGCCAGATCGCCGATTACGGCGGTGTGGTGCACACCATGCCCAAGTTCGCCGCGTTCTTCATGCTGTTCGCGATGGCCAACTCGGGTCTCCCGGCGACGTCGGGTTTCGTGGGCGAGTTCATGGTCGTGCTGGGGGCAGTGCAGTACAACTTCTGGATCGGCTTCATCGCCGCCACCACGCTGATCCTCGGTGCCGCGTATTCGCTCTGGATGTACAAGCGCGTGGTGTTCGGCAAGGTCGCCAACAAGCATGTGGCCGAACTCGAAGATATCAACGCGCGCGAGTTCGCCTTCCTTGGCATCCTTGCACTCTGCGTCCTGGCGATGGGCCTGTACCCGTATCCCTTCACCGAGGTGATGCACGCGTCGGTCAACGAACTCCTGCGGCATGTTGCCGTGAGCAAGCTCTGAGTGCCGGGCATCCCGAGCGCCATAGAGACTTATAACGGACTGGTCAGAAGATGAACTTTGTCGTCCCCGACTTCTACCCCGCAGCGGCCGAGATTTTCGTTGCCGTGATGGCCCTGGTGATCATGCTCGCGAGCACCTTCGCGCGCAGCATTGCCCGATCGCTTTCCTACTACGCGACCCAGTTCACGCTGATCGCGGCGGCCTTCGTCACCATCTTCACGATGGAGGGCGAGCCGGTGTACACCTTCAGCAATCTGTTCATCAGCGACCTGATGGGCGATTTCCTGAAGCTGATGATCTACTTCTCGACGGCCATCGCCTTGCTTTACGGCCGGGCCTACCTCGCCGACCGCAAGATCGACAAGCCCGAGTACTACCTGCTTGCGCTGCTGATGACGCTGGGCATGATGGTGATGGTCACGGCCAACCATATGCTACCGATGTATATCGGCCTCGAGATGATGTCGCTGGCGCTGTACACGATGGTCGCCTTCGACCGCGAGTCGGCACGCTCGACCGAGGCGGCGATGAAGTACTTCGTGCTCGGCGCACTTGCATCGGGCCTGTTACTCTACGGCATGTCGATGGTCTATGGCGCGACCGGCTCGCTCGAGTTCTCGGCCATTGCGCAGGCGATCTACAACGAGGCAGCCAATCGTACGGTGCTGATGTTCGGCCTCGTGTTCCTGGTCGCCGGCATCTCGTTCAAGCTCGGTGTCGTGCCCTTCCACATGTGGGTGCCCGACGTCTATCAGGGCGCACCGACGGCAGTCACACTGATGATTGCGACTGCGCCCAAGCTGGCGGCGTTTGCAATGGCGGTGCGTTTGCTGATCTGGGCGCTGTTCGACATCGCCGAGGAATGGCAGACGATGTTGATGCTGGTTGCGGTCGCTTCGATCGTGCTCGGCAACCTGGCTGCGATCGCGCAACAGAACATCAAGCGCATGCTCGCCTACTCGGGTATCTCGCACATGGGTTTCATGCTGCTTGGCCTGCTTGCGGGGGTGGTGGACGGGGATCGCCACTTCGCGCTCAATGCCTACAGCTCGGCCATGTTCTACGCCGTGTCGTACGTGATCATGAGCCTGGCATCCTTCGGCATGCTCATCCTGCTGTCGCGTGCCGGATTCGAGGCGGAGAACATCGACGACTTCAAGGGACTTAACAGGCGCAGCCCCTGGTTTGCGCTGATGATGCTCTTCGTCATGTTCTCGATGGCCGGCATTCCGTTCTTCATTGGTTTCTTCGCCAAACTGTCGGTCCTTCAGGCCGTCGTGGCAGCCGGTTACTTCTGGCTTGCGGTGGTCGCGGTGCTGATGTCGGTCGCTGGGGCGTTCTACTACCTGCGTGTGGTCAAGGTCATGTATTTCGACGAACCGGTCGATGCGTCCCCGATCCACGCGCCTGCTGAGGTCCGCGTGATGCTATCGGCGAACGGTATCGCGATCGCTGCGCTGGGACTGGCGCCGCAGATGCTGATGTCCCTGTGCGCGTATGCGCTGTTGGGGTCGCTGTAAGCCGGTCCGGACGTTCGGCGCCGCTGACTCATGAACGAGACGACGAGCGTCTATCTGCTCCTGGCCATCGTGTTTACGATGGCCAACCTGCCTTTCGTGTTCGATCGCATCCTCTTCGTAATCCGCCCCCCTGCGGGGCGTGCAAAAGGCCTGGCGTGGCGCCTCTTTGAGTTGGCGATCCTGTATTTCGTCGCCGGCGCACTGGCGATGGGACTCGAAGCTCAGGGGCATGGCAGCGTGTATGCGCAGAACTGGGCGTTCTACGCCACCACCTTCTGCCTGTTTCTCGTGTTCGCATTCCCGGGTTTCGTCTTCCGCTACCTGTGGCACGCACCGCGCAAGGCAGCAGCCGAATGAGCGGGGCCGCGGGGACGGAGCCGCTGGAGGAGCGCGAGCTTTCGACCGAGCAGGTGTTCGGCGGCCGTCTGCTGAATGTGTGGCGTGATCGGGTGCGCCTGCCCGATGGCGGGGAAGGTACCCGCGAGTACATACGCCATCCCGGTGCGGTGGTGGTGGTTGCGGCGCTGCCGGACGGCAGGCTGCTGTTCGAGCGCCAGTTTCGCTATCCGTTGCGGCGCGCCTTCGTTGAGCTGCCAGCGGGCAAGATCGACCCGGGCGAGGACATCCTGGCCTGCGCGCAGCGTGAGCTGCGCGAGGAAACGGGCTACGAGGCGGCGAGCTGGCAGCATGTCGGCGTGATGCATCCCTGCATCGGTTATTCGGACGAGCGGATCGAGATCTTCTTCGCTCGGGGTCTGCGTCATGTCGGTCATGCATGGGACGAAGGCGAGTTCCTCGAGATCCTGACGCTTTCCGTGGAAGAGGCCGAGGCGGCCATTCACCACGGCGAAATCACCGATGGGAAGTCGATCAGCGCCTTGTATCGCTGCCTGCCCCTGTTGCGTTCAGCGGGGCGTTGAGGGCTACGACCCCCCTTTCGCCGAGGCCTTGAACGGGGCGTGCTCGGCCAGTTCGTCGAGATAGAAATCCATCTGCCCGCGTTCGCGGGTGAGATAGTCGTCGACCGCCGTCCGGAAGCGTGGGTCGGCGATCCAGTGTGCCGAGTGCGTTCGCACCGGCTGCAGTCCGCGTGCCAGCTTGTGTTCGCCCTGTGCGCCTCCTTCGAAGCGTTGCAGGCCATGTTGGATGCAATATTCGATGGCCTGGTAGTAGCACAACTCGAAATGCAGGAAGGGCAGGTTCTCCGTTGCACCCCAGTAGCGCCCGTAGAGTGTGTGGTCGTCGCACAGGAAGAAGGCCGACGCGACCGGTGATTGTCCGCGCTCGGCAAGCAGAAGGCGCACATGGCCGGGCAGGTCACTGGCCAGCCGGTCGAAGAAGGCGGGGCTGAGGTAGGGTGTCGAGCGGTGCAATGCGTAGGTCGTGGCGTAGCAACGGTAAAGGAAAGCCCAGTCCGCGGTCGTGGCCGAATGGCCGTCTTCCCAACGCAGGGACAGGCCGTGGGTGGCTGCGCGACGACGTTCCTGTCGGATCTTCTTGCGCTTGTCGTGATTGAGACTGGCGAGGAAAGCATCGAAGTCCCGGTAAGGCGGACCGGAGGGATCATGCGGATCGGCATTGCGCCAGTGGAACTGCACGCCGTGGCGAATCGACAGACGCGCGTTCTCCAGCACGCCCAGGTCGTCGTCCATCGGAAACAAGAGGTGTAGCGAGGACAAGCCGCTCTGACGAGCGTGCTGGATCACGCTCGTCAGCAATGCCTGGCGGCTTGCGGTCGAGCGGCCGAGGAGGCGTGGGCCGGGAATCGGGGTGAAGGGGATGGCGGACAGCCATTTCGGATAGTAATCCAGGCCATGGCGGTGGTAGGCCTCGGCCCAGGCCCAGTCGAACACGTACTCGCCCCACGAATGCGTCTTCAGATAGAGCGGCATCGCCGCGACGAGTTCGGCATCTGCCCATAAGGTTGCATGCCGGGGCGTCCATCCGGTCTCGGGGCATACGCAGCCGCTGGCCTCGAGGGCGTGCAGGTAGGCATGGCGGAGGCAGGGTGGCGCGTCGGATGGGAGCAGGGCGTCCCACGCTTCGGGCGCGACGTCGGAGATTGCGTCGAGGAGATGGAGGCCGTGCCGGGCGTGCATGAGCGGGGGCGGGAGGGAGCGCGGGTGGTTCGGCGAGTTGCCGTAGGCGGGAGCAGGCTGGGGGGCTGCCTTATTTTTGAGCAGATCGAAGATACGCTTTGTGCGCTGCAACTTGCAAGCGCTGTCCACTGCTTGTCCACAGGCTTTCACACGGTCGCTGTGGGTTACACAGGTCCGCGTTTGCACGGCGGTTGCGCCGAAGCGGTATAGTTTCGCTCCATGAATGCGAACGCCCACATGCCCCTTACGCTTGCAGTCGCCCAACTCAATCTCACCGTCGGAGATCTCGTCGGCAACGCCGACCGGATCATCGGTGCCATCGAGCGCGCTCGCGCGGCAGGGGCCGACCTTCTGCTCACGCCTGAACTCGCGCTGTCCGGTTACCCGCCAGAGGATCTCTTGCTCCGGCCCGACTTCTATCGCGCCTGCGCCCGCGAGACGCAGCGCATCGCTGACGCGGCAGGCGACATGCGGGTGGTCCTCGGCCATCCCGCGGAATCCGGCCATGCGCGCTTCAATGCAGCGTCGGTGCTGAGCGGCGGTCGGGTGCTGACCAGTTACTACAAGAACCTGCTGCCCAACTACGAGGTTTTTGACGAGGAGCGCTATTTCGAGTCCGGTGCGACGCCCTGTGTGTTCGAGCTCAAGGGCGTGCGGTTCGGCGTCAATATCTGCGCCGACGTCTGGGAGACCGGACCGGCGGAGCTCGCGCGGGCGGCAGGCGCCCAGGTGTTGCTGTCGCTGAACGCTTCGCCCTATCACATGGACAAGCAGGCGCAGCGCGTGCAGGTGCTGCGTGACCGTGTGCGGGAGACGGGCCTGCCGGTGCTGTACTGCAACATGGTGGGCGGACAGGATGAACTGGTGTTCGACGGCAATTCGTTCGCGCTCGACATGGATGGCCGGCTGGGCTATCAGGCGACGTCCTTCGATGAGCGTGTCGACATTCTCCGTTTCGATGCCGGACGCTGGTCGAGCGATACCAAGGCAGCACCCCGTCTCCTCGAGGCTGAGGTCTATGAGGCGCTGAAGACCGGGGTGCGCGACTATCTTGGCAAGAACGGTTTCCCCGGGGCGATCATCGGCTTGTCTGGCGGAATCGATTCGGCACTTACCCTGGCGGTGGCGGTAGATGCGTTGGGGGCGGACAAGGTTCGCGCGGTGATGATGCCTTCGCCCTACACTGCACAGATGAGCCTGGACGATTCGCGCGACATGGTGCGCAGGCTGGGCGTGCGTTACGACGAGATCCCGATTGCGCCGGCGATGCAGGTGTTCGCCGACCTGCTCGAACCGCATTTCGCCGGGCTGCCTCCGGATGCGACGGAGGAGAACCTGCAGAGCCGGATCCGCGGCATGATCCTGATGGCCTTGTCCAACAAGACGGGGGCGATCGTGCTGACCACGGGCAACAAGAGCGAGATGGCCACCGGCTACGCGACCTTGTATGGAGACATGGCTGGCGGATTCGCGGTCCTGAAGGATCTCTACAAGACTTTCGTGTTCCGCCTGTCGAACTGGCGCAACACCGTGGGCCCAGTGATTCCACGAAACATCATTGACCGCCCGCCATCGGCCGAGCTCAAGCCCGACCAGAAGGATCAGGACAGTCTGCCGCCCTACGAAGTGCTCGATGCGATCATCGAGGCCTACATGGAGCGTGACGAGTCGCCGCGCCATATCATCGCGGCTGGTTTTCCAGAGGCGGAGGTTCGTCGCACGGTGGGCATGCTCAAGCGCAACGAGTACAAGCGTCGCCAGGCGCCGGTGGGCATCCGCGTGACACAGCGGGGGTTCGGCAAGGACTGGCGTTATCCGATAACATCTCGTTATCAGGATGAGTTCTAGTCATTGAGCTTGGCTCTAGGTTCGACCCCAACATCTTCAGGAGACATGCATGAAAAAAATCGAGGCGATCGTCAAGCCTTTCAAGCTGGATGAGGTCAGGGAGTCGCTGTCCGAAGTGGGCATCACCGGCCTGACCGTTACCGAAGTCAAGGGTTTCGGGCGCCAGAAGGGGCATACCGAGCTCTATCGTGGCGCTGAGTACGTCGTCGACTTCCTGCCGAAGATCAAGGTGGAGGTCGTGCTCGCCGACGACATGGTGGATCAGGCGGTCGAGGCCATCGTGAAGGCTGCGCGCACGGGGAAGATCGGCGACGGCAAGATTTTCGTGACGTCGGTGGAGCAGGTCATTCGCATCCGTACCGGCGAGACCAACGAAGCCGCGATCTGAGGTTTCAGCGCTGCGCGGCGTTCTGCGCCCGCAGCAGCACCAGCAGCGCGCCCCCGCCGCCATCGTGGGGGCCAGCCTGGCAGAAGGCCAGGATCTCTTCGCGCTGGGCAAGCCAGCCGCGGGACAGTTGCTTGAGGATGGACACCTTTCCCGGCGAGCCGTGCCCCTTGCCGTGGATCACCCGGATGCAGCGTTTGCCCTGGGTCAGGCTGTCGTGCAGGAAATGGGCGAGCGCATCGCGCGCTTCGTCGCGCACCAGACCGTGCAGGTCGATCTGCCCCTGCAGCACCCAGCGCCCGCGTCGCAGGTCGGTCAACACCCTGCGCGGTAGTCCGGGACGAAGGAACGCCGCCTCGTCGCCCATGTCGAGGCGATCTTCGAACGTCAGCGGCGCCTGCAGCGATTCGTGCAGCGCTGCCCGCTCGTCTTCCTCGCGCTTGATTGGCGCCGGCCGCGGTGTTGGGCGGGCGAGCTCCACCCGGTTGCGCAGGTCGATCGGCTGGGTGTCGCCGACCACACTGCGGAAAAGCGACGCAGGGTCGCTGACGTCGGCATCAGGGGGCAGGACGATGGCGTCGGGCCGTTGGATGCGTGGCGCCTGTCCGGTCGTGTCGTGCCGAACGCGGTGCCGCAGCGGGGTGTCGAGTTCTACCCGGCCGGTATCGCGCAAGGGCATGACGCCTTCGTAGGCCAGGCTGAGCGGGTCCCGGGGCGGCTGGCGTGCGGGGGCGGGTTCATCGTCGACGGTAGGCTGAGCGCGCGGGATCGGTGCGGGACGTGGACGCTCGATCTCGATGCGGTCACCGCCGCGGACCGGCAAGGTGTCACCGGCCATGCGGCGGAACAGCGCCATCTCTTCCGCGTCGGGCAGGCGGGCGTCGGCCAGCGAGGTGTCGCCTTCGGTCTCGCGTGTGGCCGTGCGCGACGGACGGATCTTCTTTCCTGCCGGTTGTGGCACCTGCGTCGGCCGCGTGTCAGCCTGGTTGTCGCGGAGTTGCTTGCGCAGCCCCGCGAGCGGCGTGTTGGGCGGAAGCCCCCGGCCTGCGTCGGCGTCGCCCGTGCGCGCGCCGGCCGGCGTGGCCGAAGGCAGGGCAGGGCGCGGGCGACGAGCCATTGCGGATCAGTTGCCGAGTGCGTCGAGGTAGCGCTCTGCATCGAGCGCGGCCATGCAGCCGGTGCCCGCAGACGTCACTGCCTGGCGGTAGATGTAATCCTGCACGTCACCGGCGGCGAACACGCCAGGGACGCTGGTCTGGGTGGCGTTGCCGTTGCGTCCGCCCTGGGTGACGATGTAGCCGCCTTCCATCTCGAGCTGGCCTTCGAAGATGTCGGTGTTGGGCTTGTGGCCGATGGCGATGAATACGCCCTGCAGGGCCACATCACGGGCAGCGCCCGTATTGACGTCCTTGATGCGCATGCCGGTCACACCGCTATTGTCGCCGAGCACTTCGTCGAGCGTCGCATTGAGGGCAAGCTCGATCTTGCCGGCGGCGACCTTTTCCATCAGCTTGTCGATCATGATCTTCTCGGCGCGGAACTTTTCGCGGCGATGGACGAGGGTGACCTTCCGGGCGATGTTGGCAAGGTAGAGCGCTTCCTCGACCGCCGTGTTGCCGCCACCGACAACGGCGACGTCCTGATTGCGGTAGAAGAAGCCGTCGCAGGTGGCGCAGGCGGAAACGCCACGACCGGCGAACTTCTCCTCCGAGGGCAGGCCGAGGTACTTGGCGGTGGCGCCGGTGGCGATGATCAATGCGTCGCAGGTGTACTCGCCGTTGTCGCCGATCAGGCGGAAGGGCTTTTCGGCCAGTTTCACCGTGTGGATGTGGTCGAAGATCATCTCGGTGTTGAAGCGCTCGGCGTGCTTCTGGAAACGCGCCATCAGGTCCGGACCCATCACACCGTCTGCGTCGGCGGGCCAGTTGTCGACGTCTGTCGTGGTCATCAACTGGCCACCCTGGGCGAGGCCGGTGACCAGCACCGGATTCAGGTTGGCGCGGGCGGCATAGACGGCAGCGGTGTAGCCGGCGGGGCCGGAGCCGAGGATCAGCAGGCGGGCGTGTTTCGTGGTCATCGGAAGCATTCCTGCGGGTTGCGAGTGAAGCGCGGATTATAGCCGAGCGCATCCTGACGCCGCGGCGATGAAGCCGATAGGGGCGCTTCATCGCCGGTGTGCGTCCCGTGTGGACGTGATCTGCATCACGCTGCTGCAATGGTGCGGGCAATATTCGTTTAAACTCGTGACAAAACGCCCTCGACAAACATTCTTGCGCTGTGTTACCCGCGGAGTCAGCATGACCAAATCCACTGCCGTGTCCGTCATCGCCCTGAAGACGTTCCCGCTCTTTCACGGACTGTCCGACGATGTGCTCGCCAACGTGGCCCGCGTGTCGATGATGCGGCGCATTCCGCGCGGACAGTCGGTCGTGAATGCGGGCGATCGTTCAGATTATGTCTATTTCGTCCTGACCGGCAGCCTCAAGGTCATCGTCAGCGACGAGGACGGTCGCGAGGTCATTCTGTCGATCCTGGGGCAGGGCGAACTCTTCGGCGAGATGGGCATGTTCGACGAGCAACCGCGCTCGGCTTCCGTCGTCGCCGTGGTGCCGGCCGACCTCATCCTGATCGCCAAGCAGGATTTCCGCATCATCATGCGCGACAACTTCGAGGTCGCCTGGCGCATCATGTGCAATCTCGCCAGTCGTCTGCGCAATGCGGACCGCAAGATCGAGAGCTTGGCGCTGATGGACGTCTACGGGCGCGTCGCCCGCCTGCTGATCGAGATGGCCGAGGATGTCGGCGGCGAGTCGGTCGTGGTGCGCAAGATCTCGAAGCAGGATATCGCCAAGATGATCGGCGCCTCGCGCGAGATGGTCAGCCGCGTCATGAAGGATCTCGGCCAGCAGGGCCTCATCGAGGAGCGCCCGCAGGGCATCATATTGCGCGAGCGACTCAGCGAAGTCTGACCTGCTCCCGGGCGATTCCCTTCGATTGGCGCTGCACAGGTGGCGGCGCTGCGGAGAAGGGTTCCGGCGCAGGTTTGTGAGCAGGCGCAACGTCGCGGCCGTGTGCCGTGATGCATCGCATATAATCCGCGCTGTTGTTTCATTCAGGCTTGCTGCCGTCGCCCAATGCTGTCTCGTTCGTCGTCCCGTTCCCAGCCCCTGCCGGAAAAGATCTCGCTGCTGCTGCAGGAAGCACGCTGGCTGATCCTGGGCGTCATGTCGCTCTACGTCGGTCTCATCCTGCTGGGTTACAGCAAGGCTGACCCGGGCTGGTCGCACGCGTCGGATGTCGGCCGCGTGGTCAATCCGGGCGGCCGCTTCGGCGCCTGGCTGGCCGATCTTCTGCTTTACCTTTTCGGCGTGTCGTCGTGGTGGTGGGTGGTCTTTCTCGGCTACAGCCTGCTGTGGGGCTTCCGGCGCCTGAAGAACCGCCTGACGCTGGACCGCCGCTCCTTCGTCTTCGTGATGATCGGCTTCCTGGTGGTGCTGCTGACCAGCAGCGCGCTCGAGTTCCTGCGCTTCCACAGCCACGGTGCGGCCGTGCCGCTGGGGCCGGGTGGGCTCATCGGCATGGAACTGGGGGGACTGACGAACCGCTACTTCGGCTTCACCGGCGGCACCTTGCTGCTCCTGGCCCTGCTGGCGTCCGGATTGTCGCTGTTCACCGGGGTGTCGTGGGTTGCGGTCGTCGAGCGGATCGGGCTGTGGCTGGAGCAGGCTGTCGTCGGTGCGCAACAAGCGTGGCTGCGCTGGCAGGACCGGCGAGTCGGACGTGAGATCGCCCAGAAGCGTGAAGCCGTGGTCGAGACCCGTCGGCGCAAGACCGAGAAGGCGCCGCCGCCGCCACTGCGTATCGAGCCGGCTGTGGTCACCGTGCAGAAGTCGGAGCGTGTCGAAAAGGAGCGTCAGCAGACGCTGTTTGCCGACGCCGCCGAAGGGGCGATTCCGCCGGTGGGGCTGCTCGACCCGGCGTCGGGCGAGGTCGAGCCGCCGTCGGCCGAGGCACTCGAGTTCACGTCGCGCCTGATCGAGACCAAGCTGGCCGATTTCGGCGTCGAGGTGAAGGTGCTGGCTGCGTATCCGGGGCCGGTCATCACGCGCTACGAGATCGAGCCGGCCACGGGGGTGAAAGGCAGCCAGGTGGTGAATCTGGCCAAGGATCTGGCGCGCGCGCTGTCGCTGGTGTCGGTGCGGGTGGTCGAGACCGTGCCCGGCAAGTCGTGCATGGCGCTCGAACTGCCCAACCCCAAGCGCCAGACCGTGCGCCTGTCCGAGATCATCGGCTCCAAGGTCTACCAGGACATGGCCTCGCCGCTGACCGTCGTGCTCGGCAAGGACATCGGTGGCCAGCCGGTGGTCGCCGATCTGGCCAAGATGCCGCACCTGCTGGTCGCGGGCACGACCGGTTCGGGCAAGTCGGTGGGCATCAACGCGATGATCCTGTCGCTGCTGTACAAGAGCGAGCCGGACCGTGTGCGCCTCATCATGGTCGACCCGAAGATGCTCGAATTGTCGATCTACGAGGGCATCCCGCATCTGCTGGCGCCCGTCGTCACCGACATGAAGCACGCAGCCAATGCGCTCAACTGGTGCGTGGCCGAGATGGACAAGCGCTATAAGCTGATGGCGGCAGTCGGCGTGCGCAACCTCGCCGGCTTCAACAAGGCCGTCACCGAGGCGCGCAAGGCCGAGACGCCGCTGACCAATCCATTCTCGATCACGCCGGAGAGCCCCGAACCGCTGGAGACGCTGCCCTACATCGTCGTCGTCGTCGACGAACTGGCCGACATGATGATGGTGGTCGGCAAGAAGGTGGAGGAGTTGATCGCGCGCCTGGCGCAAAAAGCGCGTGCGGCGGGCATCCACCTGATCCTCGCCACCCAGCGGCCGTCGGTCGATGTCATCACCGGCCTGATCAAGGCCAACGTGCCGACACGGATTGCGTTCCAGGTCTCCAGCAAGATTGATTCGCGCACCATCCTCGACCAGATGGGGGCCGAGACCCTGCTCGGCATGGGCGACATGCTCTACCTGGCGCCCGGTACCGGCCTGCCGGTGCGGGTGCATGGCGCCTTTGTCGCGGATGACGAGGTGCACAAGGTGGTCGATCACCTCAAGCGCGTCGGTCCGCCGGATTACGTCGAGGGCATCCTCGCTGCGCCCGAGGACGATCTCGAGGCCGCCCTGGGGGGCGGGGGCGAGGGCGGGGACGGTGAGGCTGATCCACTTTACGACCAGGCGGTGGAAGTGGTGATCAAGACACGACGGCCGTCGATCTCGCTGGTGCAGCGCCATCTGCGCATCGGCTACAACCGCGCGGCGCGCCTGATCGAACAGATGGAGCGCGCCGGGCTGGTGTCGGCAATGGGCAGCAACGGCAACCGCGAGGTGATCGTGCCGGCGAAGGAGGGCGAATGATGTCAGTGCGTTTCGGCGTGGGGCGTGCAGTTCGGGCGCTGGTTCTGAGCCTGTGCGGTGCCGGCCTGCTGGCGATCGGCGGGTTGACGTTTGCCGCGGACGGGGTCGAGCAGCTGCGCCAGTTCGTGAGTTCGACGCGCAGCGCGGAGGGGGCTTTCGAACAGACCGTGGTCGCGAAGTCGGGGCGCAGGCCGCAGCAGGCGGCCGGCAGCTTCGCCTACGCGCGGCCCGGACGCTTTCACTGGGAATACGACCAGCCCTATCGGCAGGTGCTGGTGGGCGACGGCACCCGGCTATGGACCTGGGATCCGGATCTGAATCAGGTGACGGTACGCGAGATCGGCGAGGCCCTCGGCGCGACGCCGGCGGCGATCCTGTTCGGTAGCGGCGAACTCGAGGAAGGCTTCGAGTTGGCCGATGGTGGTACCGACAATGGGCTGAGCTGGGTCGAGGCGCGCCCGAAGAAGACCGAGAGCGGCTTCGAGTCGTTGCGCATCGGCCTTCAGGACGGTCAGCTGCGGCAGATGGAAATGCGCGACAACTTCGGCCAGACCACTTTCATCCGCTTCACGCGCCTGCAGCCCAATCCGCAACTCGATGCCGGTCGCTTCCGCTTCACGCCGCCGGCGGGCGCAGACGTGATCGGCGACGTGCCGGCCGTGGCGCGTTAAGTCACGGTACTTCCCGATGGCCGACCTGTTCGAATCGATCGAGCCGCCACGCGTCCCGCTGGCCGAGCGCATGCGGCCGAAATCGCTGGACGAGGTTGCGGGGCAGCAGCACCTGCTGGGTCCCGGAAAGCCCTTGCGCCTGGCCTTTGCCGCGCGCAAGCCGCATTCGATGATCCTGTGGGGGCCACCCGGTGTTGGCAAGACGACGCTCGCCCGGCTGATGGCGCAAGGCTTCGATGCCGATTTCGTCGCGCTCTCGGCGGTGTTCTCCGGGGTCAAGGAGATTCGGGAGGCGATCCAGCAGGCGCAGGCCGCCAAGGCGCGCGGACGGCATACGATCCTGTTCGTGGATGAAGTCCATCGCTTCAACAAGTCGCAGCAGGATGCATTCCTGCCATACGTCGAGCAGGGGCTGGTGACCTTCATCGGCGCCACCACCGAGAATCCATCCTTCGAGGTCAATTCGGCGCTGCTGTCGCGTGCCACCGTGTATGTGCTCGAGCCGCTGGACGCCGGTGCGATGCAGATGCTGTTCGGGCGAGCATGGCAGATTGCCTGCCCGGCGCTGGCCATCGACGATGATGCGCGGGATCGCATGATCGGCTTTGCCGATGGCGATGCACGCCGCCTGATGAACCTGATCGAGCAGGTGCAGGTGGCGGCCGAGACGGCCGCGGTGGCACCGGTGACGGCGGATTTCATCGACGCTGCGCTGTCGCAGAACCTGCGGCGCTTCGACAAGGGCGGTGAGGCCTTCTACGACCAGATCTCGGCGCTGCACAAGTCGGTGCGCGGTTCTGACCCGGATGCCGCGCTGTACTGGCTGTGCCGCATGCTCGACGGTGGGGCCGATCCGCTCTATCTCGGACGACGACTGATCCGCATGGCGGTGGAGGACATTGGTCTCGCCGATCCGCGTGCGCTCGAAATCAGCCTGAACGCCTGCGCGACCTACGAGCGCCTCGGCTCGCCGGAGGGCGAGCTGGCATTGGCGCAGGCGACGATCTTTCTGGCGTGTGCGGCCAAGTCCAACGCCGCTTACAAGGCCTACAACGCGGCGCGCGATTTCGTGAAGCGGGATGGCTCACGTCCTGTGCCGCTGCACCTGCGCAATGCACCGACCCGGCTGATGAAAGAGCTGGGCTACGGCAAGACCTACCGCTACGCACATGACGAGCCGGAGGCGTATGCGGCCGGGGAAGACTACCTGCCTGAGGGCATGCTGCGGCCGGGCTGGTACCAGCCCACGCCACGGGGCATGGAAGCCCGGATTGGCGACAAGCTCGCCCATCTCCGGGCGCTGGACGTCGCCGCACAACAAGAAAGCACCCGCCTCGGGAAGCATGCTGCTCCCGCGACGGGTGCAAACCCGGAGGGGACATCCGGGCAAGATCGTGACGACCTCAATGTGGCAGGGGGTGATCGGACATGAAACGCTCGCACACCCTGCGCGCCAATTGCGCCTTCCGTTCGTCGCCGCGTTCACTGGCCCGCTCGATGAGGTCGAGCATGTAGTGGGTCAGCATCAAGACGCCTTCGGGCGTCTGAACCAGACCACAGGCCATCTGTGCCGCAGCCACGTCGGGAATGCCCTCATGCTCGGCGATGAGCGAGACCTCATCGTCGGTAAGGTCGCAGTAGTCGAGGCAGTCTCGAATGGATAGCATGCCGTAATCCTCCTTTGATGGTTACCGTCTGGTGCGGCTTGATGACTCCTTTAAACATATTCGACGATAGAGAATTTGCAAGTTCGATTTACGTAGGGTCAACTCTCTAAGTGATTGATCTCGATAATTAATTTTGTGCGTCGCATCATCGTGGTGCGGCGTCCTGGATGCCGTTTCGGATCAGATACTTGTTGAATCTGTTCCAGGCTCCACTTCAGATTTCGACGCCAAGTCGATGACTCAATAACGATTTCAGGAACGACCGATGCTCGACATTCAACTTCTGCGCAGCCAGATCGATGTGGTTGCCGCTCGCCTGGCCAGCCGCGGACTGCAACTGGACAGCGCTGCCTTTCAGGCACTCGAGGACGAACGCAAGCAACTGCAGACCCGCACCCAGGAACTGCAGGCGCGGCGCAACGCCTTGTCGAAGCAGATCGGCATGCTCAAGGGCAAGGGCGAGGACGTCGCGCCGGTGATGGCCGAGGTGGCGCAACTCGGCGATGAGCTGAAGGCCTGCGAGCAGGCTCTGCCCGGCCTGCTGGAGCGCATCAACGACTTCGTGGCCCGCCTGCCCAACCTGCCGCACGAGAGCGTGCCGGTCGGCGAGGACGAGAGCGGCAACGTCGAGGTGCGCCGCTGGGGGATGCCGGCGCAGTTCGACTTCGAAGTGCGCGACCACGTCGATCTCGGTGCGCCGCTGGGTCTGGATTTCGAGACCGGCGCCAAGTTGTCGGGTTCGCGTTTTGCCTTCCTGCGCGGCCCGATCGCGCGCCTGCACCGTGCGCTGGCGCAGTTCATGCTCGACACCCACACGCGCGAGCACGGCTACACCGAGTGCTACACGCCCTACATCGTCAACCGCGAGGCCTTGTTCGGGACTGGCCAGCTGCCCAAGTTCAAGGAAGACCTGTTCTGGGTGCTGCGCGGCGGCGACGAGGAAGGTGTCGAGCAGTACCTGATCCCGACTGCCGAGATCACGCTGACCAACAGCGTGCGCGAGGACGTGCTGGCGCTGGATGCGCTGCCGATCCGCATGACGGCGCACAGCCCCTGCTTCCGCTCGGAGGCGGGCAGCGGTGGCCGCGACGTGCGCGGCATGATTCGCCAGCACCAGTTCGACAAGGTCGAGATGGTGCAGGTCGTCGAGCCGTCGACCAGCTACGAGGCGCTGGAGCAGATGGTCGGCCACGCCGAGGCCATCCTGCAGAAGCTCGAGCTGCCCTACCGCGTGATTACGCTTTGCACCGGCGACATGGGCTTTTCCGCGGCGAAGACCTACGACCTCGAGGTCTGGCTGCCGGCGCAGAACACCTATCGCGAGATCTCGAGCTGCTCGAACTGCGAGGCCTTCCAGGCACGCCGCATGCAGGCGCGCTTCAAGAACGCCCAGGGCAAGAACGAGTTGGTGCACACGCTCAATGGTTCTGGCCTGGCGGTGGGTCGCACGCTAGTAGCGGTGCTGGAGAACTATCAGCGCGCGGACGGTGCCATCGTGATTCCCAAGGCGCTGGTGCCCTACATGGGCGGCGTCGAGGTGCTCGAGCCGGCGTTGTAAGCAGGGCTCAGTCGGTCTGGCCCAGCCTCAGGCGGGGCAGGGCCAGTGCCGGCTCGTAGGGGGCCTCGAGGCGTAGCAGGATGTCGTGGAAGCTGCGCACGTTTTCCGTCATCACCACCGCTTCGCCGCCGCGTGCCGGCCCGGCTTTCAGCCGCTGTGCGTATTGCGGTCTCGACAGCAGCGGCAGCACCGACTTCATGTCCCACCACGAGCGGTCGTCCTTGCCGAGGCCGCGTGCGATGGTGCGCGCGCCTTTCATGTGGCCCATGCCCAGGTTGTAGGCCGCGGTCGCCATCCACGTTCGATCCGGCTCGGGGAGGTCGTCCGGCAGTTGCTCCCTGAGCATGTCCAGGTAGCGGGCGCCACCCAGGATGCTCTGGCGCGCATCCAGCCGGTTCTCGACGCCGAGGTGATCGGCGGTGTCCGCCGTCAGCATCATCATGCCGCGCACACCGGTGAACGAGGTGGCGTGGGGATCCCAGTGCGACTCCTGGTAGGCGACGGCCGCGATATAGCGCCAGTCGAGGCCGGTCAGGGCTTCGGCCTCGTGGAAGAAGGGGCGGTAGCGCGGCAGGCGCTCGCGAATGCGGCTCAGGAAGGTGGCGACGTCGGCTTCGTCGAGCCGCCGCACGTGGCCGAAGTAGCGATCGGCGATGCGTGCCAGGCGGCCACTGGCGGTGATCTCCGTGAGGAAGGCCGCAATGTCGGTCGCGAGTGCGCCTCCCGCCTGAGGCAGCGCCCAGGCGATGCCTGAGCGGCCAGGCAGTTCATGCACGATTTCGAGTTCGGGATGGATGCGTGCGGCAAAGACGAAATGCAGGCGATCGGTGGCGACGAGGTCGAGTCTGCCTTCGGCCAGATCGCTCAGCAGCTTCTCCTCGGCGCTCCGGGTCGGGAAATGCACGTTAACGCCCGGCAGGCGCTTGCGGATCTCCGACACCTTGTCGGCGGCGAGTGTGCCGCGACGCACGGATACGGTACGTCCCGCAAGATCCTTCTCGGCGTTGACCGCTCGTCCATCGCTGCGTCCGACGATGACGTACTCCACCTCACGCAAGGATTGCGACCAGCTCAGTGGCAGGCGATCGTTGCGTCCTAGGCCGGCGGCGGCCATATGGACCTGGCCGTTGATGACGGCGTCGAGCGCGCGTGCGGCATCGGGATAGGGCACGAAACGCACGGGTACGCCCAGCGTGTCACCGAGTGCAAGCAGCAGATCGTGCTCGAAGCCACTGGCGCGGCCGTCCTCGTCGAGGCGGTATGAGATGGCGTCGTGGCGGGTTGCCACGCGCAACTCACCGACGCTGCGATAGTCGCCCACGCGCGGGGTTTCGCTCGGGGCACAGGCGGCCAGGACAAGGCTCAGCAGGGCAATCAGGAGCAGTCGGAGCATCGTGTATCCCGGTGTTGTGCCTGCGCTCAGGCCGGGCACGTCCGTGAGTGAGCTCAATCGGGTAGCCATTGTGCCTGCCAGGCGGCCAGTTCCGGTAGGTGATGTGCCAGCGCGCCCTGGAGTTCCCGCTCGAGGGCTTCGAGCAAGGGCTGAAGCGTGTCGTCGGCATGCGACAGCATGACGGGGCGCAACTCGACGATCAGGTCTCCCGCAGGGCGTTCGCCGCGCGCCGGAAAGCCCGCACCGGGGATACGGAGCTCGCGCGGGGCCGTGCTGCCTGGGGCGAGCGAGAGCGTGCGCGTTCCGTCTGGATGGGGGATCTGAAGATCGCCACCGAGCAGCAGACGAACGGCGCTTACGGGACGCTGCAGGCGCAGATCGCGGCCCTGGCGTCTGAACAGCGCATGCGGCTGAAGACGTATGTGCAGATGAAGGTTGCCCGGGAGATCATGGTGATCTGCGGACGGCTCGCCTTCGCCCGCCAGGCGCAGGCTGTCGCCATCGATCAGCCCTGCGGGAAGGCTGACTGCGAGCCAGCGCTCGAGCGTTGTGTTGCCCTGTCCGTGGCAGTGCGGGCAGGGCGTGGTATTGCGATAGCCACGACCGCCGCAGACCTCGCAGCGTGTCAGGTGCCTGCTGCCTCCCACGCGGCCGGATCCTCGACAGGGTTCGCACAGACGCGTGTGCGCAAGGGTCACCTCGGCCTCGCCGTCGCAGTGGGCGCAGGGCGAAGACTGTTGCAGACATAACGGCTTCTGCCCCCCGCGGAAGGCCTCTTCGAATGTGAGCTCAAGCTTCATGAAGCGATCTGCGCCGCGCGGCTCGGCATTGGCGGCGGCGCGCGCCGCTTCCGCCTCGGGTGCGGCTCGCCGCGTGTTCGCATCGTCGGCCGATGTCGGCCCGGTGCTGGCCAGGCCCTTCTCGATTTCATCGAGCAGCGTGTCGTGCGCCTGGCGCAGTGCCTTGAAGTGTTCTGCGGCCAGGGGATCGCCATTCCGATCGGGATGCCAGCGCATCGCCAGCCGGCGAAACGCACGCCTGATTTCGGCCCGGGTCGCGCCGGGCTCCAGGCCGAGCAGTTCGTAAGCGTCGTGCATGATTGGCGTCTGCCTGATGGAGGAGGGGCTCCAGAGCGCTTGGGTGTCGAGACGGTGCCGAAACGCAAAAGGCCCAGTCCGGAGACTGGGCCTTTTGCGCGAAGCTGGCGCGCCCGGAAGGATTCGAACCTCCTACCCCCTGGTTCGTAGCCAGGTACTCTATCCAGATGAGCTACGGGCGCAATCTCGAAACGTTTAGGGCCCGTCATCGAAAGGCCTGAAAAACTGGCGCGCCCGGAAGGATTCGAACCTCCTACCCCCTGGTTCGTAGCCAGGTACTCTATCCAGATGAGCTACGGGCGCTTTTTGCTGCACTGCGAAGGAGCGGGATTATAACGCTTAATTCCGCATCTTCAAGTGTTTTTTGGCGGAGAGGGTGGGATTCGAACCCACGGTAGGCTTGCACCTACGCCTGATTTCGAGTCAGGTACATTCGACCACTCTGCCACCTCTCCGCTCGAAGGTCGGCATTATAGGGCGTAATCCGGGGAAGTAAACGCCCTTGCGTGAAATTTTTAAGCTGTGGGGGTCTTCGGTGCCATTTCCTCATACGCACGAACCGCTTCGGCCGCATACATCAGGGCCGGGCCGCCGCCCATGTAGGTGCATACGCCCAAGGTTTCCATGATCTGCTCGCGGCTGGCGCCGAGTCGGATCAAGGCCTTGATGTGGAAGCCGACGCAGGCGTCGCAGCGTTGGGTGACAGCGATCGCCAGGGCGATCAGTTCCTTCTGCAGTTCGCTCAAGGCGCCATCCTGCAGCGCGCCTTTGGCCATCGCGCTGAAGCCCTGCATCGTTTCCGGGGTCTCCTTGCGCAGCGTGGCGAGCGCCTTGGATACGTCGGTGGTGATCTGGACGAAGGACTTGGAGGACATCGCGGCGACTCCGTATTTAAGGAAATGCTTATTTTAATCCGAAAGTGCGGGCGAGGGGCATTGGCCTTGTCGATTCATGCATGCGGCAAACGAATCGGCCGGAAAGCGAAACGGCGGCCGTCCCTTTGGGGGATGGCCGCCGCAGGCAGGATTGAGACGCGGGCGACGCTCAGGGGCGGCGCTTGTCACACTCGATCAGGGCGTACGCGGAGTGGTTGTGGATGGATTCGAAGTTCTCTGATTCCACGACGTAGGCGTCGATGCGAGGTTCGGCATTGAGCAGGCCGGCGACGTCGCGCACGAGGTCCTCGACGAACTTGGGGTTGTCGTAGGCGCGCTCGGTGACCCATTTCTCGTCCGGTCGCTTGAGCAGGCCGAAGACCTCGCAGGAGGCCTGGCTTTCGACCAGCTGCACCATGTCCTCGATCCACAGGTGGTCGTTGAGCACCGCGGTCACGGTGATGTGCGAGCGCTGGTTGTGCGCGCCATAGTCCGAGATCCTCTTGGAGCAGGGACACAGGCTCGTGACCGGCACCACGATCTTCATGGTGAACTCGTAGCGGCCACCTTCACGGATCTCGCCGATGAAGGTGACGTCGTAATCGAGCAGGCTATTCACGCCGGAAACCGGTGCGGCCTTGTTGATGAAGTAGGGGAAGCTCATCTCGACATGGCCGGTCTCGGCCTCGAGGCGCTCGACCATGGCACGGAGCATCGGTTCGAAGGATTCGACCGAGATGTCGCGTTCGTTCGAATTCAGGATCTCGACGAAGCGCGACATGTGGGTGCCCTTGAAGTTGTGGGGCAGCCCGACGTACATGTTGAAGCTGGCGACGGTGTGCTGGACGCCACCGGTCTTGTCGCTGACCTTGACGGGATGGCGGATCGACTTGATGCCGACCTTGTTGATCGCGATCTGCCGCGTGTCCGTGCTGCTCTGGACATCGGGCATGGGTGCATCGGTGGGGGTGTTCATGAGCGGCTCTCAGGAAAGGCTGCGGGGCGGCCTGCCGCGCCCGCATGACATGCAACCCAGTTGCAACAGGGTTGCCATCTTAGCTTTCCCGACAAAAATGCTCAACTATCGATCTGATTGACTTTCCCGATACTGGCAAGGATGCCCGCTTCGTCGAGGCCCACCGAGGCGAGCAGTTGCGCCTGGTCGCCGTGGTCGATGAAGCGGTCGGGCAGGCCGAGGCGCAGCACGCGCGGACGCTGCGGCAGCGTATCGACGAAGCGCGAGACTTCGGCACCGGCGCCGCCGACCACGGCGTTCTCCTCGAGGGTCACGAACAGTTCATGGCTACCGGCGAGTTCGGCGAGCAGCGCTTCGTCGAGCGGCTTGACGAAGCGCATGTTGACCACGGTGGCGTCCAGCGTCTCGCCGACCCGCTCGGCCACGCCGACCATGCTGCCGTAGGCCAGCAAGGCGACCCGCTTGCCGGCGCGCCGCACCTCGGCCTTGCCGATCGGCAGGGCCTGCATCTGTGCCGCCGGCGCCGCGCCGGTGCCGCTGCCGCGCGGGTAGCGCACGGCGGTCGGTCCCGGGTGTTGCGTGGCCGTGTAGAGCATCTGGCGGCATTCGTTTTCGTCCGCCGGCGCCATCACCACCATGTTGGGGATGCAGGCGAGGTAGGACAGGTCGTAGGCGCCGTGGTGGGTGGCGCCGTCCGCGCCGACCAGGCCGCCACGGTCGATGGCGAACACGACCGGCAGGTTCTGCAGCGCGACGTCGTGGATCAACTGGTCGTAGGCGCGCTGCAGGAAGGTGGAGTAGATCGCCACCACCGGGATGAAGCCTTCGCAGGCCATGCCTGCGGCGAAGGTCACGGCGTGCTGCTCGGCGATGCCGACGTCGAAGTAGCGGTCCGGGTACTCGTGGGCAAAGCGCACCAGGCCCGAGCCTTCGCGCATCGCGGGAGTGATGCCGACGATGCGCGGATCGGCCTTCGCCATGTCGCACAGCCAGTCGCCGAAGACCTGGGTGTAGGTGAGCTTGCCCGCGCCCTTGCCGGTCTGGATGCCTGCCGTGTGGTCGAACTTGGAAACGCCGTGATAGAGAATCGGATCGGCTTCGGCCAGTTTGTAACCCTGACCCTTCTTCGTGATCACGTGCAGGAACTGCGGACCCTTGAGCTTCTTGAGGTTCTGCAGCGTCGGGATCAGCGCGTCGAGGTCATGGCCGTCGATGGGGCCGTAGTAGCGGAATCCGAATTCCTCGAACAGCGTTCCCGGGCTGATCATTCCCTTTGCGTACTCTTCGACCTTGCGCGCCAGCTCGGCGACCGGCGGAGCCATGCCCAGCACCTTTTCGCCAACGCGGCGCGCCGTGTTGTAGGTCGAGCCCGAGAGCATTCGGGCGAGGATCTTGGTGAGTGCGCCGACCGGCGGCGAGATCGACATCTCGTTGTCGTTGAGGATCACCAGCAGGTTGATGTCCTCGATGTCGCCGGCGTTGTTGAGCGCCTCGAAGGCCATGCCGGCGCTCATCGCGCCGTCGCCGATGACGGCGATGGCATGGCGGTCTTCCTTGCGCGCACGAGCGGCGACAGCCATGCCCAGTGCCGCCGAGATCGAGGTCGACGAGTGTGCGGTGCCAAAGGTGTCGTATTCGCTCTCGCAGCGTCGCGGGAAACCCGAGATGCCGCCCCAGTGGCGCAGGCCGGACATCGCCTCGCGGCGGCCGGTGAGTACCTTGTGGCCGTAGGTCTGGTGGCCGACGTCCCACACGATACGGTCGTAGGGCGTGTCGAACACCCGATGCAGCGCGATGCTCAGTTCGACCGTGCCGAGGTTTGACGAGAGGTGGCCGCCGGTCTTGGAGACCGATTCGATCAGGAAGGCACGCAATTCCTGAGCAGCCGTGTCGAGCTCGCGGCGGTCGAGTGCGCGCAGGTCGGCAGGTGAGCTGATGCGTTCCAGGGTGGGGTAGGACATGGGCGGTCCGAGTCTGAGTCGTGTTCGTTCGTGGGCGTCGGTCGGGCGGTCGCTTGCCTAGAAGGCGCGGTGCACGATGTAGTCGGCCAGGGATTCGAGGCGCGCGGCAGCGGCGCCCAGGGGCGACAGTGTCGCACGGGCGTCGGCCAGCATGTCTTCCGCCAGGCGTTTGGCGTCGGCGAGGCCGAGCAGGCTCACGTAGGTCGGCTTGTCGTTGTCGGCGTCCTTGCCCGCGGTCTTGCCGAGCGTGGCAGTGTCGGCCTCGGCATCGAGGATGTCGTCCACGACCTGGAAAAGCAGGCCGACGACCTTGGCGTAATGGTCCAGGCGCTTCAGGGTCGCGTCGTCCAGGCTGCGTCCGGCATGCGCACCCAGCAGCACGGCGGCGCGAATCAGCGCTCCGGTCTTGTGGATGTGCATGAACTCCAGCTCCTCGCGGCTCAGCTGCGTGCCCACCGCAGCGAGGTCGATCGCCTGGCCGCCGGCCATCCCGCGCGAGCCCGATGCCGTCGCCAGCAGGCCGAGCATCTTGAGCTGCGTCTGCGGCGTGTCGGCCGTCTCTGCATCGGTCAGGGACTGGAAGGCGAGCGTCTGCAGGGCGTCGCCGACCAGCAGCGCGGTGGCCTCGTCGTATTCGACATGCACGGTCGGCTTGCCGCGACGCAGCACGTCGTTGTCCATGCAGGGCATGTCGTCATGCACCAGCGAATAGGCGTGGATCAGCTCGACCGCACAGGACACGCGATCAAGTCGCTCGGCCGACGCTCCCGCGAACTCGCCGGCTGCATGCGCCAGCAGCGGGCGGACACGCTTGCCGCCGCCCAGTACCGCGTAGCGCATGGCTTCATGCAGACGCTGGGGGGCAATCGCCGACGCGGGCAGCAAGGTGTCCAGTGCGACCTCGGTGCGCTGCTGCACCTGGAGCATCCATTCCTTGAAGGACTGAGTGGTGCTCATTCGGCATCTCCCGTGTTCGCGGCCTGACCGCCTTCGTTGCCGAATGCGACCAGTGTGTCGCCTTCGAGCACCTTGATGCGCTGTTCGGCGTTCGCGAGCGTACCCTGGCAGTAACGCAGCAGGCCGACGCCGCGCTGGTAGCGCGTCAGCGCCTCTTCCAGTGGCAGGTTTCCGGATTCCATCTCCTGCACGATGGCTTCGAGTTCGGAAACCGCAGCTTCGAATGACTTTGGGGAGGTCGCCGACTTTGGCATGGATGAATATCTGCGCGGCAAAAGCGGGAAAATAACCGATGGCAGGTCTGGCGGTCAAACCGAGGGTGGCTTACACTAACCTGTTTATTTTTCCGGATTTCTTGTCCGCAAGGGGGGTTCGGGGATGACCGACATCGCTTCCAAGGCTCAACTGGCCCAGGCTGTTTCGCAACTGCCTGTTTCGTGGTACTTCGACGAGAAGGTGTTCGAACTGGAGAAGAAACTCCTCTTCGATGCCGGTCCGGGGTACGTCGGCCACGAGCTGATGGTGCCTGAGGTCGGCAACTACCGTTCGCTCGAGTGGCTGGATCACTCCAAGCTGCTGTTCCGCACCGAAGCCGGCATTCACCAGATGTCGAACGTCTGCCGCCATCGCCAGGCCATCATGCTGCAGGGCAGTGGCACAGCCGAGCACATCGTTTGCCCGGTGCACCGCTGGACCTACAACCAGCAGGGCGACCTCATCGGGGCGCCGCATTTCGCCGAGAAACCTTGCCTGGGACTCAAGCACGATGCGCTGGAAGACTGGCATGGCCTGCTGTTCAAGGGGCCGCGCTCGGCCAATGCCGACCTCGCGGGCATGAAGGTCGCGCCTGAACTGGACTTCTCCGGTTACAAGCTCGACCGCGTCGAGATCCACCAGTGCAACTACAACTGGAAGACCTTCATCGAGGTCTATCTTGAGGACTACCACGTCGTGCCTTTCCATCCGGGCCTGGGCAGTTTCGTGACCTGCGACGACCTGACCTGGCAGTTCGGCGACTGGTATTCGGTGCAGCAGGTGGGGATTACTTCGCTGGCCAAGCCGGGCTCGGCGACTTACGCCAAGTGGCACAAGGCGGTGCTCGACTACTACGGCGAGAAGAAGCCCGAGCATGGGGCGATCTGGCTGACCTACTACCCCAACATCATGGTGGAGTGGTATCCGCACGTGCTGGTGGTGAGCACGCTGATCCCGACTGACATCGATAAGACGACCAACGTGGTGGAGTTCTACTACCCGGAGGACATCGTCGAGTTCGAGCGCGAGTTCGTCGAGGCCGAGCAGGCCGCCTACATGGAGACCGCCATCGAGGACGACGACATCGGCGAGCGCATGGATCGCGGGCGGCTGGCGCTATACAAGGAAGGCCGCAACGAGGTTGGTCCGTACCAGTCGCCGTTCGAGGACGGCATGCAGCATTTCCACGAGTTCTACCGGCGGATCATGGAGCCGCACATCGGCGGCTAGGAGTCTGCGCGGCAGAACTCCAGAGCGTGTTTTTTAGCAGAACGATTGGCGAACCGAGAGGTGCGGCAAGAGACTGAGGCCGTGGTTAAGTTGCTTTGCGACGTCGCGGCGCGCATGCCGGACGGCAACGGGGACAGGTTTGCCCCCTTTTCCCGTCATGCCGTCCTCAATGTGCTCATCCTGCGCAGGTTCAGCGCCATACAGACGAGCTTCCACTCCGCTTTGACGCGCTCCAGGCCCCGCAGGCTGAACTGCCGGAATCCCAACACGTTCTTGATCCAGCCGTTGGGCGGTTCGGCGATCCATTTCCGTTTTCGGTAGGCGCTCTTGCCCGCCTCGCTCTCGAGCTTGTCGGCCATCTGTGCGGTGTGCGGATTGCGTTCGCGGTCGAAACCGAGTCGGCGCTTGCCTTCCCGGCCCAGCGCCACCACCAGTTCGGTCCCGCACCCGTCGAGTTCCCGGAACGTTTGCTCCGAGCGGTAGCCGGTGTCGGCCAGCGCCTGGCGCGGTCGTTGTTCGACGTTGTCGCGCACGGCCTGCAGTACCCCCGCCAGTTGCCCGGCGTCGCTGGCGTTGTTGGTCAGTTCGGCCGCCACGATGATGTGGGCGGTCTCGTCGACCGCCGTCTGGGCGTTGTAGCTCGGATCGAACCCGCCGCCGGCGCGCTTCATGATGCGGCTGTCCGGATCCGTGAAGTTCTCCTGCGCCTTGTCCTCGGGCACTCCAAAGTCGCGCTTGTAGCGCCCGCCCTTCGGTTTGCCGTCACCGCCGCGCGGGCGACGGTCGTCATCGTCGCTGCGCCCGCGCGCCTGATCGGCCTCGCGCTGGCGCTGCTCGAGCCGCGCCCGGGCTTCAGCAATCGCCGTCAGCCGCGCCTCGCGCCGCGCGATCTCGGCCGGCACATCCAGCTCGGGCTCGTTCCGCTCGGCGTCGTCGGCGGCCTTGGCCCGATTGAGCAGCGCCTCGATCTGCCGTTTCAACTCGGCCTCCGCCTTCACCATATGGCCGTAACTCATCGCCTTGTGGCGGCTGGCGTTTGCCTTGACCTTGGTGCCGTCGATGGCCACCGTCCCGAGCTTGACCAGCCCCATCTCGCGGGCCAGTCGTACCACCTGCACGAACAACTCGCTCAGCTCCTTCAAATGGACAGCGCGAAAGTCGCTCAGCGTGCGGTGGGCCGGGAAGTTGTCTGCCGCCAGGACCCGGAACGCCACATCCTCGTGCAGCTTGCGCGCGATCTTGCGCGAACTGAACACGCCCGTGGCGTACGCATACAGCAGCACCTTGACCATCATGGCCGGATGAAACGGCTGGTTGCGCGGTCCGCCACCGGCATACCGGGCGTGGAACGCGCTCAGGTCCAACCCGTCGACCGCGTCGCTGATGAAGTACGCCAAGTGGCCTTCGGGTAGCCACTCCTGCAGCGCCTGGGGCAGCAGCATCTGCTGCTGCGGGCAATAGGGCAGATAGCTCGTCATCTCGACAGTCTACCGGCCCCGAAACGCCCGGGAGGACTTAACTCACCGACGCTTGGCTTCTGCCGCGCAGACTCCTAGGGTCTGATTCGCTGGGTACATGATGAAGAACCCTCGCGGCTCCTGCTCGCGAGGGTTCTTCGTTTTTAGCGTCGGGAACCAAGCTGCGTTCCAGTGTGCTGCGGGGTGTTTGCGGAGTCGGCGAGGACTGTCTGAGCCCGTAGGGCGAGTTCCGCAGCCGATGGAGCAAATACCCCGCAGCGCACCCGCCACGAAGGCCGCAATCAGCGAACGTCCTGCAGTTCCTTCGGCAACGGAAAGGTCACCTTCTCCGGCACGCCGTCGAGGTTGCGCACCGAGCCGCCGCTCAGTTCCTTGAGCCGCGCGATCACTTCCTCGACCAACACCTCCGGTGCCGATGCCCCCGCGGTGACGCCGACGCGGCGCTTGCCTTCGACCCAGGCCGGGTCGATGCCCGCCGCGTTGTCGACCAGGTAGGCCGGCACGCCGCGCAGTTCCGCCACTTCGCGCAGGCGGTTGGAGTTCGAGCTGTTCTTCGAGCCGACCACGAACACCACGTCCGCGTGTGGGGTCATGAACTTCACCGCATCCTGGCGGTTCTGCGTGGCGTAGCAGATGTCGTCCTTCTTCGGTCCGGCGATGTTCGGGAAGCGCGTGCGCAAGGCGTTCACGATGTTTGCCGCATCGTCCACCGACAGCGTGGTCTGCGTGACATAGGCCAGCAGATCCGGATTGGCGACCTGCAGCGTGGCGACGTCTTCCGGGGTTTCGACCAGATGGATGCCGGTCTTGACCTGGCCCATCGTGCCCTCGACCTCGGGGTGGCCCTTGTGGCCGATCATGATGATCTCGCGGCCCTGCTCGCGCATGCGGCCGACCTCGATGTGCACCTTGGTCACCAGCGGGCAGGTGGCGTCGAACACGCGCAGGCCGCGCTTCTCCGCTTCCTCGCGCACTGCCAGCGATACGCCGTGGGCCGAGAAGATCACGGTGTTGCCGGTGGGGACTTCGTCGAGCTCCTCGACGAAGATCGCGCCCTTGTTGCGCAGGTCGTCGACGACGAACTTGTTGTGCACGACTTCGTGGCGCACGTAGATGGGCGCGCCGAAGCGCTGCAGCGCGCGCTCGACGATCTCGATCGCGCGTTCGACGCCGGCGCAGAAGCCGCGCGGGTTGGCCAGCAGGATTTCCTTGTCGCTCATGTTTCGTCTCTGTGGGGCGCAGGGCTCAGGACACGCCGATCACTTCCACCTCGAAGCGGATGGATTTGCCAGCGAGCGGGTGATTGAAGTCGATCAGCGCGGACTGTTCGTCGATTTCGCGTACCAGGCCCGAGTAGCGCGAGCCGTCGGGCGCGGTGAATTCCATGATGCTCATCGGCTCGATCTCCTCGTCCGGCATGTGTTCGCGCTTCACGCGCTCGATGAGCTCGGGACGGTGCGGGCCGAAGGCCTGTTCTGCTTCCAGCTCGAACACGTGGTGCGTGCCGGGGGCGAGGCCGATCATCAGCTGCTCCATCGCCGGCAGCATTTCGCCCGCGCCCAGTTGCAGGGTGGCGGGCGTGGCATTGAAGGTGCTGATCAGCGGCTGCCCGTTGGGCAGCGAGATGCGGTAGTGCAGCGTGACCAGGCTGTTGGCTTGGACGACTTGGCTCAAGATGGCTTCTCCGGGGTCGGGCGGCGGTCGTGGCGGAATTGTCCCCACAGCATCAGCACCACGCCGACGGTAATGGCCGAGTCGGCCAGGTTGAACGCCGGCCAGCTCCAGCCGGCGTAGTGGAAATGCAGGAAATCGACGACTGCGCCATGCACGAGGCGGTCATACACGTTGCCGACGGCACCGCCGATGATCAGGGCGAAGGCGGTCGGCAACAGTTTCTCGTCGCGGTGCTGCCAGGTCAGCGCCAGCAACCAGCCGCAGATCACGGTGGCGAGCCCGGTGAAGAACCAGCGTTGCCAGCCGTCGTGGTCGGCAAGAAAGCTGAAGGCCGCACCCGGATTGAACACCAGCACCAGGTCGAAGAAACCGGTGACCGGGATGATCTGGCCGTGGTGCAGGCTGTCGAGCACCCATTGCTTGCTCGCCTGGTCGAGCACGGCGACCGCGATCGCCAGCACGATCCAGGGCGCCATGGCGGCCAGTGCGGGACGTGTCGAGGTCTTGCGCATCGCGGGCAGTACGTCAGGCATGGATGCGCGTCTCGCCGCCGCCGAATAGGTTGCTCACGCAGCGGCCGCACAGCGTGGGGTGTTCGGTCTGGCTGCCGACCGATTCCACGTAATGCCAGCAGCGCTCGCACTTCTGCGCGGCACTGGGCGTGGCGACGATGCGCTCGTCCTCCGCGTTGGCCACCTGGACGAGGGTTGCGGCCGAGGTCATGGTGACGAAGCGCAGGTCCTCGCCCAGGCTGGTCATCGCGGCGAACTTGTCGGTCGTCAGCGCGAGGCTCAGTTCGGCCTGCAGCGAGGCGCCCACCTTGCCCTCGGTGCGCAGCGCCTCGATCACCTTCAGGCCTTCGCTGCGCACGGCGCGGATGATCTCCCAGCGCGCGATCAGGCCGGCTTCGCCTTCCTGGGCGGGCAGGGCATGGAAGGTGTGCAGCATCACGCTGTCGGGTTCCTCGCCGGCCTTGGCCGGGTTCAGGATGGACCAGGCTTCCTCGGCGGTGAAGGACAGGATCGGCGCCATCAGCTTGAGCAGCGTCTGGGTGATGTGCCACAACGCGGTCTGCGCGGCACGGCGCGGCAGGCTGCCGGCAGCCGTGGTGTACAGGCGGTCCTTCAGGATGTCGAGATAGAAGGCGCCGAGGTCCTCGGCGCAGAACACCTGCAGCGCCTGCACGATGCGGTGGAACTCCATCTTCGCGTAGTCGGCCTCGGCCTGCTGCGCCATCTGGCGGGTGAAGGCGAGCGCGTAGCGGTCGAGGTCCATCCACTGCTCGAGCGGCACCGCGTCCTTGGCGATGTCGAAGTCGGCGGTGTTGGCGAGCAGAAAGCGCAGCGTGTTGCGGATGCGGCGATAGACCTCGACCACGCGGTCGAGGATCTCCTTCGAGATCGACAGCTCGCCCGAATAATCGGTCGACGCGACCCACAGGCGCAGGATCTCGGCGCCGAGCTTGCCGGTGACTTCCTGCGGCACGACCACGTTGCCGAGCGACTTGCTCATCTTGCGCCCGGCGCCGTCCACCGCGAAACCGTGGGTGAGCAGGCTGCGATACGGTGCGTGGCCGTCGATCGCGCAGCCGGTGAGCAGCGATGAGTGGAACCAGCCGCGATGCTGGTCCGAGCCTTCCAGGTACATGTCGGCGCGCGGTCCTTCGGGGTGGCCGTCGTTGTGCGAGCCGCGCAGCACGTGCTTGTGGGTGGTGCCGGAGTCGAACCAGACGTCGAGGGTGTCGCTGATCTTGTCGTACTGGCCGGCTTCGGCGCCGAGCAAGTCCGCGGCGTCGAGCTTGAACCAGGCCTCGATGCCTTCCTTCTCCACGCGCAGCGCGACTTCCTCCATCAGCTCGACGGTGCGCGGATGCAGTTCGCCGGTTTCCTTGTGCAGGAAGAAGGGGATCGGCACGCCCCAGTTGCGCTGGCGCGAGATGCACCAGTCGGGGCGGTTGGCGATCATCGCGTGCAGGCGCGCCTGGCCCCAGCCGGGGTAGAACTTGGTGGCTTCCACCGCGCGCAGCGCGCGCTCGCGCAGCGTCGAACCGTCGGCGGCCGTCTTGTCCATGCCGACGAACCATTGCGCGGTGGCGCGATACACCAGCGGCGTCTTGTGGCGCCAGCAGTGCATGTAGCTGTGGGTGATCTTGCCGTGCGACAGCAGGGCGCCGACTTCGGCGAGCTTGTCGACGATGGCGGCGTTGGCCTTCCAGATGTTCATGCCGCCGAAGAAGGGCAGGTCGGGCACGTACTCGCCGCCACCCATGACCAGCGACAGGATCTCCTCGTTGCTGCGGCCGTAGGCGCGCCACGAGTTGAAGTCGTCCACGCCATGCGCCGGTGCCGAATGCACGATGCCGGTGCCGGCGTCCACGCCGACGTAATCGGCCAGATACACCGGCGAGACACGGTCGTAGAAGGGATGGCGGAACGCGATGCGGTCGAGCGCCACGCCCTTGGCGGTCGCGACGATCGTGCCTTCGCGCTGGTAGCGCTGCAGGGCGGTCTCGACCAGTTCCCTGGCGAGCACCAGAAGACGATCACCCACGTCCACCAGCGCATAGTCGAACTCGGGGTGGGCGTTGAGGGCCTGGTTGGCGGGGATGGTCCACGGGGTGGTGGTCCAGATCACCGCGGCGGCGGGCTTGTCGAGCTTGGCCAGGCCGAAGGCGGCAGCGAGCTTGTCAGCCTCGGCCACCGGGAAGGCGACGTCGATCGTCGGCGACTGCTTGTCGGCGTACTCCACCTCGGCTTCGGCCAGCGCTGAGCCACAGTCGAAGCACCAGTTGACCGGCTTCAGGCCCTTGAACACGTAGCCGTTCTTCGTCATCTCGGCCAGCGCGCGGATCTCGTTGGCTTCGTTGGCGAAGTCCATCGTGCGGTAGGGGTTGTCCCAGTCGCCGAGCACGCCGAGGCGGATGAAGTCGGCCTTCTGGATCTCGATCTGCTCGGCGGCGTAGGCGCGGCACAGCTCACGCACCTTGTCGGCGGGCAGGTTTTTGCCGTGGGTGACCTCGACCTTGTGCTCGATCGGCAGACCGTGGCAGTCCCAGCCCGGCACATAGGGCGCGTCGAAGCCGGCGAGGGTCTTCGAGCGCACGATGATGTCCTTGAGGATCTTGTTCAGCGCATGGCCGATGTGCAGGCTGCCGTTGGCGTAGGGCGGGCCGTCGTGCAGCACGAACTTGGGCCGGCCGGCGCTGGCCTTGCGGATGCGCTGGTAGAGCTTCCTTTGCTGCCAGTCGGCGATCCAGTTCGGCTCGCGCTTGGGCAGGTCGCCGCGCATCGGGAAGGGCGTGTCGGGCAGGTTGAGCGTCTTGCGGTAGTCGGCCATGGCGTAAACGTCAGTCTTGTGGGTTCTTGGGGCTCGGGCCGTTCAGGCCTGAAGGCGGTCGGGGTGGTCGGCAAACCACTGCCGTGCGATGTCGGCGTCGAGTGCAATCTGGGTGCGCAGGGCGTCGAGCGATTCGAACTTGCGCTCGGCACGCAGCTTGTGCAGGAAGTGCACGCGGATGTGGGCGCCATAGCAGCTCTGCGTCCAGTCGAAGAGATGCACTTCCAGACGCGCGCGTCCTGCGGATGTCGCGGTGGGACGAACGCCGATGTTCGCCACCCCGGCGATGCGCTTGCCGGCTAGTCCTTCGACGCCCACTGCATAGACGCCGGTGAGCGCCGGCCGGCGGTGCTTCATCTGGATGTTGGCGGTCGGGAAGCCCAGCTGGCGACCGATCTTGTCGCCATGGCTGACGCGGCCGGCAATGCTGTAAGGGCGCCCGAGCAGGCGCGCGGCATGCTCCAGGTCGTCCTCGCCGAGCGCGTCGCGTACCGCGGAGCTCGATACACGCTCGCCCTGGACGCCGAGCGTCGGCATGGATTCGACCCCGAAGCCATGTCTGTCGCCCGCCGCCTGCAGCATCGCGAAGTTGCCCTGACGGCGCGCGCCGAAGCAGAAGTCGTCGCCGACGAAAAGGTGGCGCACACCCAACCCACGGACCAGCGTGTCCTCGATGAAGGCTTGCGCGGTCTGCGATGCAAAGCGGGCGTCGAAGCGGCACACGTAGGTACGGTCGACACCTGCCGCGTCCAGCAGCAGCAGCTTCTCGCGCAGCGAGGCGAGGCGGGCGGGGGCGTCGGACGGGCTGAAGTACTCACGCGGGTGCGGTTCGAATGTGAGCACGACAGCCGGCAGGCCGAGCGAACGCGCCTTGTCGGTGAGTAGCTTGAGCAGCGCCTGATGGCCGAGGTGGACACCATCGAAGTTGCCGATGGTCAGCACCGCGGCGGTGTCGGCTCGCTCGGGAATCCCGCGAAAAACCCGCATAAGCGCCTGAAAAAAGCGGCAATTATAACGGCAAAGCGCGACCGTGCGGGCTTGCCGCGGACCGCGTCGGTTGCGACAGGGTCCGCAGGCCGCGGGGTGTTCAGCCGAGTTGGGCGACGCGCGTCGTACCCGCTGGCGGGTTGGTCTCGAAGTAGCGCCGGATTCCGCGCAGCAGGGCGTTGGCCATTTTTTCCTGGTAGGCCTCGTCGTTCAGGCGGCGCTCTTCCTGCGGGTTGCTTATGAAGGCCGTCTCGACGAGCACCGAGGGGATGTCCGGCGCCTTCAGGACCGCGAAGCCCGCCTGTTCGACATCCTGCTTGTGCAGGCGGTTGATGCCGCCGATCTCGCCGAGCATGGCGCGGCCGAGCTTGAGGCTGTCGTTGATCGTCGCGGTCTGCGACAGATCGAGCAGGGTGCGGGCGATGTGGCCGTCCTGGCGGGCGAGATTGACGCCACCAACGAGGTCGGCGTCGTTTTCCTTTTGCGCCAGCCAGCGTGCCGCGGTACTCGAGGCGCCGCGCTCGGACAGCACGTAGACCGAGCTGCCGTTGGCCTCGGGTTTGACGAAGGCGTCGGCGTGGATGGACACGAAGAGGTCGGCACGCACGCGGCGCGCGCGCGTGACACGCTGCTGCAGCGGCACGAAATAGTCGCCGTCGCGCGTCAGCACCGCGCGCATGTTCGGTTCGGCGTCGATCTTGCGCTTGAGGCGGCGGGCGATGGAGAGCGTGACGTTCTTCTCGTAGCTGCCCGCGGCGCCGATCGCACCCGGGTCTTCGCCGCCGTGGCCCGGATCGAGCACGACGGTAAACAGGCGATTGACGTTCGGGTCGGCGCGGCGGGCGGTGCTGCGTTCCGCCGGCGGATTCCCGTTGTCGGAAACGCTGGCCTGGGCGCTGTCCTGGCCAGCGTCGCCCGCCGCGGCGTCCATCGGCGAATCCTTCATGATCAGCGCCAGCAGCGGGTCGTGCTCCTCGGTCGAGTGCAGGTCGAGCACCAGACGGTGGCCGTAGTTGCCGACCGGTGCAAGGGTGAACACCTGCGGATTCACCGGCGCTTTCAGTTCGACCACCACGCGCACGACACCGGGGCGGTTCTGGCCCGCGCGGATCAGGCGGATGTACGGGTCGGACTCCATGACCTTGGAGGGCAGGGACTGCAGCACGCTGTCGAGGTGAACGCCCTCGAGGTCGACCACCAGTCGGTCGGGGTCGGGCACCAGCATGTGGCTATAGCGCAGGGTGGTCGAGCCCTCGAGCGTGATGCGGGTGTATTCGGCCGACGGCCAGACGCGAACGGCGAGCAGGCTGGCCGGCGCTGCGTGGCCGACAGGGCTGACCAGCATGGCCAGCGTCGCCCCGGCGAACTTGAGCAGGCGACGACGATCGATGCCCTGCGCAAGCGCAGCATCCGGCTCCGTCAGGACGCCGGGTCCGCGCCCCGCAATGCTTTCCCCAGTTCGATCACGCATGTCCGCCCCGCATCCGTATTGCCATCGATCTCCACAAACCGCCCGGAATCATGGGTTTCGAGCCGGATTTCGAGGTCAGGCGGCGGCAGATAGGGGGCGGCTTTGTCCGGCCATTCCACTACACATACGCCCTGACTCGCGAAGTATTCGTCCAGCCCCGCGTCCAGATATTCTTCGGGCGAATTGAAGCGATAAAAATCAAAGTGATATAAGTCTAATCTAGAAACAACGTAAGGTTCAATCAAGGTGTATGTCGGACTTTTCACCTTGCCTTCGTGACCAAGTGCCCGCAGCAGCCCGCGCGTGAGCGTCGTCTTGCCCATGCCGAGGTTGCCCTGCAGCCAGATTCTGAGCCCCGGACGCAGGGTGGCGGCCAGTGCGGCGCCGATGGCTTCGGTGTCGGCTTCGGCGGGCAAGTGCGCGCGGAGGCGGGCGCCGCTATCATCGGCGGCCTTGAGCAACTCGATCATGGAATCCTCTCGTTGATGGCTGAAAACGCGGCGGCAGACGGCATGGCGGGTGCCGATGGCACCCCGTTCGACGGGGCCGCCCTGCTGGCCCGCATCCGCCAGTGGGCGGCGGAACTCGGTTTCGGCGCCGTCGGCGTCGCGGACACCGACCTGCACGAGGCCGAGCCCGGGCTCACGGCATGGCTGGATGCCGGTTTTCACGGCGGGATGGATTATATGGCGCGCCACGGCATGAAGCGTGCGCGTCCGGCCGAACTGGTGCCCGGAACCCTGCGCGTGATCAGCCTGCGGCTCGACTACTGGCCCGACGCCGCCGATGCCGGAGCGAACCTGGCCGATGGCCAGCGTGCCTACGTTTCGCGCTATGCACTGGGGCGCGACTACCACAAGGTCTTGCGCAACCGGCTGCAGAAGCTGGCCGAGCGGATCGCCGCCGAGGTGCCGCACGCGTACCGCGTGTTCACGGACTCGGCGCCGGTACTCGAGGTCGAGCTGGCCAGTCGCAACGGGCTGGGCTGGCGCGGCAAGCACACCTTGCTGCTGGATCGCAGCGCCGGCTCCTATTTCTTCCTCGGTGAGATCTTCACCGACCTGCCGCTGCCGGTCGATGCGCCGGTCGAACCGCACTGCGGTCGCTGCACCGCCTGCATCGACGCCTGTCCGACCGGCGCCATCGTCGCGCCCTACCAGGTCGACGCGCGGCGCTGCATCTCCTATCTGACGATCGAACTGCATGGCCCGATTCCCGAGGCGCTGCGCCCGTCGCTGGGCAATCGCATCTATGGCTGCGACGACTGCCAGCTGGCGTGCCCGTGGAACCGCTTCGCACGCCTGACGGCGGAGGGCGACTTCGCGCCGCGTCATGGCCTGGACACTGCGCGCCTCGTCGAACTGTTCGCCTGGAGCGAGGCGGTGTTTGCCGAACGCACTGCCGGCAGCCCGATCCATCGCATCGGTCACGAACGCTGGCTGCGCAACATCGCGGTGGCGCTGGGCAACGCGCCGGCCGCGCCGGATGTGCTCGCCGCCTTGCAGGCGCGCGCCGACCATCCCTCGGCCCTGGTGCGCGAACACGTGGCATGGGCGCTGGCGCGGCATGGCGCGCCCCTTGCCAGCTAGGAGTCTGCGCGGCAGAACTCCAGAGCGTGTTTTTTAGCAGAACGATTGGCGAACCGAGAGGTGCGGCAAGAGACTGAGGCCGTGGTTAAGTTGCTTTGCGACGTCGCGGCGCGCATGCCGGACGGCAACGGGGACAGGTTTGCCCCCTTTTCCCGTCATGCCGTCCTCAATGTGCTCATCCTGCGCAGGTTCAGCGCCATACAGACGAGCTTCCACTCCGCTTTGACGCGCTCCAGGCCCCGCAGGCTGAACTGCCGGAATCCCAACACGTTCTTGATCCAGCCGTTGGGCGGTTCGGCGATCCATTTCCGTTTTCGGTAGGCGCTCTTGCCCGCCTCGCTCTCGAGCTTGTCGGCCATCTGTGCGGTGTGCGGATTGCGTTCGCGGTCGAAACCGAGTCGGCGCTTGCCTTCCCGGCCCAGCGCCACCACCAGTTCGGTCCCGCACCCGTCGAGTTCCCGGAACGTTTGCTCCGAGCGGTAGCCGGTGTCGGCCAGCGCCTGGCGCGGTCGTTGTTCGACGTTGTCGCGCACGGCCTGCAGTACCCCCGCCAGTTGCCCGGCGTCGCTGGCGTTGTTGGTCAGTTCGGCCGCCACGATGATGTGGGCGGTCTCGTCGACCGCCGTCTGGGCGTTGTAGCTCGGATCGAACCCGCCGCCGGCGCGCTTCATGATGCGGCTGTCCGGATCCGTGAAGTTCTCCTGCGCCTTGTCCTCGGGCACTCCAAAGTCGCGCTTGTAGCGCCCGCCCTTCGGTTTGCCGTCACCGCCGCGCGGGCGACGGTCGTCATCGTCGCTGCGCCCGCGCGCCTGATCGGCCTCGCGCTGGCGCTGCTCGAGCCGCGCCCGGGCTTCAGCAATCGCCGTCAGCCGCGCCTCGCGCCGCGCGATCTCGGCCGGCACATCCAGCTCGGGCTCGTTCCGCTCGGCGTCGTCGGCGGCCTTGGCCCGATTGAGCAGCGCCTCGATCTGCCGTTTCAACTCGGCCTCCGCCTTCACCATATGGCCGTAACTCATCGCCTTGTGGCGGCTGGCGTTTGCCTTGACCTTGGTGCCGTCGATGGCCACCGTCCCGAGCTTGACCAGCCCCATCTCGCGGGCCAGTCGTACCACCTGCACGAACAACTCGCTCAGCTCCTTCAAATGGACAGCGCGAAAGTCGCTCAGCGTGCGGTGGGCCGGGAAGTTGTCTGCCGCCAGGACCCGGAACGCCACATCCTCGTGCAGCTTGCGCGCGATCTTGCGCGAACTGAACACGCCCGTGGCGTACGCATACAGCAGCACCTTGACCATCATGGCCGGATGAAACGGCTGGTTGCGCGGTCCGCCACCGGCATACCGGGCGTGGAACGCGCTCAGGTCCAACCCGTCGACCGCGTCGCTGATGAAGTACGCCAAGTGGCCTTCGGGTAGCCACTCCTGCAGCGCCTGGGGCAGCAGCATCTGCTGCTGCGGGCAATAGGGCAGATAGCTCGTCATCTCGACAGTCTACCGGCCCCGAAACGCCCGGGAGGACTTAACTCACCGACGCTTGGCTTCTGCCGCGCAGACTCCTAGAATCGCGCCCCTCAACTCACCGGATACCCGCATGGAAGACCGCCTCGAAGCGCTCGAAACCAAGATCATGTCGGCCGAGGATCAGCTCGACGAACTGAACCGCACCGTTTGGCGCCAGCAGCAGGAACTCGACCTGCTGCGCGAGCAGGTGCGACAGCTGGCACAGCAGGTCAAGACCATCCAGCCGGGCGCGCCGAACCGTCCGGAAGACGAGATCCCGCCGCACTGGTAGGACATCCGCGGAACGCCTCGGAGGCGGACGCACGCGCGTGTTCGCGACACCCTCGGCCGGGCCCGGGAGACCGGCAGGTGGCGGCACCCTTACCCTCGATCAAGTCCGGTTTGGCCTGAAACCCGCACGCCGACCGGGGTTTTAGGCCCTCTTGATTTTCATCAAAGCGGCGATTTTCCTGCTTGCGAAATTGCGCCACCGATTTCGTTTTCAGCCAGGAGAAGGGACCATGAAGTCAGCAGCTTTGAAGCAGTTCGGGGTGCTTGCGGTGTCGACGCTCGCGCTCGCATGTCAGGTGGCCTTCGCCGAGGCCCCGGCCGGACATGGCGATGCGGCGATGAAGGAGTACCAGGCCGGCGGCTCGCCGATGGCCGACGTGCCGATGCACCACGACATCAACCCGCTGGCGCCGCGCATGTCCGAGCCCGAGTTCGACAAGGCCAAGCGCATCTTCTTCGAGCGCTGTGCCGGCTGCCACGGCGTGCTGCGCAAGGGGGCGACCGGCAAGGCGCTGACGCCCGACATCACGCTGGAGAAGGGGCTCGAGTACCTGAAGGTCTTCATCAAGTACGGCTCGCCCGGTGGCATGCCGAACTGGGGTACGTCCGGTGTGCTGAGCGACGACGAGGTCGACCTGATGGCGCGCTACATCCAGCAGACGCCGCCGGCGCCGCCCGAGTACGGCCTCAAGGAAATGGAAGCGTCGTGGAAGGTCGTCGTCCCGGTCGAAAAACGTCCGACGAAGAAGATGAACGATCTCAATCTCGAGAACCTGTTCTCGGTGACGCTGCGCGATGACGGCAAGATCGCGCTGATCGACGGCGACAGCAAGAAGATCGTCAGCGTTCTCGAGACCGGCTACGCGGTGCACATCTCGCGCATGTCGGCCTCGGGCCGCTACCTGTTCGTGATCGGCCGCGATGCCAAGATCAACCTGATCGACCTGTGGATGGAGAAGCCGGACACGGTCGCGGAGATCAAGGTCGGCCTCGAGGCGCGCTCGGTGGAGAGCTCCAAGGCCAAGGGCTGGGAGGACAAGTACGCCATCGCCGGCACCTACTGGCCGCCGCAGTTCGTGATCATGGACGGCGACACGCTGCAGCCGCGCAAGATCGTCTCCACCCGCGGCATGGTCACCGGCACCCAGGACTATCACCCCGAACCGCGCGTGGCCGCGATCGTGTCCTCGCACTTCAATCCGGAATTCTTCGTCAATGTGAAGGAAACCGGCATGGTGTATTCGGTGGACTATCGCGACCTCGAGAACCTGAGCATCAGGATGATCGAGGCGGCGCCCTTCCTGCACGACGGGGGCTTCGAGTCCACGCACCGCTACTTCATGGACGCAGCCAACGCATCGGACAAGATCGCGGTCATCGATACCAAGGAAGGCAAGCTGGAGAAACTGGTCGACGTGGGCAAGGTGCCGCACCCGGGCCGTGGCGCGAACTTCGTCGATCCGA
Source organism: Thauera sp. 63 (assembly GCF_000310165.2). NCBI lineage: Bacteria > Pseudomonadati > Pseudomonadota > Betaproteobacteria > Rhodocyclales > Zoogloeaceae > Thauera > Thauera sp. 63. The sequence goes on from NZ_AMXC01000002.1 coordinate 194,305, forward strand.
AGTTCGGCCCGGTATGGGCCACCGGCCACCTGGGCGACGAGACGATCTCCTTGATCGGCACCGATCCGCACCAGCACCCGGACAATGCCTGGAAGGTGGTGCGCACGCTGAAGGGCCTGGGGGGCGGATCGCTGTTCCTGAAGACGCATCCGACGTCGAAGAACCTGTGGGCCGACACCACGCTGAACCCGGACGAGAAGATCAGCCAGTCGGTTGCCGTGTGGGACATCGACAACATCGACAAGGGCTACGAGCTGATCCCGATCGGCGAGTGGTCCGGCGTCAAGGCCGGCCCGAAGCGCGTCGTGCAGCCGGAATACAATAAGGCGGGCGACGAGGTCTGGTTCTCGGTCTGGAATGGTGCGGACCAGGAGTCGGCGATCGTCGTCGTCGATGACAGGACGCGCAAGCTCAAGGCCGTGATCCGTGATCCCAGGTTGATCACGCCGACGGGCAAGTTCAACGTCTACAACACGCAACACGACGTGTACTGAGGCGCCTGCGAGTCCCTCGGGGGAGAGGGTAGCCCCTCCCCGGATTGCTCAGTCCGTCGCCTTGCCGAACCATCTAGAGGTGTCGTTGAAGTGATCGCCCCAACGAGGGACGCCCTTTGGGCGCAACGCAAGCTGCTGGCGGCCGAGCCGCTCTTTGCCGGCCTGCCGGCGGCCTTGTTCGACGAACTGGCGGTGGGTAGCCGCGTGCTCGAACTGAACGCGCAGAGCCTGCTCTACCGTGCCGAGGAACCGATCCGCGAGGCCTTCGTGCTGGCCAGCGGCAGCGTGGCGCGCGAGCACCTGCTGCCCACCGGCAACGAGAAGGTGCTGGAACTGGCGCAGGCGCCGCAGGTGCTCGCGCTCGGCGAACTGCTGGCGCGCACGCATTACGGCGCATCGTGCAGGGCGCTCGCCCACAGCGTCGTCGTTGCGATCGACATCCGCCGCCTGCGCGGGGCCATCCAGAAGGACCCTGCGCTGAGCTGGCGGATCGTGCAGACGCTGGCGAAGCGCCAGTGCGCGATCGAGTTCGACGTTTCCGGCCACCATTCGGGGGCCACCGGCGCACAACGCATCCTCGACTACCTGCTCGCGCAGGCAGGGGATCGCATCGGTCTCGCCGGCGAGACCACGGTCGTGCTGAAGGCCAGCAAGAAGATTATTGCAGCCCGCATCGGCATGACCCCCGAGTCCTTTTCACGCAGCCTGCGCCAGCTCAGCGACCAGGGTGTGGTCGTCGTCGAGGGGCGCAAGGTGCACGTCCAGCACGCCGCGCTGAGCGATATCGAAACCGGCAAGTCGGGCCAGCGCCTGCGCTTCGTGCGCAAGGGCAAGGCCCAGGGCGCGCCGTCCGGTGCGCGTATCGCGCCCGGGGCACTGGTCAACCTGTGCGGCCGCTGTCGCATGTTGTCGCAGCGCATGGCTATCGCCTGGGCGCTGATCGCGGCCGGCCTGTCGGTCGAGAAGGCCGCGGTGCGCCTGCGGCGGCTGGTGCACGAGTTCGAGCGCGTGCTGGCCCGTCTCGAGGCGCTGGGGATGCCCGATCTCCTGGAGTCGGGGCGCGTGGCCGTGGTCGAGGCCTGGCCCGATTACCGTGCCGCGCTGGCCGAGGACGGCGCGACGCCAGCGCGGGCGAAGCGGGTGCTTGCCGCCAGCGAAACCGTGCTCGATGCGGCCGACCGGCTCACCAGCGCGGCCGAGCAGGCGTTCGGGCTGCCGGACGCGCATTACGTCAATGTGGCCGGTCGCAACCGCATGTTGTCGCAGCGCATCTGCAAGCTGTTCGTGTTTCGCGAGTGGGTGGCCGAGCCGGCGCGCATCCAGGATGAGATCGACGCGGCGACCGGTGAGTTCGAACGCAACCTCGACGAACTGCGCCACAGCGGGCGGCGCCTTCCCGAACTGTCTGGGCAGCTGCAGGAAGTGTCGGACCAGTGGCAGCGCTTCCTGCGTGCGCTGGCGCCCGATGTCATGCGCGTGCAGCGCGCGCAGCATGTGCGGGCGGTGGTCGGCGAGGCCGATCGGCTGCTGCGCCATGTGGATACCGCCGTGAAGCTCTATGAGCGGCTGACGCCGGCGCCGGCCGCCTAGGGCATGACACGGCGCGGGCCAACGGGGCGCATCAGACCAGCGCGCCCGTCAGCCGTGCGAGCATGTCGCCGAAGGCGCTGGTGAGGATCACCAGGATCGGCATGCCGTAGCAGAAGCCGTGCATCGCCAGCCGGATGCCGCGCCGGGCCGTCGGCAGTTCGAGGAAACGGTCGCACACGATGCGGACCTTGATGCCCATCACCAGCGCGACCAGCACGGTGACGCCGAAGCCGGTGTCCGGGCTGCCGCCGAGCGCGGCGCCGACCACGCTCAGCACGACCAGTCCCAGCCAGGCGAGGTCGAGCTTGCGGATCTCGTTCATGGCATCGTCTCCAGGCTCAGCGCAGCACGTAGAACAGCGGAAAGATCATTAGCCAGATGATGTCCGTCGCGTGCCAGTAGCAGGCAAAGGCCTCCAGTCCCGAATGCTCGTCGGCCGAGTAGGAGCCGGTGCCGGTGCGCAGCATCACCCAGATCAGGCCGAGCAGTCCCCAGAACACGTGGATCAGGTGGTTGAAGGTCAGGTAGTAGTAGGTGACGATGAATACGCCGGCATCGCCGTCGAGACCGTGGGCGAGGTTCCAGCGCACTTCGAACAGCTTGATCACCGGGTAGCCGAGACCGAACACGAACGCGCCCAGCAGCCAGCGCAGGCTCGCCTTCCGGCGTCCGGCGCGCATGGCGTGCACTGCGCGTGCCACGCACCAGCCGCTGGTCAGCAGCATCAGCGTGTAGCCGGTGCCGGCCAGCAGCGACAGTCGCTCCGGGCCGGCGCGGAAGACCTCGGGGTGATGCGCGCGTGCGATGAAGTACACCGCGAACATCAGCGCGAATTCGGTCACCTCGCAGAAGATGCCGACCCACATCGCCTTGCTGCCCGGGATGCGGCCGGGGGCGGGTGGAGCGTCGGGCAGGGTGGCGGCGTACGACACGGGAGGGGCTTGAAGGCTGGATCGGAAAGGCATTCTCGCGCGGCCGCGGCGGCGCTGCCTTGATGCAGGGTAAATTGCGCGTCGCAATGCGATACTGGCGGCTCTCCGCAACAAGGATGCACGGACGTGAAGATCTTCCTGCTCGGCGCGCTGGGCGCCGCCCTGGCATTGCCGCTTTGCGCGCAGGCCGAGACCGTCGGCGCTGTCGATACCGCATTCAAGCTCATCGGGCGCAATCACCAGGTGGTGGTCGAGGTGTTCGACGACCCCAAGGTGAAGGGCGTGTCGTGCTACGTGTCGCGTGCGCGGACCGGTGGCATCAAGGGGACACTGGGCCTTGCCGAGGACACGGCCGATGCCGCGGTTGCCTGCCGCCAGGTGGGTGAGATCACCCTGCTGGAACCGTTGGACAAGCAGGAGGAGGTGTTCTCCGAGCGCGCGTCGATCCTGTTCAAGAAGGTGCGCATCGTGCGCATGGCCGATGCCAGGCGCAACACGCTGGTGTATCTCGTCTATAGCGACAAGCTGATCGACGGCAGCCCGCAGAACAACGTCACCGCCGTGCCGCTGCCGGCCAGCGTGCCGCTTAAGTTGCGCTGATGGACGGTCGCTTCGTCTGTCTCAGGCGGCGGCGACTTCCTGCAGGCTGCACTTGGCGACGCCGAATTCGGTGTTCACCAGCAGCGGGTAGCGGGCACCGCTGAAGCGGCCGTAGTGGCCGATGTTGTAGCCCACCACGCAGCCGGCGACGTGGCCGACCAGGACTTCGCGTCCGACACGGTAACCCGCATGGATTGCGCGGTTGATCGCGATCTCTACGCCGTCGGGGCAGATGGGGTCGTGGGGTTGGTGGCGCGAACCCTCCACGATCAGGAGGTCTTGGGAGCGCATGATGGCCTCTGGGTCCTTGTGTTGAAGCGCGGATTTCGCGCCTGTCTTGTCTGACTCAATGTTAATCCCCGATGCCGTTCGACTGCGTGTGAGCCCTGTCACGGAGCGGCGCATGCAGTCTGCGCGGGCGGGGAGGCCGGTTTCGACCTCGGGCTGTCCGCGGGCCGGGGCCCTTTGCTAGCATCTGGGCAGGAAACGGCGGGAGGCAGAGGCGTGGACGACACGGACGAGCATCGGAAGGGGGTGTCGGCGTCTCACGGTGGCGGAGTGTCCGGCGCCCGGCGCGACGGCATGGGACCGGACGAGACGGCGGGGCACTATCTCGTTGCCAACGTGCCGCGTGCCCGGCGCGGGCAGACGGTGGCCGAGGTGCTGACCCAACTTATCGCGCATGCCCACGACTGCATGGACGTCGTGTGCGTGCTCGATGACGACGAGCGTCTGGTGGGCGTGCTGACCCTGGCCGCCCTGTTCGCGCTGGAGCGGGACCGCCGTCTCGGCGACGCGGTGCAGCCGGGGTTTCCCAAGGTGCACGCCACGACCGACCAGGAACGGGTGGCCTCGCTGGCGCTGCACCATGCCATCAGCGCAATCCCGGTGGTCGATGCGAAGGGCAAGCTGCTGGGCGTGGTGCCCTCAGCAGCGCTGATGCACATCCTGCGCCGCGAACACGTCGAGGACCTCCACCGGTTCGCCGGCATCGCGCGCGAGACCACGCTTGCGCGCGAGGCGATCGAGGCGCCGCCCTTGCGCCGGTTGCGTCACCGCCTGCCGTGGCTGCTGCTCGGGCTGGCGGGCAGCATGCTGGCGACGCTGATCATGTCGCGTTTCGAAGGGGCGCTTGCGATCGATCCGGCGATTGCGTTCTTCGTCCCGGGCCTCGTCTATCTGGCCGACGCCATCGGCACGCAGACCGAGGCCGTCGCGGTGCGCGGCTTGTCGCTGAGCCATGCCCGCATGCGCACCATCATCGGCGGCGAGGCGCGCACCGGCGTGCTGATCGGTCTGGTCATGGGCGGGCTGACCTTTCCCGCCGTGTGGCTCGTGTTCGGCAGCGTCCACCTGGCGGTTGCGGTCGCGGTGGCACTGGTGGTGGCCGGCGGCATCGCCACGACCGTGGGGCTGGTGCTGCCCTGGTTGCTCGGTCGCTTCGGCAGCGATCCCGCCTACGGCAGCGGGCCGATGTCCACCATCATCCAGGACCTCCTGACGCTGCTGACCTATTTCGTCGTGGTCAGCCTGATCGTCGGCTGACGGCAAGGGACTGCGGCAGGCACCGGCGTTCAGCCGGCCAGGCGTGCGCCGAGTTCGAGCACCTCGGCCGGGATGTCGCGCGGCGCGCCCGCGGGTGTGGCGGCTGCGCTGCGGATCAGGCGCGTGACCACGGGCTCCAGGGGCAGGGAGGCGCCGAAGTGCAGCGGTGTGCCGTGGTGGAAGATCGCGAGCGTCGGGAAGCTGTCGAGTTCGATGTCGCCCACCAGCTCGGCATCGTCCTCGATGTCGGCCCAGGCGAACACCATCTCGGGATGGGCGAGCGCGATGCGCTCCAGCACGGGCTGGAACTCGCGGCAGGTTCCGCACCAGTCGGCGCAGAGCGCGATGACGATCACCGGCCCGTCGGCAAGGCGCGGGTGAGCGGGAAGGCTCTGGATCGGGTGCAGGGCGGACATGGGGGCGGGGCTCAGTTCCGTGCTGCTGCGGTCTTGTCGCTGCCCGGCTTGCTCGGGAAGAAACTGACCTTCTGGGCCACCACGGTGTCGCGCATCTTCGCGATGTGCGGCTTCATCGCGCCGACGACGTGCATCTCGCAGCGCTTGCAGTCGAAGCGCAGGGTCAGCGTCTCGTTGCCGTTGACCAGCTGCATCGGGTCGGGGCGGATGCCTTTCACTTCCTTCGGGCACAGGTTGAAGCTGTAGCGCAGGCAGTGCTTGGTGATCATCAGCGAGACGTCGTCGGTCTCCTGGTTCTCTTCGAAGGCCGCGTCGATGAGCTTGACGCCGTGCCTGGCGTAAAAGGCGCGCGCCTTGTCGTTGAGCACGTTGGCGAGGTAGCTCAGCGCGTCCTGCGGGTAGGGCACCGGCGGCTCGACCGCGGCGGCGCGCGGCGGGCGCGCGTGGGTCGCGATGCGGGCGGCTTCCAGGCGTTCCACGGCCTCGCGGCGCAGCGCGTTGAGCTGGCCGGCGGGCAGGAAGGGCACGGTGGGCAGGTCGAGCGTGACCGCGTCGAGGGTGAAGATGGTGTTGCCCAGCTTGCCGAGGTGCTCGTGCAGCGTGGCGAGCGCGCGCTCGGCGTTCTGCGCCGGCTCGAGGGCGGCGGCGAGCGTCGCGGTGGCGCTGACGCCGTCCTCGTCGCGCAGCGTCAGCGCCAGGCCGTCACCGGTGACGGCGAGCTGCGCGTCGACGCGGATGCGGCGCTCGGCGGACTTCTTTTCCAGCGCACGCTCGAACGCGTGGTCGTGGTTGCGGAACACCGAGGTGCCCGGCACCAGTTCGGCCGGCAGCGCGTCGGACGGGAAGATGCGGTCGATGCCCTCGCCGCCGCCGTTGGGCTCCGAGCGGTTCACCCGCAGGCCGGTGAGTTCGCCCTTGGGCGTGTACCAAGTCAGGCCGTCGGCGTTGTGGATGGGCGAGCTGCGCTCGACGTCGAAGAACTTGCGGCCCTTGGTGTCGATCTTCGTCACCCTGCCGATCGGCTCGCCCACGAACTTGGGCGACTCGAAGGCCTCGATGCCGTGCTGGCGATCGTTGGCGAAGTAGTCGGTGTAGCCGCGGTTGAAGGTCTTGTCCGCCTGTGGGGTGAACAGGAAGGTGGTGCGACCGCTCGAGGCGCGGCGATACGCCGGGCCGTCGGCGTCCGGGTGCTCGATGATCTCGTCGAGCAGTGTGCGGTAGTGCGCGGTGATGTTCTTGACGTAGGAGAGGTCCTTGTAGCGGCCCTCGATCTTGAACGAGCTGATGCCGGCCGCGGCCAGCGCGCGCAGGTTGGCGCTCTGGTTGTTGTCCTTCATCGACAGCATGTGCTGCTGGCTGGCGATGGTGTTGCCGTCCTTATCCTTGAGGTCGTAGGGCAGGCGGCAGGCCTGCGAGCATTCGCCGCGGTTGGCGCTGCGCCCGGTGTGGGCGTGGCTGATGTAGCACTGGCCGGAAAACGCCACGCACAGTGCGCCGTGCACGAAGTACTCAAGTTGGCAGGTGGTGGCCGCGGCGATCTTCTTCACGTCATTGAGCGACAGTTCGCGCGCCAGCACGATCTGCGAGAAGCCCACGTCCTGCAGGAAGCGCGCCTTGCTGGCGTCGCGGATGTCGGTCTGCGTGCTGGCATGGAGCTGGATTGGCGGCAGGTCGAGCTCGAGCAGGCCCATGTCCTGCACGATCAGCGCGTCGACGCCCGCATCGTAGAGCTGCCAGATGAGCTTGTGCGCCGGTTCCAGTTCGGCATCGAACAGGATGGTGTTGGTGGCGACGAAGACCTCGGCGTGGTAACGGTGAGCGTGCTGCACCAGGCGGGCGATGTCTTCCACCGTGTTGTCCGCCGAAGAGCGTGCGCCGAAGGCCGGGCCGCCGATGTACACCGCATCCGCGCCGTGGTTGATGGCCTCGATGCCGAAGTCGGCGGTCTTGGCCGGGGCGAGGAGCTCGAGGGTGTGACGGGGATGGCTCATGGGGGCGGCTCGGGCGCGTGTCTGTCGCAAGCGCTTGATTGGAAAGGGCGCGATGATAGCAATAGGCCCGGTTCTTGACGAGCGGACCGTGTCTCAGCGCCGCTGGCTGCGCAGCCAGGCCGGCAGCAGCACGAGCAGCCCGACCGCATCGGCGAGCCAGTCCCAGGGGTCGCCGAAACGGTGCCCGGTCTGGGACTGGGCCAGCTCCATCGCTGCGCCGTACAGCAGGAGGCCGAGGGCGATGGCGACCGGTCTCGTCGGCCACGCCAACAGCGCGAACAGCGCCAGCGCGGCGAACAGGACGGCATGCTCGATCTTGTCCTGCCACGACACGAGCCTGGCCACATCCGGCGCGGGCATCAGGGCGAGCCAGAATACGGCGACCAGCGCGAGCACGAAGGCGATTCGAATCAGGGTGCGAACGGATGAGGTCATGAAGAGTCCTAGAATCGTTCCCGAACGCCAGGCGGTTCGGGGTGCGTGGGCCGCGGGCGGGGCCGAGGCCGGCGAAAAGCGCCGCTAACAGGGAGGAGCGCATGATGAAGATCATTCACAGGATTGTCCTGTCGGCGGGGCTGGTGTTCGGCCTGAGTCTGTCCGTGGCGGGCTGGGCGACGGACCGGGTGCTTCAGTCGGAAACGGGGCCCCTGCGTGTGACCGAAGTTGCGCACGGGCTCGATACGCCCTGGGCGCTGGCCTTCCTGCCGGATGGCCGGCTGCTCGTGACCGAGCGGCCAGGGCGCATGCGGCTCGTCGCACGCGACGGGTCGCTGTCCGCACCCATTGCCGGTGTGCCACCGGTGCATGCCCGCGGACAAGGCGGTTTGCTCGACGTGGCGCTCAGTCCGGACTTCGGCACTGACCGGACGATCGTGTTTTCGTTCGCCGAACCGACCGCGGGCGGTGCCCGTACCGCAGTGGCGCGGGCACGGCTGGACCTCGAGCGGCTGAGGCTGGAGGACGTCAAGGTCATCTTCGCGCAGAACGAAGACCCCTCGGGCAGCCACCACTGGGGCTCGCGTCTGGTGTTCGACCGCGCGGGCAACCTCTTCGTGACGCTGGGCGACCGCTTCCATTCGCGCGACCGTGTGCAGGCGCTGGACAGCCACATCGGCAAGGTCGTCCGCATCCGGCCCGATGGCAGCGTACCGGCCGACAACCCCTTTGTGGAGCGGGAGGGCGCGCGGCCCGAGGTGTGGTCCTACGGCCACCGCAACGTGCAGGGCGCCGCGCTGCATCCGGTGACCGGCGAGCTGTGGGCGCACGAGCACGGCCCCCAGGGCGGCGACGAGCTCAACCGCGTCCTGCCCGGGCGCAACTACGGCTGGCCGGACATCACCTACGGGCGCGAATACGTGATCGGCACGAAGATCGGCGAGGGCACGACACGGCCGGACGTGGAGCCGCCGGTGACGCAATGGACGCCGTCGATCGCGCCCTCGGGCATGAGCTTCTACACCGGCGATGTGTTTCCGCAGTGGAAGGGGAATCTTTTCGTTGGCGCGCTCAAGTTCCAGTTGATCGCGCGCCTGGTGCTCGACGGCGACAGGGTGGTGCACGAGGAGCGCATCGAACTGGGCCACCGCGTGCGCGACGTGCACGAGGGGCCGGACGGCCGGCTGTGGCTGCTGGACGAGAGCGGCGGGCGCGTGTTGCGGATCGACCCGGCCTGAGCCGGCGTGAAGCCAGGTCCGCCGCTCGTCAGCCGGCCTGCTTGATTGCCATCACCGCCTGGTTGCGCAGGGTACGCAGCAGGGCCAGCTCCTGCTCGCTGATCTCGATCTCGCCGGCATTGTCCTTGTCGGCGTAGATCATTCCCACCGGCCGGCCCTTGATCATCAGCGGGAACAGCACGAAGGTGCGCGAGGGCACGTTTCTCCGGTACCAGGCGGGGATGCGCGCGGCGATCTTCGCCTCGTCGATGTCCTCGATCAGGATGTCCACCCCCTTCGCCGTGGCGACGTTGAAGACGTTGTCCGGGTGGGCCGACAGGCTGAAGCGCAGGTGACGGGCGAGTTCGGTCGCGCCGGGGCCGAAGCCGAAGCGGCCGGTCATCTCGTTGCTGCGCGCATCGCGCACGCACAGCAGCACGCGCTTGAAGCCCATCGCGCGGTACATCGTCTCGAGGATGATGCGCAGCACGTCGTTGAGCTTGAAGTCCTCGACCAGCGTATTGCTGATGTCCTGGATGCCCGAGCTGAGCACGGCCTGCGGGTCGGCCGGTTTCTCGCCGGCCAGCGCCGCTTCGGCCACCGACTTCTGTTCGAGCACCGCCTCCGAAGGCATCTGCGTCTCGGTGGTCGCGTGCGGGTGGATCAGGGTCTCCTCGCTGTCGAAACTTGCGAGATTGCGGCCGATGCGGGTCTGGCGCAGGTTGATCTTGATGATCTGGGCGAAGTTCTCGATCTCCTGCACCGCGGCCTGCATGAGCTCGCGCACCGCCTTCAGCTCGACCGGCACCGCATCGGCAAAGCGACCCGCGATGGCTTTCATCGCCTTGTCGCGTTCGGCCGGGGCGAGGTGCGCGACCGCGTCGCAGTATTCGTTGGCAACCGCCGACAAGGCGCGCAGCCGGTCTTCCTGGGTCGCCGGCCGGCGCACCGCGCCCGCGGGCAGCTTGCGCATGCTCTCGAGAATCACCTGCGGAAAGCCCCAGCTGCGTGCGAGGCCGATGCCCAGGTCCTCGAAGCTCACGCCCAGCACGCGCTGGGCGGCCACATCCTCGCGGTAGTCGTGCTGCGTCATCACGCGGCGGATGTCCTCGGACTCTTCCGGAAAGTAGTACTGGCACAGCAGACGCCCGAGGCTGTGGAAGATCGAACAGATGTAGGCCTGCTCGAGCTCGCGGGTCTTCATGTGCTTGGCGAGGTCGCGCGCGAACAGCCCCGCCAGGCAGGCTCGCAGGAACTCCTCGCGCAGCAGCGCCGCATGCGACTTGTTCTGCAGGTGCTCGAACAGCAGCACCGTGATGGCGATGTTGCGGACGGTGTCGAAGCCGAGCACGACCAGGGCGCGCGACACCGTGCTGATGCGTCCGCTCGCCGGGCGGTAATGCACCGAGTTCACCAGCCGCAGCAGCTTGTTCGTCAGCGAGAAGTCGCGCAGCACCAGGTTGGACAGGGTGTCGATGTTCTCGGCCTCGCTCGAGGCGATGCGGTTGATCGCCGCGACCGATTCGGAGAGTGCGGGGAAGTCGCCGCGGTGGCGCATGCGGCGCAGCAGGAAATCGACCGCGCCGGAGCCCGCCGGTGCGCTTGGTGCTTCCTGGGGATTGAGCCACGCGTCGAGGGCGACGCGGAAGTCCTCGGCGCTCTGGAAGCGGGCCGCAGGGTCGAGCGCCGCGGCGCGCAGGGCGATGGCCGCAAGCGCCTCGTCGACGTCCGGCGCGTCCTTCGGCAGCGTTACCGGCACGGTGGCGGCGAGCTGCAGGGCGCGCTGCGGGTCGCGTTCACGCATCACGCGGCGTCCGCTGATCATCTCCACCAGCATCACGCCGGCAGCGAACACGTCGTTGGACGGCGCGACCTGGCGGCTGCGGATGTACTCGGGCGCCATGTAGCCGGGCGTGCCCGACAGCGTGGTGCCGGCGGTGTCGGCGTCCAGGCGTTGCGCGATGCCGAAGTCCATGACCCGCGGCTTGCCGTCGACGTCGATCAGCACGTTGCTGGGCTTGAGGTCGCGATGGACGATGCCTTCGGCGTGGGCCGTCGACAGTGCGGTGAGGATGTCGATGCACAGCCGCGCGGCATCGGCCGCGGGCAGGGGGCCGCGCTGCTGGAGATGCGTGCCGAGGTTGTCGCCCGGCACGTACTCGAACACCAGGTAGACGTCGCCGGCTTCCTCGCCCGCCTCGAACACCGGGACGATGCCCGGATGGCGCAGGCGGCTGACGGCGCGCGCCTCGGCCAGCAATGCGGCGTTGTCACGCCGCTCGGCCGCGCTGAAATGCAAGGTCTTCACCGCCACCTCGCGCTCGAGCTGGGGGTCCCAGGCCAGGTAGACGATGCTCTGGGCGCCGCGCCCGAGTTCGCGTCGAATGTCGAATCGCCCGATCTTGCGTGTCATGGGTGTGGAGGAAGAAGGCCGGTTTGCGCAGCCGGCAGCGCAGTGTTGCTGGGTGCGGCACGCTATTACGTTTCGCCCGCGGCGTCCAGCGTGCGCATCCGCGTGCAGGACTGCAACCGGAATGACGCAGGATGTGTGCAATCATCCCGCCTTTGCGACGTTTTGGAAGAAGCTGGATGGAGAGTCCATTCAAGGGCAAGACCGGCCTGCGCCGCGTCTGGAACGCCTTTCACTATTCGCTCGACGGACTGCGCGCGGCCTACCGCCACGAGGACGCCTTTCGCCAGGAGGTCTGGCTGGCGCTGCTCCTGATCCCGCTGGCGCTGTGGCTTGGAGACGGGGCGGTGTCGAAGGGGCTGATGATCGGCAGCGTGATGCTGGTGCTGATCGTCGAACTGATCAACTCGGCCATCGAGGCCACTGTCGACCGCATCTCGCTCGAAAGCCACCGCCTGGCGAAGCGCGCCAAGGATATCGGCAGCGCGGCCGTGCTGATCGCGCTGCTCAATGTCGGCGTGGTCTGGGGGCTGGTGCTGTTCGGGTGAGGTGATCCGGAAATGAAACCGGGCGCAGCGCGCCCGGTCGAACTTTCGAAATGGCCTGGCGCAGAACCCGCGCCGGGAAGCGCCCGGTCCGCACTCAAGTCGCACTCAAGCCGATTTGGGACCCCAGTGGCGCACCGGGCCGGTATCGATATGGACGAAGTCGGAGTCAGGGTAGTAACCGACCCCGCCGGCACCGAGGGCGATGGCCGCATCGCGCACGCGGGCGGTGTCGCAACCGACCAGGCGGATGTCGATGGCCTTGCCGTCCATGTGCTGGCTGCGCTTGGCGACGCCGCCGCCCCCCGTCTTGCGCAGCATCGCGTTCGTCTTGGGGGAACGGTAGCCGGAGATGATTTCGAAGGTCTCCCCGCCGCAGCTCACGCTGAGTGCGTGGAGGATGTCGTACAGTCGGGGATCCATGCGGGCCACTTCGCCGGTCCGAAAGTCGCGGAGCAGCCAGTTCATGCGCTTGATCGCCGGCTCGATGTAGCCGCGGCGGTTGCGGAACGCGGTGCTGAGATGTTCGTCGGTGTGGGTGTGTCGAAAGGACAGGTGGAGCATGTCGCCCGCCTCTGCAGAAGCAAAGGGAAGGGCCAGCGGTAGCGAGGCGAGGCCTTTCAGGAACAGACGGCGATGCGGGACGGTGTGGTGGCGGGAACGTGAGAACATGAATAATCTTCAGTCCGTACAAGCACTTGAAGGCGGCATGCTAACCGAACTCGGGATTGGTTTGCGCAAATCAGTTGTAACGGTCGCGACCCTTTTGACGGTGGCAGTGATCGGAGCGCCGCAGACAACTCTGGCCGTGGGCGTCGCGGCGGCGGACGGCGCCGCCGCCGGGCAGCCGGCCGCAGCGCTGCCTGCGCTGATCGAGGCGGGCCTGCTGGCCGGCGCCTACGACGTCGACGAGACCGTCCAGATCTTCTATCGGCAACGGGGTTTTCAGCCTGTCTGGAATCGGCCCGAGCGCATCCACGAACTGATCGCGGCGGTCGAAGCCCTGCGCGACCATGGGCTGGATCCTTCGGAGTTCGAGGCCGATGGCCTGCGCGCCGAGGCGTCCCTGTCCGTGGCGGCACTCCCGCCCGAGCGGCAGGTCGAGCGGGAGCTGCGCCTGACGGGCACGCTGGCCCGTCTGGTGCAGCAGATTCGCTTCGGCAGGGTCGATCCGCGCGGCCTCTACCGCATGTGGAACTTCTCGGTGCCGGAGCAGGCCTTCGAGCGCGCCCTGCGGCTCTCTGGCGTCGTCGATGGACCGTCGCTGCAGGCGGCCGTGGAAGCCCAGGCGCCCGATCTGCCGCTCTATCGCGAACTGCGCGCAGCGCTGCAGCAGTATCGCGCGCTGGCGGCCTTGGGCGACTGGCCAAAGGTGCCCGGCGGCGCAACCCTGCGGCCGGGCGAGCGCAGCGCGCGCGTGCCCGCGGTGCGAGCCCGGCTGGCGGCCGAGGGCGAGGGCGAGGGTGATGACGGGTTGGTCGGCAGCGACGATCCGGCGCGCTACGACGACGCGCTGGCCCGAGCCGTGATGCGCTTCCAGCAGCGTGCCGGTCTGGCGCCGGACGCAGCCATCGGGCGGCAGACGGTCGATGCGCTCAACATCGGCCCCGCGCAACGTGTCGACCAGATCCGCGTCAACCTCGAGCGCCTGCGCTGGGTGGCGCAGGACATGCAAGGCGATCACCTGCTGGTGGACATCACCGCATACCATGCTCATCTCTGGCTCGGCGGGCTGCCTGCATGGTCGTCGCGTGTGATCGTCGGCAAATCCGCGCGGGCGACGCCGGCCTTGCTCGACAGCGTTCAGCACCTCGTCTTCAACCCGAAGTGGGTGGTTCCGCCGACGATCCTGCGCGAAGACGTGATCCCGGGCGTGGTGCGCAACCCGGAGTACCTCACCGATCATCGCATGCGCGTCGTCGACCGTTCCGGCCAGGCGGTCGATCCGGCACTGATCGACTGGCAGAACGCGAGGCGCAGTGGTTTTCCCTACATGATCGTGCAGGCGTCGGGCGCAGACGGATCGCTCGGGCGGATCAAGTTTTCGCTCGCCAATCCCTACTCGATCTACCTGCACGACACCAACGCGCGTTCGCTGTTCCGGCGCGACATGCGCGCATTGAGTTCAGGCTGCGTGCGACTGGAGAAGCCGCAGGAGCTGGCGCTGATCCTGCTCGACGATGCCGCGCGCTGGACCCCCGAGGCGCTGGAGGCGGCGCTGGCGGGCGGCAAGACCCGCAGCGTGCCGGTGGCGCGCGAGATCCCGGTGCTGCTCCACTATGCGACTGCCGGCCTGGACGAGGAAGGACGCTTCCAGTTTCGCCCCGACATCTACGATCGTGATGCGGCGGTGCTGGCCGCCTTGAACGCCGCGCCTCGCTGACGCGCTGGTCGCTGGCGCGGCTGGTCCCTGTCACGCAGCAGACACGCCGGCGTAACGCCGCGGTCTTTTTCGCCGCCTATGCTGCGGCGCATGAAAGCGATCGATTTCACGACCGAAGAGCTCTGTCATGATCCGCGGCTGCGCATCGCCCTGGTGACCGAGACCTGGCCGCCGGAAGTCAACGGCGTGGCAATGACGCTCAAGCGCATGGTCGATGGCCTGATCAAGCGCGGCCACAGCGTGCAGCTGGTGCGGCCGAAGCAGACGCCTGGCGACGTGGCACTGCGGGGTGGCGCGCTGGAGGAGGTGCTGTCGCGCGGGCTGAAGCTGCCGCGCTACGACGGCCTCAAGCTCGGCCTGCCGGCCAAGTCGCGGCTGGTGCGAACCTGGACGCGGCAGCGGCCCGATCTGGTGCACGTCGCCACCGAGGGGCCGCTCGGCTGGACCGCGGTCTCTGCCGCCGCCAAGCTTCGGCTGCCGGTGACCTCCGATTTCCACACCAACTTCGACCACTACAGTGCGCACTACGGCGTGGGTTGGCTGCGCCAGCCCGTTGCGGCCTATCTGCGCCGCTTCCACAACCGCACTGCCGCCACCTTCGTACCGACCGGCGAACTGGCCCACGCCCTCGCCGGTCAGGGTTACGAGCGGGTCGAGGTGATCTCGCGCGGGGTGGATACGACGCTGTATTCGCCCGCCCGCCGCAGCGACGAACTGCGCGCGCAGTGGGGCGTGGCGCCCGGCGGACTGGTCGTGGTCAGCGTCGGCCGCCTCGCGCCCGAAAAGAACCTGGGCCTGACCCTGCGCGCGTTCGCGGCGATCCGCCAGCAGCGGCCCGATGCGCGCATGGTGGTGGTCGGCGACGGCCCGATGCGCGAGGCGCTCGCGCGCGACTGTCCGCAGGCGGTGCTCGCCGGCATGCGCCATGGCGAGGATCTGGCGGCGCACTATGCGTCGGCCGACCTCTTCCTTTTCCCCAGCCTCACCGAGACCTTCGGCAACGTCACGCTGGAGGGCATGGCGAGCGGGCTATGCACCGTTGCCTACGACTACGCGGCGGCGGCCGAGGTGATCCACGACCTGCACAACGGCGCCGTGCTGCGTTGCGGTGACGAGGACGGCTTCATCGAACGTGCGGTGCAACTGGCCTGTGCGGATGAACTGCGCATCGAGATCGGCCGCGAGGCGCGGCGCAGCGCGGAGGGTATCGACTGGGAGCGGGTGAACGACCATTTTGCCGAAGCGCTGGTGCGCGTCTGGCGCGGTGGCGTCGGTGCCCGCGATGGCAGGACCGTGTTGCGTACGCAGGAGGCGGAAAGCTGATGCCGGCCGTTCGAGCGATCTTCATCTCCGATGTCCATCTGGGCACACGGGCGAGCCAGGCCGACCGCCTGCATGCCTTCCTGAAGGAGTACGAGTCGGAGTACCTCTACCTGCTGGGCGACATCATCGATTTCTGGTCGATGAGTCGCAGCGTGCAGTGGGCGCCCGCCCACAACACGGTGGTGCAGAAGGTGCTGCGGCGTGCACGGCATGGCGACAAGGTGTTCTTCATCCCGGGCAATCACGACGAGACGCTGCGCGAGTACACCGGCATCGCGTTCGGCGACATCCGCGTCGAGAGCGAGTGGATTCACGAGACCATCGACGGCCGCCGCTACTGGCTGATCCACGGCGACGAGTACGACCAGGTCACGCGCCACCACCGCTGGGTGGCCGTGCTGGGCGACGTGGCCTACAACGCGCTGGTGCGGCTGAACCTGATGCTGTCGCGCGTGCGCCGCCTGTTGCGCATCCCTGGCTACTGGTCGCTGGCGGGCTACGCGAAACAGAAGGTGAAGCGCGCGGTCAGCTTCATCTTCGACTTCGAGGATGCGGTCGCACACGCGGCCCAGCAGCGCGGGGTCGATGGCGTGATCTGTGGTCACATCCACTGGGCGGCCGACCGCCGCATCGGCAACGTGCGTTACCTGAACTGCGGCGATTGGGTCGACACCTGCAGTGCCGTTGTGGAGCACTACGACGGCCGGATCGAGGTGTTGCAGTGGGGCGCGCAGGCCGTGCCGCAGGCGCGCCCGGACGAGCCTGGCGTTCCCGTGCCCGCCGCGCAGCCGGCGGAGCCCGCGACTGCGGCGAAGTCCGTGCTCGAACTCGAGCGCCTCTATCTCACTCCCGACGTCTGATCGCGCGCTGCCGGGGGCTCGCGCATCAGCCCGACGGCAAGGCGGATGCCGAGCCAGGCATTGACCAGCGCAAAGCCCGCCACCACGATCATCGCCAGCGGCACGAGGGGGTAGGTGCGCAGGATCCAGGCCAGAACCGACGACATCACATTGAGCACCACCATCATCCAGAAGGCCGGATTGCGGGGTTGCCAGAGGCGGGAAAGCTTCATCGGGATTCCAGGGCAGGGTGGGCCCGCAGCCTGCCGCGGCGCGCGATGAAGAGGACCGCCAGCGCCAGGACGACCTCGATGGCGCCGATGGTGATGAACACCGGGGCATTGGGGTTGGCGGAGAATTGGCCGTAGAACGCCAGCAGCAGACTGCTGATGAGCGGTCCGGCAGCGAAGCCGAGTGACCCCGCCATGTTGAACGCGGCCAATGCGCTGGCGCGGCAGTCCTCGCCACCGTAATGCGCCGCCAGCACCAGCGAGGGCGCGTACATCAGCGCGGCGATGACGCCGCCGGCGGCCATCGTGCCGACCACCCAGTCCGGCGGCACGAAGACCAGCGCGCCGAGAAAGACGCCGTACAGCACGCTGCCCGCGACCATCATCAGCAGCGGATCCCAGTGGCGCGACAGGTGGCCGGCTGGCCAGGTCAGCAGCGAGAACGGAATCAGGAAGGCCGCCATCGCACCGCCGATGGCGCGTGCATCGAAGCCGAGGGTGAGCCCGAGATAGAGTGACAGCGTCGACACGATGAAGCCGACCGTGAGCCGGTCGGCAAACGAGAAGGCGAGCGGGATCGCCAGGGCCCGGCGGGTGCGCAGCGTGGCGAGGATCTCGCCGATCGCGAGGCGGGGGCGGGCGCCGCCGCTGTCCTGCAAGGCGATGGCGCCGAGGCCGGCCAGTGCCACCGACAGCAGGCCGCCACCCAGCGGCACCCACGCCGGGTCGATGCCGCCGATCACGCCGCCCAGCGGTGCGCCAGTGGCCACGCCGAGGCTGATCGCTGCGCCGATCGCACCCATGCGTCCGCCCAGCCCGCCGCGCCCGACGTGGTCGGCGCCCAGCGCCATCAGCAGCGACAGCGCGGACATGTGGGCGAAGCCTTCGATGAGGCGCAGGGACAGCAGCAGGGCGTAGCTGTCGATGTGGCGATAGGCGAGAGCGATGCCGAGCAGCGTCAGGCCGTTCAGGGCCAGCGCAGCGACGGCGAGCGCCTTGCGCCGGCCTAGGCGGTCGGACAGCAGACCGGCGACCGGTGCGCCCAGCAGCGCACCGATCATGTTGATGGACATGAAGAAGTGGCTGGCGAACTGGCTCAGGCCGGCGAAGCGCTGCGCGGTGAACTCCGACAGCACCGGCACCATCCCGGTCACCGGCAGCATCAGTCCGAACAGCAGCAGGAGCGGAGCGAGCGTCCGTACCGGGGCGATGCCATCGGAGGCGGTGGAAGGAGCGGCCATGGAGGAAGAGGCGGGACGGTAAGCGCCCAATGATACGCTGACCGCACCGTGCCCAAGCCCGGCCCGAGGGGAAAGCGCTTCCGCCCCGGGCACGCGCAGCCAGCGTGCGCCTCAAGCCGTTATGCCTCGCCGAATCCGTCCGTTTCCAGCGCGTCGCGATGCGGCGCGGGTCCGGCATTGCCGAGCGAGGCCGCAGTCAGCGTGCTTGCGTGCAACGGCCTTCGACTTGTCAGTCCTCGTCGCGACCCAGGCGCGGAAAGCCGCCCGCGATCCACCTGACAGCCTCGGCATTGGTGAGCCGGAAGTCCGGCCGAACGCGCTCCTGCGCCACTTCCTCGCCTTCGTCGTCGATGGCGCTGAGCGTGGCAAAGGGCTCGTATTCGTCGGGCGTGATGTCGAGCCGGATTTCCCACTGGCGTTCGAGCGCGAACACCGTCAGGCGCTTGTGCAGGGCTGCGTGTGCCTGTTGCGCGTGGCGCTGCAGCACCTCGGTCGCCGTCTTGACCAAGGTGTTGAAAGCGGACTGGTCGAGCGGCTTGGGGTTCTTCTTGTCCCGTCCCATGGTCCAGGGGCCGACGAGGGCGGGTTCGGGCTCGCCGTCCTTGAACATCTCGACGGCCCAGCCGTCGTCATCCTCGTTCTTGACGACGCGTGCGGTCCAGCCGTTGTCGTGCCACAACCGGTCTTCGCGAATCGCGGTGTTGGAACTGTCCTGTGCGGCATCGGTTGAATCAGTGGGGGCGGGGAGGTCTGTGTGCTGCATGGGGCCTGGGGCTGGAGTCGGGGTGGAGTCGATGGCGTCGTGCGCGATCAGGCGCGGCTGTGGGGACGTCGCAGGCGGGGCGGCAAGCCTGGACGCTGCGCGAGTCCGTGCGGGCCGGGCCGTGGGTGCGGGCATGACTGCGTCTGGGAGGGCAAGACTGAGTTGGCTCACGTGAGGCTATCCGGGGTGCTTTCCGAGAGGCTGAAATTTTATACAGTTATTGCGTTCGTGCAAGCCTGGCGGAATCACGATGTCGAGGCGCAAGCGGCATGGGAGGTTTTCCCCAGCCGGTGGGGACAGGCTTGTGGGGCGACTTGTGGATAAGTGCCGGCAGGGCGCGGCCGTCCTGGGAACGACGCTGATGCCTCACAAATAGGCAGCGGCGGGGCGTGGCGTGTCAGCGCGGTCTTTATGTCCGCGCTCAGGCTGCCTGCAAAGAAACGGTCATAATTCGCGGCAATAATTCAACTAATATTAAAACGTTGTTGAACGGAGACCGTACATGAAAGTGGGCATCAATGGCATGGGCCGCATCGGGCGGCTGGCACTGCGTGCGGCGATGGGCGCGGCGGAGCGGCAGGCGGACGATCCGCGCGCCGGCAACCGCCTGGAAGTCGTGCATCTCAACGAACTGAAGGGCGGAGCGGCGGCGACCGCCCACCTGCTGGCCTTCGACAGCGTGCAGGGCAAGTGGCGCGCCGACCTCCGCGCCGAGGGCGAGGACGCGATCCGCATCGACGATCGTACGCTGTCGTTCTCGTCGCATGCGACCGCCGCGGAGATCCCCTGGGGCGAACTGGGCGTGGACGTGGTGCTGGAATGCACCGGCAAGTTCCTGACCCCCGAGACCCTGCAGGGGCATCTCGATCGCGGCGCCAAGCGCGTGATCGTGGCCGCCCCGGTCAAGACCGGCGGCGTGCTCAACATCGTGGTCGGCATCAACCACGAGCGCTACGATCCGACGCGCGACCGCATCGTCACGGCGGCCTCGTGCACGACCAACTGCCTCGCGCCGGTGGTGAAGGTGGTGCATGAGAACCTCGGCATCCGCCGCGGCCAGATCACTACCATCCACGACCCCACCAACACCAACCTGGTGGTCGACGCACCGCACAAGGATCTGCGCCGCGCGCGCAGTTCGCTGATGAGCCTGGCGCCCACCACCACCGGCAGCGCCACCGCGATTGCGCTGATCTACCCGGAGTTGAAGGGCAAGCTCAACGGCCATGCGGTGCGCGCGCCGGTGTTGAACGCCTCGCTCACCGACTGCGTGTTCGAGTTGCAGCGCGAGACCACGGTGGAGGAGGTGAATGCGCTGTTCAAGGCCGCGGCCGAAGGTCCGCTCGCCGGCATCCTCGGCTACGAGGAGCGCCCGCTGGTGAGCGTCGATTACGCGCGCGATACGCGCAGTTCGATCGTCGACGCGCTCTCCACCATGGTCACCGACGGCACGTTGCTCAAGGTTTACGCCTGGTACGACAACGAGATGGGCTACGCCTGCCGCATGGTCGACCTCGCCTGCCACATGGACGCCGTGGGCATCTGAAAACCATGCAACACGCCGCGCGCAACTACGCCATCGTCACCGCCGCCTACTGGGGCTTCACGCTCACCGACGGCGCGCTGCGCATGCTGGTGCTGCTGCATTTCTATCGGCTCGGCTACTCGCCCTTCACACTCGCCTTCCTGTTTCTGCTCTACGAGGCGGCAGGTGTACTGGCGAACCTGGTGGGCGGCTGGCTGGCGACGCACTACGGCATCGCGCGCATGCTGGCGGTGGGCTTGGTGACGCAGATTGTCGGCTTCGTGCTGCTGTCGGTGCTCGATCCGGGCTGGACGGCGGCGATGGCGGTGGCCTGGGTGGTGGTGGCGCAGGGCATCTGCGGCGTGGCCAAGGACCTGACCAAGACCGCGAGCAAGTCGGCGATCAAGATCACCCAGGCGGAGGCGAAGGCCGAGGCCCAAGGGGGAAGCCCGGGGCAACTCTTCAAGTGGGTAGCGTGGTTCACCGGCAGCAAGAATGCGATGAAGGGCATCGGCTTCTTCCTTGGCGGCCTGCTGCTGGAGACCCTGGGCTTTCGCGGCGCGCTGTGGGCGATGGCGGGGCTGTTGGCGCTGGTGCTCGCGGGGGTGCTGCTGTCGCTGCCGCCGATGATGGGCAGAAAGAAGGCCTCGAGGTCGGTGCGCGAACTGTTTGCCAAGAACCCCGGCATCAACGCCCTGGCCGCCGCGCGGGTGGTGCTGTTCGGTGCGCGCGACGTGTGGTTCGTGGTCGGCGTGCCGGTGTTCCTGTACTCGGCAGGCTGGACCTTCACGATGGTCGGGACCTTCCTCGCCGCGTGGACCATCGCCTACGGCGTGGTGCAGGCGCTGGCGCCGCAGATCGTGCGCCGCAGTGCCGACGGCCTCAGCCATGAGGTGCCGGCGGCGCGGCTGTGGTCGGCGCTGCTGGCCTTGATTGCGGCGGCGTTGGCGGCGGCGGTGTGGCTGCAGGCGCCGAATCTGGAATGGGTGGTGGTCGGCGGGCTAGGGCTGTTCGGCTTTGCCTTTGCGGTCAACTCCTCGGTGCATTCCTACCTGGTGCTCGCCTATGCAGGCTCGGAGAAGGCGGCCGAGGATGTCGGCTTCTACTACGCCGCCAACGCGCTCGGCCGCTTCATCGGCACGCTGCTGTCGGGCCTGCTGTACCAGTGGGGCGGGCTGCTGTATGCGCTGATCGGTTCAGCCGTGATGCTGCTGATCTGCTGGCTGACGACGCTGGCCCTGCCGCTGGCACGTCACGATGCCGCCCGGGTGGAGTCCTGAGCAATCTGGAGAACGAATATGGAAAAGAACACTGCGCTGCCGATCTTCGAGGCCCTGTCCTCGGGCATCCGGCTGGACGTCTTTCGCCTGCTGGTCCGCGTCGGGCCCGAGGGCATGGTGGCGGGCGAGCTGTCGGCCGCGCTCGATGTCCCGCCCACCAACCTGTCCTTCCATCTGAAGACGCTGACCCATGCGGGCCTGGTGTCGGCCGAGCAGGAAGGCCGCTTCCAGCGCTACCGCGCCAACATGGCGCTGATGCGCGAACTGGTCGCCTACCTCACCGAGGAGTGCTGCGCGGGGGCGCCCGCGCTGTGCGGCGTCGATGCCTGTGCCTCGGGATTGAACTGCTGAACTGAAAGACCGCCCGATCCGGGCTCATAACGATTACTGGAGTCTCCCATGTCCGACAAGATCTACAACGTGCTCTTCCTGTGCTCGGCCAACTCGGCGCGCAGCATCATCGCCGAGGTCATCCTCAATCAGATCGGGAAGGGCCGGTTCCAGGCCTACAGTGCGGGCAGCATGCCGCGGGGCGAGGTGCACCCGATGACCCTGCAGGTGCTGCAGGGACAGGGCTATGACGTCAGCGCGCTGCGCAGCAAGAGCTGGGATGAGTTCGCCCGCCCCGACGCGCCGCAGATGGACTTCGTCTTCACCGTGTGCGACCAGACTGCCGGCGAGGTCTGCCCGGTGTGGCTGGGTCAGCCGCTGACCGCACACTGGGGTGTCGCGGACCCGGTGAAGGTCGAAGGCAGCGAGCAGCGCCGCCGCGACGCCTTCAGCCTGACGCAGAATCAGCTCCTCAACCGCCTGCGGTTGTTTACGAGCCTGCCGCTGGCCAAGCTCGACCGCCTCGCCATCCAGCACGAGATCGACCGCATCGGCCAGACGCCGGCAGAGGGCTGAGATGGGGCTGTTCGAACGCTACCTCAGCGTGTGGGTGGGGCTGGGGATTCTTGGGGGGGTGGGCCTGGGCTTGGTCGCGCCGGGCGCCTTCCAGACGGTTGCCGGTCTCGAGTTCGCCCAGGTCAATCTGGTGGTGGCCGTGTTCATCTGGGTGATGATCTACCCGATGATGATCCAGATCGACTGGCATGCGGTGAAGGACGTGGGCAAGAAGCCGCAGGGCCTGCTCCTGACCCTGGTGGTCAATTGGCTGATCAAACCCTTCACGATGGCGGCGCTGGGGGTGCTGTTCTTCCAGCATCTTTTCGCGCCCTGGGTCGATCCGGCTTCGGCCAGCGAGTACATCGCCGGCATGATCCTGCTCGGCGTGGCGCCGTGCACCGCGATGGTGTTCGTGTGGAGCCAGCTGGTGAAGGGCGATCCCAACTACACCCTGGTGCAGGTGTCGGTGAACGACCTCATCATGGTGTTTGCCTTCGCCCCGATCGCCGCCTTCCTGCTCGGTGTCACCGATCTCACCGTGCCGTGGGAGACGCTGCTGCTGTCGACGGTGCTCTACGTGGTGCTGCCGCTCGTGGCCGGCATGGCGACCCGGCACGTGCTCGAACGCCGTTCGGCACAGGCAGTCGCTGAATTCGTCGGCCGGCTGAAGCCTTGGTCCATCGTCGGCCTGATCGCCACCGTGGTGCTGCTGTTCGGTTTCCAGGCACGTACGATCGTGGCGCAACCACTGGTGATCGGCCTGATCGCGTTGCCGCTGCTGGTGCAGAGCTACGGCATCTTCCTGATCGCCTATGTCGCCGCGAAGGCGATGAAGCTGCCGCACAACGTGGCGGGGCCGGCCTGCCTGATCGGTACGTCCAACTTCTTCGAGCTGGCGGTGGCGGTGGCGATCTCGCTGTTCGGGCTGAACTCGGGCGCGGCGCTGGCAACCGTGGTCGGCGTGCTGGTGGAAGTGCCGGTGATGCTGTCGCTGGTGGCGATCGTCAACCGCACGCGGTACTGGTTTCCAGCGCCGATCGCGCGGCGCTGAGCGAAACCGCGCTAGCGCGAGCTGTTTGCTTGCGGATCGGCGGCGCGGCTGGGGTCGGGGGTGTCCTCGGGAAGGTCGAGGCCCCAGTCCCCATGCATGTACCAGTCGTCGCCAAGCATTTCCGCAGGGTGCATGGTGCGCCCAGAACCGTTGCCGCACCCGAGGGCGTCTGCTGCGCAGTACTTGTCGCAACCCCAGCAGATGCGCTCGGGGTGCTTCGGGTGGAGGGGGAACTTCTTGACCATGGGAAGCCCTGCAGAAGGGGAGTGCCCAAGGCTAAGCCTTTGCCGCAGTCAATGCACTGACTGCAATCAAGTCTGGAAGGTTTTGCTTTGGAGATCCCGTGCACTCCGCCCGACGAGGGTGCTCTGCCGTTGCCTCGTCGGCCCGTAGAGCCTGATGCAGAACGCCAGCTAGAAAAAGAAAAAGCCCTGAAGAATCAGGGCTTTCCGGTGTTCGGTGGCGGACAGGGCGGGATTCGAACCCGCGTTGGGATATTATCCCAAACACGCTTTCCAGGCGTGCGACTTAAACCACTCATCCACCTGTCCATCGAAGCCCGGCAGTATAGCCGAAAGAGGCGGGCATAGGAAGAAAAAGATGTGAGGCGAGAGGCGCGTGCTTCAATCAGCCAAGTAGGTCTTGACTTCGGCCAGCACGGCCTTCAGTTCATGTTTTAGCGGGGCGACATCCGCTTCGGTCGGGCGATAGACGGAACCGTCCTGCTTGCAGCGCGATTCGATGCGCTGCGCGATCTCGACGGCGTTGCTGGCGTGGAGCTGGGCCAGCGTACCGCGCACGGTGTGCGTCACCCGGGCCAGCGCCAGCGCATCGCCGGCTGACGCCGCGGCCTGAAGGTCGGCCTGCGCACCATCATGCCAATCCGCGAACGCGCCAAGCACGCTGGCGACGACGGCCTCGTTGTCGAACAGGTCGTGAAGCAGGGCCTGAGGGGCGAAGTGCGTGTAGCTTCCTTCCGGCATTCAATGGCTCCCGGGGCTGCCGATGGTTTGGGTCAGGGCGGCGACCGTGACGGGCTTGATCAGTACCGCATCGAAACCGTCGGCCAGAAAACGGTCGATGTCCTCGTTCATCGCATGTGCCGTGTAGGCAACGATACGGACATCCTTGCATTCCGGATTGCTCCGGATTCGTGCGCACGCCTCTTCGCCGCCGATGTCCGGCATCGAGATGTCCAGCAGGATCACTGCAGGTCGAACCGACTGGAGACGGTCGAGCATCGGGGCGGCGCCTTCGAACGCCTCGATGCGCCAGCCGAGGCGTTGCATGAGCGCAGTCGCGACCTTGACGTTGATTGCGTTATCGTCGGTGACGAAGGCCAGGTTCTGGTCGATATCCATCAGTCGATTCGCCGGGCGGAACATTCGAAGCTGCGTGGCCGTGAAGACCGACCCGCCACATGCGGCGAGTGTAGCGCTAACCGGTTGTCCTTCGTCATCGCCGAACGGTCGGAGTCCGGTTCCAGGGTTGCAGCGTGGGTTTTCGAGTCGGCGTCTGTTCGGTAGCCCTGACTCGGCGTTCGGTCCGTCGGCGAGTCTGCGCGCCACATCACCGCAACATGCGCATCGACCCCGGCCGAGGCCGGCGTCAGCCGGTCGTGCGGGTGCGCCGGCGCTGCGCCACCAGCGCTTGCATGTAGCCGTGGAGTTCGTGGAAGGGGACGGGCTTGCGATACGCGGTGACGTCCTCGGGGAGGCCACCTTCGGCCGCGATCTCTTCAGCGCTGAGGGCAGATACCACGACGATGGCGACTTCGCTGGCGAGCGGGTTCTCGCGCAGGCGCCGGATCATCTCGAAGCCATCGAGGCCGGGCATGCGCAGGTCTGCGATGAGCAGATCGGGCGGTTCGCGGCCGACTTCAACGAGGGCGTCGAGGCCGTGATCGAACACGCACAACTCGATATCCATCGTCCATTCGCCGAAGGTTTCGCGGTACACCTGCTGCAGCAGGCTGTCGTCTTCGACCACCACCACCCGGAGCTTGGCGCCGTTGTTGCGCGGACGGGCGCTGCCCGTATGCTGGCTGCGGGCGAGGAGCGCATCGACCGAGTCCTGACGGATGCGGCGGTGGCCGCCGGCCGTCTTCCAGCCTGCCAAGGTTCCGCTCTCGACCATCTGCTGGACCGCTCCGAGCGAAAGTCCGAGCTGGCGGGCGGCCTGAGCGGTGCTGATGAATTCGCGTGTGGAGTCAGCGTTGCGCGCCATTTGTGATCCGACGAAATGCGTAAAACAGTGAAAATAACAGCATTGGGTCGATTGCGGCAAACCCAATTTTGACCGGGCCAAATTATTCTTACAAATGGGTGATCTGACCAGCGCACATGACCCTTGGATGCGTGCTTGCGCCGCACCGCGGTGATACGCAAGGGGCCTTCGGCGAGCCGGCAGAGTGGCGGTACAATTGTGTTCCGCGCGCTGGCGTCGGCTTGATGCCTGGCCTCGCGCTGGGCTGGATGGAATGTGACGCGACCTCGGGGGTCTGCATGAACACATCGAAGAACGTTCTGGGTGGGCCATTGCTGGCCTGCAGTTACGCCCCGCTAACCGGGTTCTACCGGACAGGATGTTGCGAGACGGGGCCGGAGGATGCCGGCCGTCACGTCGTCTGCGTGCGGGTTAGTGAAGCGTTTCTGGCTTTCTCGCGCAGTGCCGGCAACGACTTGTCGACGCCTCGGTCCGAGTACCGCTTTGCCGGCCTGAAACCGGGTGACCGCTGGTGCCTGTGCGCGCTGCGCTGGAAGGAAGCATGGGAGGCGGGGGTTGCGCCGCCGGTCGTGCTCGAGGCCACGCACGAGTCGGCTCTGCGTATCGTCGATCTCGACACCCTCAAGGCGCACGCCTTCGGCACCGCGGCGGGCTCGCGGGACTGAGCCCGCCATGGCGCCCCAGGCCGCCGTACTTGCCCACGACTGGCCGGCACGGCTGTCGCCGATTCTCGTCGCGCTGGAAGCGGGGCTCGTCGAGCGCCGACTGCCGCTCCGACTGGCCTTGCTTGCGGCACTGAGCGGCGAGCACACCTTGCTGATCGGTCCGCCGGGCACGGCTAAGAGCGTACTCGCCCGCCGCGTGCATCTGGCGTTTCGTGACGCCCGCTATTTCGAGCGACTGCTGACGCGCTTCACCGTGCCGGAAGAGCTGTTCGGTCCCTTGTCCATCCGTGCGCTGGAGGAGGATCGCTATGAGCGTCACACCGCGGGTTTCCTGCCCGATGCCACGGTGGCTTTCATCGACGAGGTGTTCAAGGCCAACAGCGCCATCCTCAACGCCCTGCTGACGCTGCTCAACGAGCGAGAGTTCGACAACGGCGCAGGTCGCCAGCTTTGTCCGTTGGTGAGTGTCATCGGCGCCACCAACGCCGTGCCCGAGGACGAAGTGGCGGAAGCCTTCTTCGACCGTTTCCTCGTGCGCCTGAGCGTGGGGCCGGTGAGCGCGGGCGGCTTCGAGCGTCTGATGCTCGACGCGGCCTCGGTCGCCGTGGGTGAGGCAGGCGTCGCCATGCCTGCGGCCTTGTCGGCTGCCGAGCGTGCCGCCCTGTCGCAGGCTGCGCTGCAGGTCGCCTTGCCGGACGAGGTGCTGAGCCACCTCGGTGCCTTGCGGACCTGGCAGGCAGAGCGGGGGAGTTACGTCTCCGATCGGCGCTGGGTCAAGCTCGGGCAGTTGCTGCGCACTGCGGCAGCCTGCGAGGGGCGCGACAGTGTTTCGGCATGGGATCTTGCCTTGGCACCGTATTGCGTGGCGGCCGATGCGGGCGAGCAGGGCGAGATCGCCGCGTGGCTGGCGGCGCGCCTGGGCGTGCGGGCGGTCTGGTCGCCACCGCGATTGACCCGCATCGTCGAGGCGTTCGAGGCCCAATTGAGCGCCGAGCGTGCGGCCAACGACCTCGACTACGACGAGGCCGGCCGGCTGCGTTTCTCCGCGATCGGGCAGGCGCAGGAGCAGGCCGAGGCGCTTGCGGGTGCGATTGGCGATGCCAAGGGCGGGGCGGGCGCGCTGCGCATGAGCTATTCGCGCCAGCGCCGCTACGGCCCATTGCACATCGGCGCACGCACGCGCCAGATCGACGAACTGCTTGAACGCATCGCCCGCTACCAGCGTGAGCTGGCGGCCCAGCGCGCGGCGCTGGCGGACTGGAGGGCCGGCAGCCTGTGGGCGCCGCCGCGCTTCGCCGAGCAGGCGCAGACGGTGCTGGAAGGTGTGGCCGCTGCGCTCGATGCACTCCAGGTCCGCGCGAGCGAGGCCCGCGCCGGGTTCGAGTCGCTTCCCCGTCTTGCGGAAGGGGCAGGAAGCGCACCGGAGCCGGTCGCGCACGAACCGTTCGCCGACTGAGGGCGAGGCCAGATGGAAGAGGTGCGCCCCATGCCCTGCCTGTTCGAGCCCCTCGAAGCCCGGCTGGCGGTGCTCGACGCCTTGCCGCGCGCCCTGTGGCTCGGCGGCATGACGCACGCAGGTGGGCGGCTGGAACCCCGCTTGCTGGCCCTGCAGACGTGGCGCGGACTGCTGGCGCAGGGCGTGAATCCACTTGATCGCCTTGCACCGGGGCCGTCGTCCGACGCGGACTGGCCCGCGCCTGTGCTACGCGAACCATTGAAGACCTGCTTCGACCACCTGCAGCTGGCGCGCTACTGCGAGGCGCATGCCGATCTCGCCGATCTGGTGTTGCAGAGCCTGCTGTTCCATCTCGACCTCATTGTCGATTACCGCGATCGCGGTGCAGGCGAGGCCGCGGCGGCGCGCATCGCGGTCGAGGCCTTCCATGCCGACTGGGCCGAACGGTGCGGCGAGATCGACGAGCTCGTCGCGGCCTTCGGTGAGCTGGGCGACCTGTTCAAGAACACGCGCTGGGATACCTTGCGCGGCCTGCTGCGCAGCCGCGAGTGGCAGGACGTGGTGCGCATCCGCAGGCTCGTCGAGAGATTGCCCGAGCTGGCACGACTCATTCGCAGCCTCGGGCGGGCTCAGCCGGTCGATCCGGCGCCGACCGACAGCCAGCACAGGCAAAGCGTCATGATGCCGGCGCTGGCGCTGCAGGCCGACGCGCATACGCAGCGCGTACCCGACATGCCGGGGGAGACACGCGGCGTGCATCGTTCCGATCGTCTGGCGCGCATGCTGCCGGCAGAGGCCATGTTGCTCGGCCATCCCCGCCTGCGCTTCGTCTGGCATGCCCGTCGCGCCGAACGTACGCTGCTGTGCTATGAAGACGACGACCGTCTGCGCGAGCGGCATCACCACCCTCTGCCGGTGCCGCGCCCCCAGCCGCGTCCGGCGCCGGCCCCGCGGCTTGCGATGGGACCGATGCTGGTCTGCGTCGATACCTCGGGTTCGATGCAGGGTGGCGCCGAGGCGGTGGCCAAGGCCGTGGTGCTGGAGGCGGTGCGCACCGCCCACGCGCAGCGCAGGCCCTGTCGCGTCTTCGCGTTTGGCGGTGAGGGCGAGGTGGTCGAGATGTTGCTGGCGCTCGATCCCTCCGGTGTCGCGCAGCTTGCACGCTTTCTCGGTCAGGGCTTCCACGGCGGCACCGACATCTGCGGCCCGATCGAGCACGCCCTCGCGCGGCTGCAGGAAGAGGACTGGCGACTGGCCGACCTGCTGATCGCCTCCGACGGTGAATTCGGCGCCACCCCCGCGGTGGCGGCGCGTCTGCAGCAGGTGCGCCGTGAACAGGGGCTCCGCGTGCAGGGGGTGTTGATCGGCGACCGCGAAACCATCGGCCTGCTTGAGCTGAGCGACGCGATCTTCTGGGTGCGCGAATGGCGCCGCTTCGGCCCGGCGGTCGAGGCAGGCTGCCACGGCGAGGGGGGCGAGGGGGGCGGCTCGCCCGTGCATTCGAGCAGGCTGACGGCGGACTACTTTCCTGGTGCGCTGCGCACGCCGGACAATCTCGCCCGCACGCAGTCGCCCGAAACCGCTGCTGCGGCGGTGCGCGCCGGTCGGCGTCGCGACGCGGCGTCGTGACCACCTGCCTGAAGCCAACCCACAGACCGTGTCCGGGATCTCGCCCATGACCTTCGCTTCCGATCTCATCGCCGAACTCGAACGCGCCACGGCCGGCCACCCCGTGCCGCGCGTGCGTGCGCTCCACTTGCCGCCGCCCGAGGCGGCTGCGTCGAAGAATGGCGAATTCTGCGCGCTGGAACTCGACGACGGCGCGCTCGGCATCGCCTACGTGCTGCTCGACGACGCCCTCACGCGGCTGTGCGCTGCGGGCGACCGGGCGGGCGTGGCCGGCATGGATGCCCTGCAGCTTGCGCGCGAGTTCGTCGGCGGTGCCACCGACCTGCGGCGTACGCTCGGTTTCGCCGCGGCCAACGCGCTGTCGCGCAGTGTCATGGACCGCATCGGCTTTGCGCCGCCGAGGGCCACCGATTCGATCGGCGGCATCGCCCCGCAGGCTGGTGACCACATCGGCATGGTCGGGCTGTTCTCCCCTCTGCTGAAGCAGGTCACCGCCGCGGGTGCGCGACTGACGGTGGTGGAGTTGAACCCGGACTACGCCGGACAGTACGACGGCTACCGCGTCACGCTCGACGCGGCCGAGCTCGAAGGCTGCAACAAGGTGCTGTCGACCAGCACCATCCTGCTCAATCACTCGGTTGATCGCATGCTGGCGCATTGTCGCAACGCGACGCGCATCGCGCTCATCGGCCCGAGCGCGGGCTGCCTGCCCGATCCCTTGTTCGCGCGCGGCGTACGTGTCGTGGGCGGCAGCTGGGTGAGCGACCGCGCGGGCTTCGTCGATGCGCTGCGCAGTGGGGCGGCCTGGGGTGGGTTCGCCTACAAGTTCGCCCTCACGCCGGAAGACTGGGCCGTCGCCGATCGGCACTGGTCGGTGGCGTGACGGGCCGCGCCATGCCGTCCATCTACGACATCCTGGCCGAACAGCGCATCGCGGATGCGCTGCGTCGCGGCGAGTTCGACAATCTGCCGGGCGCGGGCAAGCCCCTGGTGCTCGACGACGAGCTCTTCGTGTCGCCCGAGCAGCGCATGGCGAACAAGGTCTTGCGCAATGCAGGCTTCAGTCCGCCCGAGGTCGGCCTGCGCAAGGAGATCGCGAAGTTGCGCGCCGAGATTGGCGAACTCGAGGACGGCGAACGGCGCAGCGCCCTGCGGCGCCGGCTGGCGATGCTGATCGTGCAACTGGGCGAGATTGCGCGCAGCGGGCCCTGACCGGGCTGTGATGCGCCGAGCGTGACATTGCTCACGCCGCGGAACGGCGTTGTCAATGTCACAATCGCGAGTCCGTTGAAGCCATGGAAGCGCCTGATGTCGGACAGGATCCTCACCGCAGTCGTCGCCAGTCTCGTGCTGGTCTTGCTGCTGCTCATCTACGGCATCGCCACGCTGGGCTCGAACACGGCGGATAGCGACCGCGTGCTGCCCGAACGCCACCATGCCCGCATTGGGCAGGTCGTGTTCCGTTCCGAAGGTGGAATGACGCGCATCAATCCCGCCGTTGCGTGCGCCACGCGCGACGCGTGCGAGCTGGTTGACCGGATCGCCGCAGAGGTCAAGGACGGCATCCAGGCGCTCGGCGGGGCGCACCCGGTTCACGCGCTCGAGACGACCGAAGGCAAGCTGCAGCTGCAATCCGCGCTCACGACCCATGTCCAGCAGCTTGTGCAACGGAACACCGGCAATCCGTCCGACATCGTGACGGTGTTCTTCGACGAGATCATCTCGACGACGGTCGATTGACGTGCCAGGCGGGGCGCGGAGGCGGCGCCCCGTGTCTCTGGCGCCCGCGCTTCGTCGTCTGCTATCGCCTAATGCATTCGCATATACTGTGCGCCGTTTTGCGGTGCAGCACGCTACGCCAGCGTTCGTGGCAGCGCTCGATTGACGCCGCCGCCAAGCAGATCGCCCCGATCGAACAAGGAGAATCACAGCATGAGCCGTCCTACCAAGATTGCGACCGCGCTGGTCGCGATCGCGCTGATCTACCCCGCCGCCACGTGGTTTTCCGGCCAACGCATCCAGGCGGTCCTGGACGAGCACTATGCGGACATGAAGTCGCACCCTTCGCTGAAGGTCAGCGAGCGGACCTATGAACGCGGTGTGTTCAGCAGCACCGAGAAGGTGAGCTTTGAAATGGCGATGCCGGTGGCGGCCGAGGACGGCACGGTGCAGGCGGGCGAGCCGCTGCGCATGACCATCAGCAGCCGCATCCAGCATGGTCCCGTGCCCGGTTTCGAAACGCTTGCCGCAGCCATGCTCGACAGCGAAGTCGTGCTGGAAGGCGAGGTCGGCGCTGCGCTGCGCGAGTCGCTGGGCGGCAAGGCGCCGCTGGTGGCGCGCACCGTGGTGAAGTTCGACGGCGGCGGACATTCGGCGATGACCAGCCCCGCCTTCGAGCTTGCCGTGCCCAACGGCACGGGCCAGGCCTTGCGCATCGGCTTCAGCGGCCTCAAGGCCGACATCGATTTCAGCGCCGGGATGCGCAGCTACACGATGAAGGGGACGGCAGACGGCCTGTCGATGGAAGACCCCGACATGCTGATAGAGCTGTCGGGGCTGGTGTTCGACGCGGACCAGTATCGTCTGTTCGACGACGAAGCCTGGCTGTATGCCGGCAAGCAGCGCGCGACGGTGGCTTCGATGAAGGCCGAGGCGAAGGAGGAGGGCGAGCTCGGCGACACCCGTTTCGAGCTGGAGCGCCTGAGCTACGACATCGATATGCCGGGCAAAGGCGAGTACCTCGACATCAAGGCACTGATGGGTACCGAAGTGCTGCGCGTGGCGGACGTCGACTACGGCCCCGCACACTACGACTTCTCGATCAAGCACCTGCATGGGCGCACGCTGATGGATCTGTATCGCAAGCTGCTGGAGATCAGCGGCAATCCTGCCCAGCTCGCCCTGCAGACCGAGGACCCGGCGGCGCTGTTCGCGCCCCTTGCCGGACCCGCGATGACGCTGCTGGCCCACGACCCCGAGTTCAGCATCGACCGCATCAGCTTCACCAGCCCCCACGGCACGGCGGCCCTGTCGGCTGAAGTCAGTCTCAAGGGCGTCCAGCCCGACGAGCTGAGCAATCCGCTGATGCTGCTCGCCAAGCTGCGCGCCTCCGCCGACCTTTCGGTGCCGCAAGGCCTGCTCCTGGCGTTCGCCAGCAACGAGGCAGAAGACCCGGAAGAGGCAGACCTCGCGGCCGCCCAGCTGCAGCAGCAGCTCGAGCTGCTGGAAGCCCAGGGCTATCTCCAGCGTCAGGGCGATCAGGTCAAGACCAGCGCGGCGTTCTCCCAGGGGCAGCTGACGGTGAATGGCAGGCCGTTCAATCCGCTGGCGATGGGCGGGCGCTGAGGCGACACGACCCCGGTCATAAGCGCTCCAAATCCGAGGATCACTGTGCAGCACGTCACAGCTCGGTCGGTGCGTCGGGCTGTCTGTCACAGAGCCGACGCAATCCGCATCTAGATTCCACGGCGCTCCGCTTTCGCCGTGAACTAGATGAAGATCCGACACCAACTGGTGAGCTTGCTCGTTGTCACCATCGCCGCCCTGATCGGGCTTTCCGTGCTTTCCTTTCTCCAGCTCAAGCGCACCGCTGAGCTGACGCGGGATCTGACCGATCGCGCCATTCCTGCGTTGGCTGCCGCCAATGAGCTGCGGTCGAGGGTCGTCCTCTACAACGAGACGACCGTCTCGGCCTTTCGGGCGCCGGACCTGTTGTCGACCGCCGAGCTTCGCGAGCGTGTGCAGTCAGGGCATGCCCAGATTGCGCAGCGCGTCTCCGAGCAGCTGGCCTACACGTCCGACCCGACGCAGCTCGGGCTCATCAGCCAGATTCGGGAGAGCCTGCAGCACTATGTCGAGGCCGGAGAGCAGGCGCTGGCGTTCGTGGGCGGTGATCAGGTCGAGCTGGCCCAGGCGGTGATATCCGGCAATGCCGAGCCCCACATCCGGGAAATCGAGCAAGTGCTCGAGACGCTGCTCGTCGAGAAGGGGCGGTCGCGCGACGAGGCGGTGCGGGCGCTGGAGACGGCGCAGCAGGATGCGCGGACACTGATGGGCATTGCGCTTGCCGTCACGGTGCTGTTGCTGCTCATCCTCGGTGTTCGCCTGTACCGGCGGATCGTGGGGCCCTTGCGGGTGATGGAGGCCAAGATGCATGCCATCGCGACGGACCTGGATTTCACGCAGCGCGTTCCGGTCGGTCGCGATGACGAGCTTGGACAGGCCGTTCGCACCTTCAACATGCTCATGGAGGCCGTGAGCGCGGCGCTCGGCGAGATGGCGGCCGTCATTCGCGACAACGAGGTCATCGCGCACGAGATGCAGCGCTCGGCGACGGAGGTGTCCCGCATCGCCGACGAGGGCAAGGGCTCGACCGTGGAGATCCGCGGCGCGGCGCGGGCGGTGCATGATCAGATCGAACAGATCGAAACGGCGACGAATACCGCGGGTGAGCTTGCTGCATCGTCCCGCGAACGTGCCATGACGAGCAGTGAGGCGACCGGCCGCACGGTCGAGGACATCAATGCGCTCGCAGCGAGCGTGGGGGCTGCGGCAGATCGCGTCTATGCGATGGAGTCGGTGGGCGCGAGCATCTCGACGCTGGTGGGCGAAATCCGGGACATTGCCGACCAGACGAACCTCCTCGTACTCAACGCCGCCATCGAAGCCGCCCGGGCTGGCGAATCCGGTCGCAGCTTCGCCGTCGTCGCCGACGAAGTGCGCAAGCTGGCTGAACGCGTCACGTCGGCCACACGCGCGATCACCGAGCAGGTGTCCGCCATCAATACCACGTCAGCCGAGTCGACGACCCTGATACGGCGCGTCGAGGCGGATCTGCGGCGCAACATCGCGCTTGCCGCTCAGGCCAAGTCCGCGATGGACGAGGTGCGGGCGTCGTCGCTCAAGGTCACGGCGGTGGTGGGTGACATCGGCGGCCAGGTTCAGGCCGGCTATCTCTCCGGCAGCGACATCCTGAGGCGTTCCGATACCATCGCGGGGCTGATGGCCGAGGCAGCCGATACGGCCGCAACCACCAGCGCGCTGGCCGACAACATGCGCCAGATGTCGGCCCGGATGCTGTCGATCGTGCACAGGTTCAGGGTCGGCTTGCCTGGTTGAGGGACATCGGGCGCGGTTTACCGTCGAGGCGTTCGCTGATCGCCAGCCTCGAGGAAGCGGGGTCTCTGGCCGTGATCGTCTATCCGCTGAGTACGCCTGCGCCGGAATGATCGAGGCATGGGGGCAGGTTTTCCATGCTGTCAGGATCATTGCCGGGCAGGCGGGGCCAGGACGACCGATCTGGCTGCCGAGGCAGCCCTTCGAGCTTACCTTGCGCTGGCGGTCTTCCGCTGCTCGCGGCTGAAACCGACTTCGCGCTCGGGATCGAGCAGGCGGTCGCCCGCGGCGTCGCGAATGCGGGTCGGCAGCCCCATGCCGTTCATCAGCTGGATGAAGGGCAGCGGATCGAGCTCCTCGACGTTGGCCATCTCGCCGATGTCCCAGGTGCCGTCGGCGATGAGCATCGCCGCCGCCACCGCTGGTACGCCAGCAGTGTAGGAGATCGCCTGGCTGCCCACTTCGCGGTAGCACGCCTCGTGGTCGCACACGTTGTACAGCAGCACTTCCTTGGCCTGGCCGTTGCGGGTGCCCTTGATCAGATCGCCGATGCAGGTCTTGCCGGTGTAGTCAGGCGCGAGCGAGGCCGGGTCGGGCAGCACCGCCTTCACCACCTCGAGCGGCACCACCTCCTGGCCGCGCGCGGTGCGCACCGGCTTCTCGGAGAGCAGGCCGAGATTCTTCAGCACGTTGAAGACGTTGATGTAGTGCTCGCCGAAACCCATCCAGAAACGGATGTTGGGCACGCCGAGGGTCTGCGACATCGAGTGCAGTTCGTCGTGGCCGGTGAGGTAGGCGGCCGATCTGCCGACCACCGGCAGGTCCCATTCCTTGCGATGCTCGAACATCGCGTTTGCCTTCCAGGCGTTGTCCTCCCACGACCACACGGTGGAGGTGAACTCGCGGAAGTTGATCTCCGGGTCGAAGTTGGTCGCGAAGTAGCGTCCGTGACTGCCGGCGTTGATGTCGATGATGTCGATCGACTCCACCTGGTCGAAGCAGTGGTCGACCGCGTAGCGCGCATAGGCATTGACCACGCCGGGGTCGAAACCGACACCGAGCACCGCGGTGACACGGGCGTCCTTGCACGCCTCGCGGCGCTTCCACTCGTAGTTGGCATACCAGGGCGGCGTCTCGCACACCTTGGCCGGGTCCTCGTGGATCGCGGTGTCGATGTAGGCCGCGCCGGTATCGATGCAGGCGGCCAGCACCGACATGTTGAGAAAGGGCGAGCCGACGTTGATGACGATCTGGCTGCGCGTGGCGCGGATCAGGAACTTGGTCGCCTCGACGTCCATTGCGTCGAGGGCGTGGGCCTTGAGCTGGCCCGGCTGCTGCATGCTGCCCTTGTCCTCGATGGAATCGATGATGGCCTGGCACTTTGCGAGCGTGCGCGACGCAATGTGGATATTGCCGAGAAGGGCATTGTTCTGTGCGCACTTGTGCGCCACCACGTGAGCCACGCCGCCCGCTCCGATAATCAGGACATTACGCTTCATTTACATCTCCCATCACTCTGGTTTGACCGCACTTCGTCAGGACAAGCTGCTGACGTAGTCGTCATACGAAAAATCGCGCACGAGGCGCACGCTGCCGTCCAGTTCGCGGACGGCGATGGCCGGCATGTGGATGCCGTTGAACCAGTTCTTCTTCACCATGGTGTAGCCGCCGGCATCTCCGATCGAGATGCGGTCGCCGACCTGCAGCGGGCGGGCGAAACGGCCCTCGCCGAAGATGTCGCCGGCCAGACAGGTTTTGCCGCAGATCTGATAGATGTGCTCACCCTGTCCATCGCCGATCGGCGCGGTTTCGCGGTAGATCAGCAGGTCGAGCATGTGGGCTTCGGTCGAGCTGTCGACCACCGCGAGCTGTTTGCCGTTGAAGCTGGTGTCGAGCACGCTGACTTCGAGCGTGGTGGTGTGGCGCACGGTGGCCTCGCCCGGTTCGAGATAGACCTGCACGCCCCATTTGCTGGAGAAGTGACGCAGACGCTCGCAGAAGGCGTCGAGCGCATAGCCCGGCGAGGTAAAGCTGATGCCGCCGCCCAGGCTCACCCATTGCAGCCGCTGCAGGATTGCGCCGTAGCGGCGCTCGACCTCGCACAGCAGCGCATCGAACCGCGCGAAATCGTCGTTCTCGCAGTTGTTGTGGATCATCACGCCGCTGAGGCGATCGATCACCGACAGGATGCGGGCAGGATCGGATTCGCCCAGCCGGCTGAAGGGCCGCGCCGGGTCGGCGAGATCGAATCCGGCGCAGCTGACGCCCGGGTTCAGGCGCAGGCCCACCGGCTTGCCCATTGCGGCGGGTGCAAAACGCTCGAGCTGATTGATCGAGTTGAAGATGATCTTGTCGCAGTGGGCGACGACTTCATCGATCTCGTGGTCGGCGAAAGCCACGCTGTAGGCATGAGTCTCGCCGCCGAACTTCTGCTGACCCAGTTTGACCTCGTACAGCGACGACGAGGTGGTGCCGTCCATGTGCTCGCGCATGAGATCGAACACCGACCAGGTCGCGAAGCACTTCAGCGCCAGCAGCACTTTTGCGCCGGACTGCGCGCGCACGCGGTCCATGATCTGAAGGTTGCGCAGCAGGGCCGACTTGTCGATGAGGTAGTAGGGGGTTGAGATCGTTTCTTGCATCAGGGTTCCTAGTGTTCGCCGGCGGTGAGCTTGGTCCGGCTGCCGCGTTTCTTCGCCGCTCTCGTCTCGCCGAGATGATCGATGATCACCGCGTTCTGATCCGGAAACGTCGCCACCAGCGCGAGCTGGCCACCGACACTCTCCACGTAGTGCCGCAGGGTGGACAGGAGCATGTCGCTGCGCTTTTCGAGGCGCGAGATGGTGTCCTGCCCGACGCCCAGCGTCTCCGCGAGGTCTTCCTGGGTCCGTTTCGCGCGTTTGCGCAGTTCCTTCAACGTAGCCAGCGGCAGGGCGACCAGCTCAGTGCTTCCATTGCGGCCGGCAGGACGTACCGGATCCTCGTCGCCGTGCTTTCTTGCCATGCCGAAGTCTCTTCGATCGCTTAAGGAGGCTGGATTATGGCATTAAAACCATATGCTTTCAATGCCATGTGTCTCTGCCGGCGGGTGGGCGTCGTAATGGCGGGTGCCAATCGGGCGGCGCCGCAGGAAACGGGGTGCTGCGTCGCAGCAAACATTGCATGCGTGTCACATTCGAGGACAAGAATCGCGCAGGTTCCGATCCTGGGCAGCGCATTCATGAGCATCAGACACAGTCTCGTATCCCTCATCGTCATCACCACTGCCTTGCTGATTTCGATCGGCGTGATCGGTGGCGGCCACTACCGTCACAACACCGAACTCATTCAGTCCCTGACCGACGATGCGATCCCCGGCGCATTGATTGCCGCCGACCTCAGTGCGGACCTCAAGCAGGCCGAGCTTGAACTGATCAAGCTGGTCATTGCGCCGACGCCGGACATCATCGAAAGCGTTGAGCGCAGCCTGCGCGCCCAGCATGCGCTGCTGGGCGAACGCCTCCGGTCCCTCAACCAGCTGCCCTCGTCACCGACGGAGCGCGCCCTGATCGAGCATGCATCGCAGCGGCTCGCGGACTATCAGGCCTCGACCGAGGACATCGTCGGCCTGGCGCGCTCGGGGCAGCGCCTGCTGGCCGAGGCAAGCCTTTACGCCAATGCGGCGGAATACGAGCGTGAGCTGCAGCAAGTGCTGGACACGCTGCGCATCGAGAAGCGCAGAAGCAAGGATCAGGTCGTCGAGGTGCTGGAAGCGGGGCTCGATAAGACGATCTGGGTGCTGGGCGGTGCAGGAGGGCTGACCCTCCTCGTGCTGATCGCGCTCGTCATGCGCCTGCATCGCAACATCGTCACGCCGCTGCGGGCGATGGAAGGCACCATGGGCGCCATTGCGAACTCACTCGATTTCACCCAGCGTGTGCCGGTGACGCGAAATGACGAGATCGGTCAGTCGGTGCGGGCCTTCAATACGCTGCTCGGTACCCTGCAGGCTAGCCTGGGGGCCATGATCGAGATCATCCGCAGCAACGAAGGTGCAACCGCCGAGATGCACCAGTCGGCCCAGGTTGTTGCGCACATCGCCTCCGAAGGCAGCGGCTCGTCGAAACGTATCCAGCAAGCGGTGCGCTCGATACAGGAGCACATCCGGGAGATCGACCGGGAATCGCGTCAGGCCGGGCGGATTACCGAGGAGTCCAGCCAGGCGGCGACGTCGCGCAGTGCCGTCATCCGCGAGACGGCGAACCGCATCGAGGCGTTATCGACGTGCCTCGAAGGCGCGTCGGGGCAGGTGTTCACCCTGGCCCGGGAGGTGGGCGAGATCGAAAGCGAGGTGTCCGAGATTCGCCAGATTGCCGATCAGACGAACCTTCTGGCACTCAACGCGGCGATCGAGGCCGCCCGTGCAGGAGAAACCGGCCGGGGTTTCGCAGTGGTTGCGGATGAAGTGCGCAAGCTCGCCGAGCGCTCGGCCGCTGCGACGGAGTTGATCAACCAGCGCCTCGGCCGCATCCACCATGCATCCCATGAGTCCACCGCGCTGATGGAGCAGGTCGGCGTTGAAATGGCGCACAGCGTCACCCTTGCGCGCTCGGCGGGAGAGGCGATCGAGAGCATTGAGCGTTCGGCGGTCAGGGTGATCGAGGTGGTCGGCGAGATCATTCGCCTGGTGCAAATCGGCCAGGGCTCGAGTTCCGAAATCGTCGAGCAAGTGGGCACCATCGACGTACTGCTCGATCAGGCCCATTCGGCGGCACGCCATACGAAGGGTGCCGCCGACCGCATCCGCGATATCTCGGTCGAGCTGGTAGCGATCGTGTCCCGCTTCCGTATTGAAACGGCAAGTGCGTCGGCGCGCGGGTGAGTGCGGGGAGGCTGATGCAAGGCCGGAAGGTGGCGCGCCGGCACGGGGTGATCCCGATCTCGGCAGCAGAGGCGGCCGTGGTATGGTGCCATTTGCCGGGCTGGGGGCTATCACTAAGGCGCAACAGTAAGCACGGTGTCCGGAAACGAAAAACCCACCGTCTCCGGTGGGTTCTCGTATCTACCATGTGCTTGCCGTGATTGTTGTCGCGTTGGCGAAACCACGATAAGCCTTCGAATTTTTGGGGCGACATACCGGGATCGAACCGGTGACACCTGGAGCCACAATCCAGTGCTCTACCAACTGAGCTAATGCCGCCACTACAGGACCCCGGTAAAACCGAAGCCCTCAAAACTTGTCCTGGCCTGCCCGGCAGGGATCGAACCTGCAACCCCCGGCTTAGAAGGCCGGTGCTCTATCCAATTGAGCTACGGGCAGATCCCGCGGGCATTTCGGAGTGTGAGCTGGTCGGGGTGGAGGGATTCGAACCCCCGACATCTTGCTCCCAAAGCAAGCGCGCTACCGGACTGCGCTACACCCCGAGAGCCGCGAACTATACAGATCTCTCCCGGAGGCGTCAAACATAAATAACAAAATTTTTTATGCGCGCCGGGCGCGTTGCCAGGCGCGGATCACGCGCAGCAGGTTGAGCAGTAGCCAGGTGAATTCGGCGGCCATCAGAAGTCCGGCCAGACGTGCGAGCAGCGGCTCGAAAATGCCGGCCACGAGCACGACGAGCACGACGAGATGGAGGCGGAGTTGCTGGCGGACCGGCGGGTCGGGGAGCAGCTTCTTCATGTTGGGCGCCTTCACG
Source organism: Thauera sp. 63 (assembly GCF_000310165.2). NCBI lineage: Bacteria > Pseudomonadati > Pseudomonadota > Betaproteobacteria > Rhodocyclales > Zoogloeaceae > Thauera > Thauera sp. 63. The sequence goes on from NZ_AMXC01000002.1 coordinate 234,769, forward strand.
CCGGACTGGGTCAGATGCAGCCAGGTGAGGAAGGGGACGATCTTGTAAAGCATGGCACTGATTGCGCCACCGAAGCCGCCGTGCAGGATGAGGACGCCGGCGAGCACGCTCCAGTGGTCGGCGTCGTGTATGGCAGAGATGGCAAGGGCGACGAGCCCGAGGATCAGCGCCACCATTGCGCCGCGGAAACTGCGAAAGGGAGCGTCGGGTGTGCTGCGGCGGGTGCGCGATTGCAGGTGGAGCGTGAGCGCGGCAAAGCCGGCGACCACGCCGAGCAAGAGGAGGCCGAGCGCGATTGCAGCCATCCCTGCATCGGTGACGCGCGCGAGCGACCACAGCATCAAGCCGCCAAGCACGGCCGGGGCCCATATCATCGAGAAGCGCTGGGGGTAGCCGGGCGTGATCTGGAACATGGGAACCACGACCCAGCTGGTGGCCGCCAGCAGGACGCCGCCCCAGCCCAGCCAGCCCCACGCGGCGTGGAGGTCGACGACGGTGTTCAGGGAGACCGGAAGGGCCAGGCCGCGACCGAGGGCGAGGGCGAGCACGAGACCGAGTGTGGCCGTGATGGCGAGGCCGGTCAGGGCGAGGCGAAGATCGCGCGGAGCCCGTGTCGTACCGACGACCGACGGGGCGCCGATGAGCGCCAGCAGGCCGGCGCCAAGAAATATCGCGATGCCGCTGACCAGGAGCAGGCCGCCGCTGACGATGGCGCCCGGCTGACCAAACCCGAGCCCGGTGGCGAGTCCGGCGGCGCCGAGCGTGGCCAGCGCATGCGTCGCCGAGGCGACGCCCAGCGGTGCGGGGAAGCGTGCGCCGGCAACGACGGGCAGGATCTGCTGGAGTGCGCCCAGCATCACCTGCAGCATGAAGCCGGCGGCGATGAGGTGGACGAGCGCGAGCGCGCCCGGCGTCCAGCGCGACGCGAGGACGCCGTCACCGAGCGCCAGCACCACCCCTGCCGCAATCCCGAACACGGGCGCGGTCAGGAAGAAGCGCAGCGGTGCCGAAAGCGGCGGGGTGTCCTCGTAAGCCAGTCCGGGGTTGGCCGAACTCATGGCCTGCCGATCAGGATCGCCACGGTGCCATCGTCATGAAAATTGACCTCATGCCGATAACCGTCGCGATCGAGCAGCCGGATCAGCGGATGCGGCATGCGGTCGAGCAATAGGGTGAACTGCTCGCCAGCCTTGAGGTTGGCCAGCGCTTCCATGGCGCGCTCGAAGGGCTCGGGAGGCTCCAGGCCGCGTGCGTCGACGGTCGTGATGTTCATGTTGCGTGTTCCGCTGCAAGGGAGTTGGAAAGTTCGGCACAGAGTGTTGCACTGACGGCGCCGAGTCGGGCATCGCACATCGGATAGAGGATGTTCTCTTCCTTCATGTTGTGCTGCTGCATCATGATCAGCAGTGTCTCGGCCTCGCCAGCAAACTCATCGGCGTCTCGGGCCGCCAGCGCCTGCTGAAGGTGGGCGAGCGCGGCGCGCATGTCTGCATGTTCGGCCCGCATCACCTGGGTCGGCCCCTGGGTCATGCCGGTTGCCGCTTCGAAGGCGGGGAAGAGTCGCTGTTCCTCTGCGTCGAAGTGGGCGTTCAGTGCACGGGAGAAGGCTGCAAGCGCGTCGGCCGCGCCGGGCCAGTCACCTTTTGCGGCAAGTGCCTCGGCGCGGGCGAAGTCATGGTCGCACGCGCGGTGGTCGTGGGTCATCAAGTCGGCAATCGTGCTCATGTTCGGCTCCGGTGGGCATGAGGGCATTCTCCGCGGCGGGCGGCAGGCGGCATTGATGCGAGTCAAGTTGGTAGCCAACGCGGTGGACGGGAGTTGGGCAATCCGGGGCCGCCGGGGCACAATCCGGGCTTTCGTTCCGCTGGAGTCCGCATGCCGCGTGCTGTTCCGGCCGGCGCGTGGGTACGCATCTTCATCCCGTTCGCGCTCGGCTATTACCTGTCCTACCTGTTGCGCACGGTGAATGCGGTGATCTCGCCGGCGATCACCGGAGAGCTCGGCCTGAGCGCCGCGCAACTGGGCTTGCTGACGAGCATGTACTTCCTCGCCTTCGGCCTTGCACAGATTCCGGTCGGTATCGCGCTCGATCGCTACGGGCCGCGCCGGGTGGAGAGCGCCTTGCTGCTGCTTACCGGCGTGGGTGCCGTGCTGTTCGCGCTGGGCGACTCCATCGGTGGGCTGGGCGTGGCGCGCGCCCTGATCGGCCTGGGCGTGTCGGCCTGCCTGATGGGCGCGCTGAAGGGGTTCGCGCTGTGGTATCCACCCGAGCGGCAGAGCTCGATGACCGGTTTCGTCATGGCTTGCGGTGCGATGGGAGCGCTCACCGCAAGTGCACCGCTCGAAGCGGCGATGCCCTTGCTGGGCTGGCGCGGCGTGTTCTGGGGCATTGCCGCAGCGGCGCTGGCGACCTCGGTCATCCTGTGGCGCAGCCTGCCGCAGGAGGCTGCAGCGGGCGGGCAGGGGAGCCTTGGCGCGGTCTTGAAGAGCGTGGGCGCCGTCTTCGTGGCGCCCGCCTTCCTGCGCTTTGCCGGCTCCTCGCTGTTCTTCGTCGGTGGCTTCATGGCGTTGCAGAGTCTGTGGGCCGTGCCCTGGCTGATGCACGTCGAAGGGCTGGCGCTGGCCGATGCGGCGCGCACGCTGCTCCTGCTCAATCTGGGCATGCTGACCGGCCAGCTGTCGATCGGTGTGTTCGGTGTGCGCATGGCGCGCCATGGCGTGCGGCCACTGCAGATGCTGCATGTGGGCTATGGCGCGCTGCTGCTGGTGCAGGCGGCGATCCTGTTCGGTGTGGGGCCGGTATCGCTGCTCTGGTTCCTGATCGGCGCGCTGTCGGCGGTCAATTCGCAGGCCTACCTGGCGGCATCGAACGACTTCCCGCGCGAGATGTTCGGCCGCGTCAGCACCTCGATCAATCTCATGGTCTTTCTGGGGGCATTCGTCGTGCAGTGGGGCTTCGGTCTTGCACTGGACCTGCTGCGGACCTGGGGCTGGGCGATGCCACAGGCCCTGCGCTTCACTTTCGCCGCGTTGCTGGTGCTGCAGGTGGTGAGCTATCTCCCGCTGTTCCCGCGCCTGTGGCGGCGTGGGCAGGGCTGAGGTCGGCGTGGCAGGTTCAGGCTGCCTGGCCGCAGGCGACGCCCGACGACCAGGCCCACTGGAAGTTGTAGCCGCCGAGGTGGCCGGTGACGTCCATCACCTCGCCGACAAAGTACAGCCCGGGGAGCGCTCGTGCCTCCATCGTGCGCGAGGACAGCGCGTGCGTATCGACGCCGCCGAGCGTGACCTCCGCTTTCGCGTACCCCTGCGTGCCGGAGGGCGCCAGCGCCCATCCTGACAGCGTGGCGGCGATGCTGCGCAGATCGGCGTGACGGAACTCGTTCATCGGCCGGGTCCAGCCGTGCAGTTCGCACCACGCGTGGGCGAAGCGGCGCGGCAGGCGCTCGGACAGCAGGTTGGCGAGCAGGGTGCGTTCGGCGGCGTGCGCCAGCAGCCAGGTTTCGGCATCGACACCCGGCAGCAGGTCGAGCGTGACTGGCGCCCAGTCCGCGTCCTCGTAGGCCTGGGCCTGCCAGTAGCTCGAGACCTGCAGGATCGACGGGCCCGACAGGCCGCGGTGGGTGACCAGCGCCGCCTCGCGGAACACGGGCCCGCGGCAATGGGCCTCCACTTCGAGCGAGATGCCCGCAAGTGGGGCGAGTCGCGACAGGGTCTCGGGCGGCAGCGTCAGCGGCACCAGCGCCGGGCGCGGGGCGACGACCGCCAGGCCGAACTGCTCGGCGAGGCGGTAACCGAGCGGACTGGCGCCGATCTTCGGAATCGACAGGCCGCCGGTGGCCACGACCAGGCTGTGCGCGGTGAAGCGGCCGATGCTGGTGTTGACGATGAAGCGCTCGCTATCGGCATCGGTGCGCGACACCTCGAGCACCGTCGCCGGCATGGCCCAGTCGACGCCACCGTCGCTGCATTCGGCCTGCAGCATGTCGATGATCTGCTGGGCGGAATCGTCGCAGAACAGTTGGCCCCAATCCCTTTCGTGGAAATCGATGCCGTGGTGCTGTACAAGCTCGATAAAATCCGCCGCCGTGTAACGCGACAGGGCGGAGCGCACGAAGTGCGGATTGCGGCAGAGGTAGTTGTCTGCGGCGACGCGGCGGTTGGTGAAGTTGCAGCGACCGCCGCCAGAGATGCGGATCTTCTCGGCCAGCTTCTCCGCGTGGTCGACCAGCAGCACCCTGCGTCCGCGCTGGCCGGCCGTTGCGGCGCACATCATGCCGGCCGCACCAGCACCGATCACGATGACATCGTAACTTTGCTTTGCAGGGCGATCGATCGGGGCCTTCAAGTGCGCCACATGGATACCTTCGACGACGAAAGCGGCGCAGAATACGCGGTGTGCTGCAAAGCGGCAAATTACGGCCTTTTGCGCCGCGATGACGCTGCCTGATGGCAAAACGAGACCAAGAATATCAGCTTGTTGGAGCGCTTTATGACTGAAACCACCACCGGCACGACCATGCCACCCCGCAAACGGGGTCTGGTCCGTCCGGCGTTGTGGGCTGCGGGTGCGGTGATCGTCATCGGAGCGGCGGGCTTCTTTGCCGCGCCGCCGGTGGCCAGGCACTATGCCGTTAAGATTCTGGGCGAGACCCTGGGCCGGACGGTGACGATCGACGGGGTGGTGATCAACCCCTTCTCGGTCACCGCGGAGATCCAGGGGCTCAAGGTGATGTCGGCGGACGGGCAGTCGGAGGCCTTCGGCTTCGACGCCTTGCGCACCAACGTCGAGGTCGTCGAGTCGCTGATGCAGCGCGGCCTGGTGCTGCACGAGGTGGCGCTGAGCGGGCCGCGGCTGAACGTTGCGCTCGAGGGGGGCGGGCGGCACAGCTGGAGCGACGTTGCCGAGCGCATCGCGGCGCTGGCGAATTCGGGCGGGGAGGATGACGCCGAGGCCGGCAAGCCCGGCGCGCTGTTCTCGGTCGGCAATATCCGCGTCGCCGGCGGCCGTGTTTCGGTCGAGGACAAGCCGCGCGGGCTCAAGCACGAACTGGCGGAGCTCGAGGTCGGCGTGCCCTTCGTCTCGAACCTGCCGGTGAAGGTGGACGTCTTCGTCGAGCCGACACTGTCGGCCGTGCTCGATGGCAACCCGCTCAAGATGAGTGCGCGCACCAAGCCGTTCCAGACGTCGAACGAGACCATCCTCGACGTCGTGCTCGACAAGTTCGACCTCACGCCGTGGCTTGCCTATGCCCCGTTCGAGCCAGCCTTTCGCCTGCCCTCGGCGCAGCTCACGACGAACATCGAGGTGTCCTTCCGGCAACCGGCCGACGCTGCGCCCGAGCTGGTCCTGCGCGGGCCGCTGCGGCTCGACCAGTTCGTGCTGCAGGACAAGGCGGGCGAGCCGGTGGCGACGGTGCCCGAATTCGAACTCGAGTTCGCCGACGTTCAGCCGCTGATCGGGCGCTGGCATTTCACGCGCATGCGGGTCGCCCAGCCGGAGCTCGACCTGGTGCGGCTGAAGGAGGGCGGGCTCAATCTCGCCACGCTGCTGCCGGCTGCCGCGCCGGAGGCTAAACCCGAAAAGGCGAAAGGCGCAGGCAAGGGCGCGGCGGCCAACGATCAGGCCAGGCCCGCGGCCGAAGCGGCCAAGGCGTCCGGCGCCAAGCCCGATTTCCTGCTCGCCCATGCGCGCATCCGCGATGGCGTGGTGCGCTTCGAGGACCGCAGCCTGGCCGAGCCGTTCAAGGCGCGTATCGAGGCCATCAACCTCGACCTGCGCGACCTCGCGACCGAGGCCGACATGCCGGCTGAGATCCGCCTCGACTACGCCACCGACGGCGGCGAGAAGTTCGTGCATGAGGACCGCCTGCGGCTGGAGCCCTTCGAGTACGAGGGCATGCTCAACTTCGAGGCGGTCAAGGCCGCGCGTTATGCCCCTTACCTGGCGGCGGCCCTGCCGGGGGGCGAGGTGCGCGACGGCAGCCTGAGCGGCAATCTGCGCTATCGCGTCGCCCTGGATGACAAGGGCGAGGCGGACATCGACCTCAGCGCCGATGCGCTCGCCGTGCGCGACTTTGCGCTGGCGCTCAAGGGCGCCAAGGATGCCGCGGTCAAGGTGCCTGAGCTGGATGTGCGCGAGGCGGTCCTCGATCTCGGCGCGCAGCGCGTGAAACTGGCCGAACTCGGCGTCAAGGGCGCGGCGGTGTCGGCCGTGCGGCTGAAGAACGGCGACATCGATCTGCTCGGCCTGACCGGTCCGGCGAAGAAGAACGCGCCGGCCGGTGCGCCGTGGGTCGTCGCAGTGGACAAGCTGGCCCTGCAGGGCGTGTCGGTGCGCGTCGAGGACCGCAGCGTTTCGCGCCCGGTGGTGATGGCGGCGGACAACATCGACTTCGAGCTCGACGGTTTTTCCACCGAGAAGGGCAACCTCAGCCAGCTCAAGCTCGACTCCCGCATCAACAAGAACGGCAAGCTGGGCGTTTCCGGCAGTCTGGGCCTGGAGCCGCTCAAGGCGGATCTCAAGCTCGACCTGCGCAACGTCGACCTGCTGCCGATCCAGCCCTATGTGCTGCAGCAGACCAAGATCGCGATCTCGCGCGGCAACCTCACCACGCAGGGCCAGCTCAAGCTCGGCACCGGACGCCGTGGCGACCTGCTGGCGGACTTCCGTGGCGACGTCGCGGTGGGCAACTTCGCCTCCATCGATCGCCTGAACGCGACCGACTTCCTGCGCTGGCGCACGCTGCGCGTGGGCGGCATCAATGCGCGGCTCGAGCCGTTCTCGCTGGCGGTCAGGCAGGTCGCGCTGGATGATTTCTACACCCGCCTGATCCTCGACGAGGAGGGACGCCTGAACCTGCGCGAGATCCAGGGCACCGACGGCAAGGTGGCCGCCGCGAAGCCGGAGCCCGTCGCCGCAGCCGCCGATCCATTTGCCGACCCGGCCATGGCCGGCAACGCGCCGCGGGTGAAGGAGGGCGAACGCACCGCCGAGCTGCCGCCGCCGAGCGCGCCCCCGCCGCCGATCCGCGTCGACCGCATCGAGATCAAGCGCGGCAACATCGCGTTCAGCGACCGCTTCATCCGGCCGAACTACGACGTCAACCTCACCGACATGACGGGCACGCTCGTTGGCCTGTCGACCGATCCCAGCACCATCGCCAAGCTCGACCTGAGCGGCAGGGTCGACAAGGCGGCGCCGGTCAAGGTGACGGGTGAGCTCAATCCCTTCCGTCAGGATGCGCACCTCGACATCCTCGCTTCGGTGAAGGACTTCGAACTCACCGGCCTGTCGAGCTACTCCGGCAAGTACGTCGGCTACGGCATCGCCAAGGGCAAGCTGTCGGCCGAGCTCAACTACAAGATCGAGGAGCGCAAGCTCACCGCCACCAACCAGATCTTCCTCGACCAGCTCACCTTCGGCGACAAGGTCGACAGCCCCGACGCGGTGAACCTGCCGGTGCAGCTGGCGGTGTCGCTGCTGAAGAACGGCCGCGGCGAGATCGATCTGCATCTGCCGGTCACCGGCACGCTGGACGACCCGGAGTTCAGCGTGTTCGGCCTGGTGGTGAAGATGCTGTTCAACCTGATCGGCAAGGCCATCACCTCGCCGTTCGCGTTGCTCGGCTCGGTGATCGGCGGCGGTGAAGAATTGTCGCAGCTCGAACTGGCGCCGGGTGTCGCGGCGCCGGCCGAGGCGCAGCGTGAGAAGCTCGCGACGCTGGCCACGGCGCTGGTCGACCGCCCGGCGCTCAAGCTCGACATCACCGGCCGTGCAGATCCGGCGGTCGATACCGACGGACTCAAGCAGGCAGCGTTGCAGCGCATGGTCAAGGCGCAGAAGCTCAAGGCGCTGGTGGCGCAGGGGAAGGAAGCGCCCTCGCTCGACGAGATCCAGGTCGAGGACGCCGAGTATCCCGAACTGCTGAAGAAGGCGTACCGCGACACCGACTTCAAGAAGCCGCGCAACGTCATCGGCATGGTCAAGGACGTCCCGGTGCCCGAGATGGAGGCCCTGATCCTCGCCAACACGTCGGTCGACGAGCAGGCGCTGCGCACGCTGGCGCAGCAGCGCGCACAGGCGGTGCGTGACTGGCTGGTGGGCGAAGGCAAGGTGCCGGGCGAGCGCATCTTCGTGCTCGAGCCCAAGGTCGAGGCAGCGGGCGAGGCAGGGCAGGTCCAGTTCTCGCTGCGCTGAAGATTGGCGCGAATGCGGCAGGGACGGGGGCTTCGGCCCCCGTCGTCGTTTCGCGGGACTATGATGAAAACGCGAGCTTCAGTGCTGTGGCAAAGGGGAGGCCAGCATGGGCAACGTCTTCATCAGCTACCGGCGTGACGATGCGGCGGGTTACGCGCGTGCCATCTACGACCAGCTCACCGAGCGCTTCGACACGGCGCAGGTGTTCATGGACGTCGATGCGATCGAGCCCGGCCTGCCCTTCGACGAGGTGATCCGCAATGCGGTCGGCAAGTGCGAGGTGCTGCTGGTGCTGATCGGTTCGCGCTGGATGGAGGTGCAGCCGGATGGCCGCCGGCGACTCGACGACGAGCGCGATTTCGTGCGGCTGGAGATCGCCGCGGCGCTGGCGCGCAACATCCGTGTCATACCGGTCTTGCTCGATGGCGTGCAGATGCCGGCGGAGGAGCTCCTGCCCGAGCCGATGCGCGGCCTGGTCTGGCGCAATGCGCTCGAGGTCAGCAACACGCGCTTCACCTCCGATGTGAACCGGCTCGGCGATGTCCTGGCCAGGGTACTGGGCGAGGCGGAGGAAGGGCCGGCGGAGAGGGGTCAGGCAGAGAGGCCTGCGTCGGCCAGCGCGGAGGTGGTGACCACGCCTGCCCCGACGGGCGCGGACAGGGGGGACGCAGTGAAAGGGGCGCTTCCGACCGGTTCAGTGACGGCCGCAGCTGGTGAGGCACGGGATGTCGGTGGAAAGGGGGGCAAGGGTTCGCGCATCGCGCTGGTCGCGGGTGCCGTCGTGGTCGCGGGTGCGATCGCCGCGGTGCTGCTGTGGCCGGACAGGCGACCGCCGGTCGTCGTCCCGGACAAGCCGAAGCCGGCGCTGGCATTGGGCCTGCCGGACTACGGCGTGGTGTTCGGCAGTGACCGTACGCTGGATGCCGCGCGTGACGAGATCCGGCGCGCGAGCCGCAGCAGCGTTCAGGGGGCGGCCATCTATTTTCGCAACGGCTATTACGCCAGCATCGCGCCCGCCGATACGCGGGCCGAGGCGGATCGCATTCTTGGCATCGTTCGTGCCTTTCGCAGCGACGCCTACGCGACGCGGATGGAAACGTGGTGCAGGCAACCGACGGGGCGGGAAGGCTATATCGAGTGCGCCAGTACCGCCGGAGCCCCTTGAGCGGGCGAGCGCGACAATTCGCTGCGCGCGCTGCCAGGGCGCGGCGTTCGGATGTCAGCGTGCCGGCTGGCGGATCGGCTCGGCCAGGTTCAGGTTGCCGACTCCGTTCTGGCCCTTGATCAGGAAGGTGCCCACCGGCTGGTCGCTGCGGCACGGCGCGAGGCGACGGCCGTCGATCTCGGTGCGCTCCGTGCTCACGCCGTTCAGCGCCGGCGCGTAAGACGTGCTGAGTTCGCCCTGGAAGTTGTACTGGAAGTCGCCGGCGAATCTGCCTTCCACGGTCGCGATGCTGCCCTTCGCGTCGCATACCGCGCGGTAATACGTGTAGGCACCTTCTTTCGACCAGGCCTGATCGCGGCAATTGCCGAGTGCGTTGCCCGGTGTCGCCAGTACGTCGTCGCCGCCCTGCTTGCCGACGCAGATGTGAAAGCTCGAGGCCTTGGCCCTCTCCCCGGTGGGCCCGTGGTTGACGAGCCACAGCCCCGGCATTCGTTGAGGCGCCTCGGTCGGCGTCGGGCTTGCAAGCGCAGCCTGGGGAAGGGTGGCGATGATCAGCAGCGGGAGGAGGGCGCGCATGGTGACATCCGGCAGTGGGTTGGGGGCAAAGTCGGGGTCTCGCGGCGTTCGTCCTGACGCCCGCGAAACCCGGTGGCCAGACTAGCGCCTCGACGCGGCCCGGGCCTTGAGCAGGGACAATAATCGCCCGCGGCGGCGGGCTTCAGAACATTCCCATCTCGAGCCGCGCCGCTTCACTCATCATCTCGCGGCTCCAGGGCGGGTCCCACACCAACTCCACGCTCGCATCCTTCACGCCGGGCAGTTCAAGCAGCCGCGCGCGCGCCTCGTCGGCGATCAGCGTGCCCATGCCGCAACCCGGCGCAGTCAAGGTCATGCGTACCGCGAGGCGGTAGCCGCCCTCGGGCAGCGGTTCGGCCGTGCAGCCGTAGACCAGGCCGAGATTGACGATGTCGATCGGGATCTCGGGGTCGTAGCAGGTGCCCAGCAGCGTCCACGCGCTCTGCTCGACGGCCTCGGCGCTCAACTCGCCCGCGGCCGGTTCGGGCATCGGTGGCGGAAGCTGCGGCTCCAGTCCGAGGGCGTCGGCGTCGCGTTCGGCAATGCGGTAGAGGTTGCCGCCGCACATCACCGTGATCGAGCCGCCCAGACGCTGCGTGATCAGCGCGTAGGCGCCTTCGGGCAGGGTCTCGGGCTTGCCCCAGGGCACGCTCACCGCGTCGCAGTCGCGCGCGAGGACGCGGGATTCGGTTTCACCGTAGTGGTCACCCATGGTGCGGATCTCCGTTCAATCCAATCGGTTCATTCGGTGCGCGCCGGGTCCTGCGCGCCGACGATGGCGTTGTGCAGGGTGTGCCAGGCCAGCGTGGCGCACTTCACCCGCACCGGAAACTCGCGCACGCCGGCCAGCACCGCCAGCTTGCCGAAGTCGCGCTCGGGCGGCGGTGTCTCGGTGAGCAGCGCATGGAAGTCGTGGAACAGCGCCTCCACCTCGGCCACGGGCTTGCCCTTGATCGCCTCGGTCATCAGCGAGGCCGATGCGGTGGAGATGGCGCAGCCGTGGCCGACGAAGCTCACGTCCCTGACCACACCGTCCTCGATGCGCAGGAACACGGTGAGCTGGTCGCCGCACAGCGGGTTGTGGCCGTCGGCCTGGTGGTCGGCCTCCGGCATGGGGCGATAGTTACGCGGCTGGCGGTTGTGGTCGAAGATGACCTCCTGGTACAGCTCGCGCAGATCGGGTCCGGTGTCGTTCATTGGATTGGTCTCCGCCTTCATCCGTGCTTGCGCGTGCCGAACAGGTCCTGCGCCTTGTCGATGGCGGCGACCAGCGCGTCGATGTCGGCACGGGTGTTGTACATGGCCAGCGAGGCGCGCGCCGTGCCGGGAATGCCGAAGCGTGTCATCAGCGGCATCGCGCAGTGGTGGCCGGCGCGGACCGCCACGCCTTCGGCGTCGAGGATGGTGCCCAGGTCGTGCGGGTGGATGCCATCGACCAGGAAGGACAGGATGCCGGCCTTGTGTCGCGCCGTGCCCACCAGGCGTACCCCCGGGATTGCGCCGACCGCCGCCGTGGCGTAGTCGAGCAGGGCGTGCTCGTGCGCCGCGATCTGTTCGATGCCGACCGCGCGCACGTAGTCGATGGCTGCCGCCAGGCCGATGGCGCCGGCGATGTTGGGGGTGCCGGCCTCGAAGCGCTGCGGGGCGTCGGCCCAGGTGCTGCGCTCGAAGGAGACCGTGCGGATCATGTCGCCGCCGCCCTGCCAGGGCGGCATGGCCTTCAGGATGCCGCTGCGGCCATAGAGCACGCCGATGCCGGTGGGGCCGTAGAGCTTGTGGCCCGAGAAGGCGTAGAAGTCGCAGCCGATGGCCTGCACGTCCACCGCCTGGTGCGCCACGGCTTGCGCGCCGTCGACCAGCACCACCGCACCGGCGGCGTGGGCGCGGGCGGTGAGTTCGGCCACCGGGTTGATGCTGCCGAGCGCGTTCGACACATGCGTGATCGCCACGAGCTGGGTGCGATGGTTGAGCAGCGCGTCGAAGGCCGCGAGGTCGAGCTCGCCCGCGTCGCTGACCGGCACCACCTTCAGCACGGCGCCGGTCTGCTCGCACAGCAGCTGCCAGGGCACGATGTTGGAGTGGTGCTCCATCGTCGTGAGGAGGATCTCGTCGCCCGCGCGCAGCTCGGCACGGCCCCAGCTTTGGGCGACGAGGTTGATCGCCTCGGTGGTGCCGCGGGTGAAGACGATCTCGTCGGCGTGCGCAGCGTTGATGAAGCGCTGCACGGTGGCACGCGCGCCGTCGTACAGCTCGGTCGCGTGCTGCGACAGCCAGTGCACGCCGCGGTGGATGTTGGCGTTGGACTCGAGGTAGAAACGTCGCTCGGCTTCGATGACGGCCAGCGGCTTCTGCGTGGTGGCCCCGTTGTCCAGGTAGGCGAGGCGGCGGCCGTGCACCGGGCGCGCGAGGATGGGAAAGTCCGCCGCGACGTCGAGCGCAGTCACGCCAAGGCTCTGGCCGGTGCCGGAAACCGGAAGGTCGGTGAGCAGGGTCACAGCAGTTCCTCCAGCGTGGCGCCGCCGGGCAGGCGGGCGAGCAGGGCGGTGCGCGCATGCTTGCGCAGCGCGTCGTGGGCGATGCGCTCGATGACTTCCGCTGCGAAGGCGTAGGTCAGCAGCTGGCGTGCATGGACCTCGTCGATGCCGCGTGCGCGCAGGTAGAACAGCGCGTCCTCGTCGATCTGGCCGACGGTGGCGCCGTGGGCGCACTTCACGTCGTCGGCGTAGATCTCGAGCTCCGGACGGGCATCGGCCTCGGCCAGCCTGGACAGCAGCAGGTTGTCGCAGCGCTGCACGGCATCGGTGCGCTGGGCGTCCTGGGCGACGATGATGCGCCCGGCGAACACCCCGCGCGCGTTGCCATCGACCAGGCCGCGGTAGTACTCGCGGCTGGTGCCGAGCGGCCTGGCGTGCTCGATCAAGGTGTGGTGGTCGACGTGGCGCCGGCCATCGACGTGGTACAGACCGTTGAACAGCGTTTCGCAGCCTTCGCCGTTGAAGCGGGTGCGGATGTCGTTGCGCGCCAGGCGGGCGCCGAAGGACAGCGAGTGCGAGGCGAAATGCGATCCGCGCGCCTGCTCGGCCTCGATCTGCGCCACATGGATGGCCTGCGCGTCCTGCTGCTGCAGCTTGACGTGGGTGATGCGCGCGTCCTGCGCCGCCTGCACCCGGGTGACGACCGTGCCGAGCGTGGCGCCGCCGCCGACATGGTGTTCGACGACGCTTGCTTCCGAATTGGCGTCCGCGACGATCAGGTTGCGCAGGTGGCTGTCGGCCGCACCGGTGGCGCCGATGAAGACGAGATGCAGGGGTTGTTCCAGCGCCGTGCCGCGCGCCAGGCGCACGAAGGCACCGTCGCTGCACAGCGCCAGGTTCAGCGCGTAGGGGCTGGCGTTGTCGTCGGCGCTGCCGAAGGCGGCCTCGACGGCGTCGGGCGCGGTGTTCAGCGCATCCGACAGCGCGCCGGCCGTCACGCCGGCCGGCAGCGTGCCGATGGCCGACAGCGTCGGCGCAAACTGCCCGTCCACGAACACCAGCCAGTGGCCGCCGTCATCGAAGGCCGCGCGCAGCGTCGCCAGTGTGGCGGCCGGGGCAGCAGATTCGGGCGCGGCAAGTGCCTGCTGCTCGAGGAAGGCGAGCGAGGTGTGGCGCCAGGCCTCCAGACGGCTCGTCGGCCAGCCGAGGTCGGCGAAACGGGCGATCGCGTCGGCGCGGCGGGGAGTCAGCCAGGGCAGGGCGGCGCCGGGCAGGTGGGCGGCGCGCTCGCGCTGGCGCGCAACCCAGGTGTCGATCGCGCTCATGGCCGTGCTCCTGCCGCAGCCGTAGCGGCCTTGCCTTCGGCGTCGATCCAGCCGTAGCCGTGCTCTTCCAGTTCCAGCGCCAGTTCGCGACCGCCCGAGCGCACGATGCGGCCCTGCGACAGCACGTGCACCTTGTCCGGCACGATGTAGTCGAGCAGGCGCTGGTAGTGGGTGATGACGATCATCGAGCGTTCGGGTGAGCGCAGGCGATTGACGCCTTCGGCGACGATCTTCAGCGCGTCGATGTCCAGGCCCGAGTCGGTCTCGTCCAGCACCGCCAGCCTGGGTTCGAGCAGCGCCATCTGCAGCACCTCGTTGCGCTTCTTCTCGCCGCCCGAGAAACCCTCATTGACCGAGCGGTAGAGGAATTCCTCCTTCATGCCGACCGCCTTCATCTCGGCCTTCACCCGCGCGAGGAAGTCCATCGCGTCGTACTCGGGCAGGCCGCGGTGGCGGCGCACGGCGTTGACCGCGGCCTTGAGGAAGTAGGCGTTGGACACGCCGGGAATCTCGACCGGGTACTGGAAGGCGAGGAAGAGGCCAGCACGCGCGCGTTCCTCGGCGGGCAGGGCGAGCAGGTCGGTGCCGTCCCAGTCCACGCTGCCGTCGGTCACGGTGAAGGTGTCGCGGCCGGCCAGCACCTGGGCCAGCGTGCTCTTGCCCGAGCCGTTGGGGCCCATGATGGCGTGCACCTCGCCGCTGCCCACCTCCAGGTTCAGGCCCTTGAGGATTGCCTTGCCGTCGACGGCCGCGTGCAGGTTGTTGATCTTCAGCATCTTGGTTCTCCTTGGGGTCTCTCAGCCGACGCTGCCTTCGAGGCTCACGCCCAACAGTTTCTGCGCTTCCACCGCGAACTCCATCGGCAGTTCCTTGAACACCTCGCGGCAGAAGCCATTGACGATCATCGACACCGCGTCCTCGGCACTGATGCCGCGCTGCATCGCATAGAAAAGCTGGTCCTCGCCGATGCGCGAGGTGGTGGCCTCGTGCTCGACGTGGGCGCTGGGGTGGCGCACCTCGATGGTGGGGAAGGTGTGCGCCGCGCAACGGTCGCCGATCAGCAGCGAGTCGCACTGCGTGTAGTTGCGCGCGCCCTCGGCCTTGGGCGTGACGCGCACCAGACCGCGGAAGGTGTTGCTGCCGCGCCCTGCCGCGATGCCCTTGCTGAGGATGGTGCTGCGGGTGTTGCGCCCCATGTGGATCATCTTGGTACCGGTGTCGGCCTGCTGCAGGTTGTTGGTCAGCGCCACCGAGTGGAAGTCGCCCACCGAATCGTCGCCGCGCAGGATCACGCTCGGGTACTTCCAGGTGATCGCCGAACCGGTCTCGACCTGCGTCCACGAGATGTGCGAGCGTGCGCCGCGACAGTCGCCGCGCTTGGTGACGAAGTTGTAGATGCCGCCCTTGCCGTCCTTGTCGCCCGGGTACCAGTTCTGCACGGTGGAGTACTTGATCTTCGCGTCGTCGAGCGCGATCAGCTCCACCACTGCGGCGTGGAGCTGGTTCTCGTCGCGCATCGGCGCGGTACAGCCCTCGAGATAACTGACGGACGCGCCTTCCTCCGCGATGATCAGCGTGCGCTCGAACTGGCCTGTGTCGCGAGCGTTGATGCGGAAGTAGGTCGACAGCTCCATCGGGCACTTCACGCCCTTGGGGATGAAGACGAAGGAGCCGTCGGAGAACACCGCGGAGTTGAGCGCGGCGTAGAAGTTGTCGCCCGGTGGCACCACCGTGCCGAGGTACTGGCGCACCCGTTCCGGGTGTTCCTTCACCGCCTCGGAGAACGAACAGAAGACGATGCCGTGCTCGCCCAGCTCCTTCTTGAAGGTGGTGGCCACGCTCACCGAGTCGAACACCGCATCCACCGCCACGCCGGCGAGGCGCGCGCGCTCGTGCAGGGGTACGCCGAGCTTCTCGAAGGTGCGCAGCAGTTCGGGATCGACGTCGTCGAGGCTCTTGGGGCCATCCTTCTTCGACTTGGGCGCGGAATAGTAGACGATGTCTTGGAAGTCGACCGGCGGAAACTGCACCGCGGCCCAGGTCGGCGGTGTCATCGTCAGCCAGTGGCGATAGGCCTCGAGCCGCCAGTCGAGCAGCCATTCCGGTTCGCCCTTGCGCGCCGAGATCGTGCGGATGACGTCCTCGGACAAGCCCTTGGGCACGGTGTCGGTCTCGAGTCGCGTCTCGAAGCCCGCGGCGTATTCCTGCTCGAGGAAGGCACCGATCGCGTCGCCGCGCTTGGCGGGTGCCTGCGGCGGGGAGGTCAGGGTAGGGGCGTTCATCTTGCGTTCTCCTTTTTGCTTCAGCCGGCGTGGCGGGCGAGGCGGTCGGGGCCGCGCATGCGGTGTTCGGTGGCGGGGGCGGCGCTCCCCGGCGAAGGGGCGGGCGTCATCTCGGCGACGCTGACGGTCTGCAGTGCCTGGCGCACCACGGTGTTGATGCGGAGCCAGCTGTCGCGGATGCGGCAGCCGGTCTCGAGGTTGCAGGTGCCGCTGTTGGCGCTGCACTCGGTCAGCCCGAAGGGCTGCTCCTCGAGCGCGTCGATGAGGTCGGCGATGCTGATCTGCGCTGGCGGGCGCGCCAGCACGTAGCCGCCCCGCGTGCCGCGCTGGCTCAGCACCAGCCCGTGGCGACCGAGCGCCTTCAGGATCTTGCTGACGGTCGCCAGGCCCAGGCCGAGCGCGTCGGCGAGCTCCGTGGCGCTGATCACGCGCTCGGGCGTGGTCGCCATGTGCGTGACGATCAGGGTGCCGTAGTCGGTGAGCTTGCTGATGCGAAGCATGATGGGCGTCTCCGCGTTGAGGTGCTTATACTGTACTAAAACAGTACTGTATTTACAAGCGGGCAGGCAGGCCCGGGCAGGCAGACCCATTGGGCGCACCCTGGCCCAAGATGAAGTGCGAGCAGTCAGGAACGAAGGCAGCGCGATGGAACTGGAATGCGGTCGTACCTACGTGATCCGCCTGTGCAGTGGCGAGCTCCGCGAATGGCGCTTCGACGGCAGGGACGCGCGCGGCCTCGCGTGGTGGCGGGATGTCGAAACCGGTTTGGGCTTCTCGGAGGCCGGGCTGCTCTATGCGTGGGAGATCCTGCCTGCGGGAGAGGGCGATGGCTGAGCCGGTCCTGCTTCGTTGCGCGCTGTCGTATCCCGCTTCGCTCGCGGCGCCGGCGCTGGGCGTGCTTGCCGCGGGGCTCGCGTGGCCGGTCGGTGCAGGTGGGTGGAAGGTGGCGGCGGCCGTGCTCGCCGGCCTGATCGCCTGGACCCTGTTGGAGTACGTGCTGCACCGCTTCGTGCTGCATGGCGTGGAGCCTTTCCGCGCCTGGCATCTCGCCCATCACCGTGCTCCGAGCCAGCCGATCCGGGTGCCGCTGGCATTCAGCGCGGCGCTGGTGGTGACCGTGCTCGGCCTGTCGACTGCCCTGCTCGGGACCGACAGCCTCGCCGCGCCCCTGTCAGTGGGCCTGCTGATCGGCGACATGCTGCAGGAGACGGTGCATCAGGGCTTGCACGCGCAGGGTGTGTTCGGCCTGAGCCTGGTCCGTCTGAGCGCCCACCACGGCCATCATCACCATGTCGATGAGCGGGTCGCGTTCGGCACGATCACCACCTTCTGGGACCGTTGCTTCGGCACGATGCCGCGGAGCGGTTGAGGCAACCGGCCTCGCGCGCCGACCCGCCTCACAATCCGCGCGGCGCTCCGCGCAGTACGCGCCAGGCCAGCATCAGCCAGCCCAGGATCATCAGGCTTCCCCCCACCGGCGTCACCGCCCCCAGCCAGCGCGGCCCACCCAGCGCCATCGCATACAGTGTGCCGGCGAAGATCACCGTGCCTGCCGCCAGCATCGCGGCGGGCAGCAGGCTGCGCGGCAGCCGCGCCGCGCCCAGCGCCACCAGGCCGATGGCGTGCCACATCTGGTACTGCACCGCGGTCTGCCACCAGGCGAGCGCGGCATCGTCGAGCAGGCTGCGCAGCCCGTGGGCGCCGAATGCGCCCAGTGCGACGCCCAGCGCCGCGAGCACGGCGCCGGCGAAGAGCGGAAAGCGTGGGAAGTCGTTGTGCATGGGCGTAAAGGCGGGGGGACTGAGGCAAAGGCGGACACTTTAAACGATGGCCGGACATCGGCGGCCGTACGAAGCCGAATCGACATTGCTACCATCCCGGTGCCCGGGTTCGCGATTGCGGGCGTTGACGGAGACATTCCATGAAATCAGGGACCGGAATCATGACCGACGGTATGCGGCAATCGAAAGCCTTTTGCATCCCGCCGCTCGCATCTGCGGCGGCCTTGCAAGGGGCGGTTGACGTGCTGGAGCGGGCGGGAGCATGACCTCACGCGATGCGGCGCCCACGACCGAGGCGCAAGCGATGTCCGGCAGGGCCGCCACCAAGCTGTGGGCCGATCTGCGCGCGGCGCTGCGCGGCACGAACGCCGATTACACGCGCATCCCCCTCAAGCGCGCGGTGTTCCTGCTGGCCGTGCCGATGATGCTGGAGTTGGTGCTCGAATCGACCTTCGCGGTGGTCGACATCTTCTTCGTCGCCAAGCTCGGATCGTCCGCGGTGGCCACGGTCGGGCTGACCGAGACCTATCTGTTCCTGCTCTATTCGATCGCGATGGGGCTGGCGATGGCGGTGACGGCGATCGTCGCGCGCCGGGTCGGCGAGCATCGGGGCGAAGAGGCCGCGTTGTCGGCGGTGCAGGCCATTCTGGTCGCGGTCCTCGTCTCGCTGCCCTTTGCCGTGGGGGGCATCGTCTGGGCGCAGGATCTGCTGCGGTTGATGGGAGCGGACGCCTGGGCCATCGAACACGGCTACCGCTACACCCAGTGGATGCTCGGCGGCAACGCGGTGATCCTGCTGCTGTTCGTCATCAACGCGATCTTCCGCGGCGCAGGCGACGCGGCGACGGCGATGCGTGTGCTGTGGGTCGCCAATGCGCTGAACATCGTGCTCGACCCGATCCTGATCTTCGGCCTGGGGCCGATCCCGCCGCTCGGCATCGAGGGTGCGGCGATCGCGACCAATATCGGACGTGGCGCGGGCGTGCTGATGCAGTTGTGGATCCTCGTGCGCGGCAGCGAACACCTGCGCATCCGCCGCGCCAACCTGCGCTGGCATGGCGCGACCCTGATGCAGATCGTGCGTACCTCGCTCGGTGGCATCGGACAGATGATCGTCTCGATGACCGCCTGGATCTTCCTGATGCGCATCCTTGCCAGCGTGTCGACCGAGGCGGTCGCCGGGGCGACGATCACGCTGCGCATCATGATGTTCACGCTGATGCCGGCCTGGGGCATGTCCAACGCCGCCGCCACGCTGGTCGGCCAGAACCTCGGCGCGGGCGAGCCCGAGCGCGCCGAGGCCGCCGTGTGGCGCATCGGCTGGATGAACATGGCCTTCACGCTGGCCGTGTCGGTGGTGTTCTTCTTCCTGCACGACGAACTCGTCGCGCTGTTTTCCGATGACCCGCAGGTCATCGCCATTGGCGGCGAATGGCTCGCCATCCTGGCGTATTCCTACTTCGTCTACGGCTGGTGGATGGTGTCGGTGCAGGCCTTCAACGGCGCGGGCGACACGATGACGCCGACGTGGATCAACCTCGTGTTCTTCTGGCTGATCCAGATCCCGCTTGCGTGGGCGCTTGCGCTGCCCCTGGGTTGGGCGCACTCGGGCGTGTTCTGGGGGGTGTTCATCTCCGAGACCGCAGTCGGCCTGTTCACGCTGTGGCTGTTCAGCCGGGGGCGCTGGAAGACAGCACAGGTCTGACTGCGGCAGGCCGGATGCTCAGGCGGACGGGGCAATCCGCAGCGGAATCGTGACCGGTCCGTCATTGACCAGTTGCACCTTCATGTCGGCGGCGAAGCGCCCGGTCTGGACGACGGGGTGCGCGACCTGCGCCCGGGCGACGAAGTGTTCGTACAGCGCCTGCCCGGTCTGCGGGTCGGCGGCGTTGGTGAAGCTGGGGCGATTGCCGCCGGCGGTGTCGGCCGCGAGGGTGAACTGGCTGACGATGAGCAGGCCGCCTTCCACGTCCTGCAGCGAGCGGTTCATCTTGCCGGCCTCGTCGGAAAAGATGCGCAGCTTCAGCAGCTTGGCGAGCAGTTTGTCGGCCTCGGCGGGGGTGTCGCCGCGCTCGGCGCACACCAGCGCGAGCAGGCCGGGGCCGATCTCGCCGATGGTTTCGCCATCGACGATCACGCGTGCTTCGGAAACGCGTTGCAGCACTGCGAGCATTCGGGCTCCTTCACAAGAAAGACGCCACCCGCAGGTGGCGTCGAGCGCGATGGCGGCCGTCGCGCGGGCGACGGCGGCTGGGGGTCAGACCGCGGCCAGCGCCTGCTCGAGGTCGGCGATGATGTCGTCGATGTGCTCGATGCCGATCGACAGGCGCACCATGTCGGGCGACACGCCGGCCTTGGCCAGTTCCGCCGGCGACAGCTGGCGGTGGGTGGTCGAGGCGGGGTGGCAGGCGAGCGACTTGGCGTCGCCGATGTTGACCAGGCGGGTGATGAGCTTGAGTGCGTCCTGGAAGCGGCCGCCGGCTTCCAGCCCACCCTTCACGCCAAACGACAGGATGCCCGAGGCACGGCCGCCCATGTACTTCTGCACCAGGCCGTGGTCGGCGTGGTCGGGCAGACCGGCGTAGTTCACCCACTCGACCTTGGCGTGCTTCTTCAGGTACTCGGCGACCTTGATCGTGTTGGTGCAGATGCGGTCCATGCGCAGCGCCAGCGTTTCGATGCCCTGCAGGATCAGGAAGCTGTTGAAGGGCGAGATCGCCGCGCCGGTGTTGCGCAGCGGCACCACCCGCGCGCGGCCGATGAAGGCGGCGGCCCCGAGCGCCTCGGTGTAGACCACGCCGTGGTAGGACACGTCCGGCTCGTTCAGGCGCTTGAAGCGCGCCTTGTGCTCGGCCCAGGGGAACTTGCCCGAATCGACGATCACGCCGCCGATGGAGTTGCCGTGGCCGCCGAGGTACTTGGTGAGCGCATGCACCACGATGTCGGCGCCGTGTTCGAAGGGGCGGCACAGGTAGGGCGAGGGCACGGTGTTGTCCACAATCAGCGGCACGCCGGCCTTATGTGCGATTTCGGCCAGGCGACCGATGTCGGTGACGTTGCCCAGCGGGTTGCCGACCGATTCGCAGAAGATCGCCTTGGTGCGCTCGTCGATGAGCGCGGCGAAGCTGTCCGGGTCGCGGTAGTCGGCGAAGCGCACCTGGATGCCGAACTGCGGCAGGGTGTGGGCGAAGAGGTTGTAGGTGCCGCCGTACAGCGTCGACGCCGAGATGATATTGTCGCCGGCTTCGGCGATGGTCTGGATCGCGTAGGTGATCGCCGACATGCCCGAGGCCACGGCCAGCGCGCCGATGCCGCCTTCCAGTTCGGCGACGCGCTGCTCGAGCACCGCGGTGGTCGGGTTCATGATGCGGGTGTAGATGTTGCCCTGCACCTTGAGGTCGAACAGGTCCGCGCCGTGCTGGGTGTCGTCGAAGGCGTACGAGGTGGTCTGGTAGATCGGCACCGCGACGGCCTTGGTGGTCGGATCGGGCGAATAGCCGCCGTGCACGGCGATGGTTTCGAGCTTCATGTGTCAGGTCTCCCCTTCGGTGAAAGTGCCGGGGAGTATAGCCAGCGCGCGGGGGATATCGAAATAACCGAACAATCCAAGCCGCAGCTTCAAGCTTGCGCTGACTATGGGCCTGCGGGGCCCGAGCCGGTAAACTCCGCGGCCTTACTCACGTGATATCGCCCGGGAAGCTCATGGCCCAACTCATCCTCAACCCCGGCAAGGAACGCTCCTTGTTCCGCCGCCATCCCTGGATCTTCGCCGGTTCGGTCGACCGCCTCGACGGCCGCGCGCGGCCGGGCGACACGGTGACGGTGGTCACGGCCGAGGGCAAGGCGCTGGCGCGCGCGGCGTGGTCGCCCGAATCGCAGATCCGCGCACGGGTGTGGAGCTTCGACGCCGAGGCGGCGATCGACCACGCCTTCTTCAAGCGCGCGGTGGCGGCCTCGGTCGCGCGCCGCGCGGCGATTCCCGCGCTGCGCGGGCAGGAGGGCGTGCGCCTGATCCACGGCGAGTCCGACGGGCTGCCCGGCGTGATCGCCGACCGCTACGGCGACGTGGTGGTGCTCCAGCTCACCAGTGCCGGCGCGGACAAATGGCGCGAGGCCATCGTCGCCGGGCTGGTCCAGGCCACCGGCTGCGCAGCGATCTACGAGCGTTCGGATTCCGAAGTGCGCGGGCTGGAAGGTCTGGCGCCGCGCACCGGCTGCGTGCATGGCGAACTGCCGGCGGGCGGGCTGACCATCGTCGAGAACGGCGTGCGCATGGAGGTGGATGTGGAAGGCGGCCACAAGACCGGCTTCTACCTCGACCAGCGCGACAACCGCCTGCTGACCGGCCAACTCGCCGCCGGGCGCGACGTGCTCAACTGCTTCTGCTACACCGGCGGTTTTTCGCTGCAGGCGCTGGCCGGCGGGGCGAAGTCGGTGCTGTCGATCGATTCCTCCGGGCCGGCGCTGGAGTCGGCGCGACGCAACCTCGCGCTTAACCCGCAACTGGACGCCAGTCGTGCCGACTGGCACGAGGCCGACGTGTTCAAGGCGCTGCGCAACCTCAAGGACGAAGGCCAGCGCTTCGACCTGATCGTGCTCGATCCGCCCAAGTTCGCGCCCTCGGCCGCGCACGCGGATCGTGCCGCACGCGCCTACAAGGACATCAACCTGTTCGGTTTCCGCCTGCTCAACCCGGGCGGCATCCTGATGACCTATTCCTGCTCGGGCGGCATCGGCCAGGAGCTGTTCCAGAAGATCGTCGCCGGCGCCGCCACCGATGCCGGCGTCGATGCGCGCATCATCTACCGCCTGTCGGCCGCGCCGGACCATCCGATCGGGCTGGCGGTGCCGGAGGGCGAGTACCTCAAGGGCCTGGCCTGCCAGGTGGGTTGAGCTGCGCCGCGACCGCCAGATCCCGAGGCAAGGACACGCTGCCGTGCCCGATCGTCCGGCCTCAGGCATCATGGCGCCCCTCGCACTCCGATAACCGCAAACAAGGCCCCGCATGTACCCCATCCACGATACCGACGCCCAGTTGCTGCTGGCCACCCTGATTGCCTCGAAGCGGCGGCCTGCTGCGCTGGCGGAGATCGTGGTCGCCGCCGAATTCATGGGCTGCCCCGTGACCGCGCCCAAGGCCTGGGCGAGCGCGTTCGAACGCTTTTCCACCCACGGTCTGCTGGTGGCCGAGGGCGAAGGCTACGTGCTCACGGCGGTTGCGCAGGCGATGGCCGGCGGTTTGCCGAAGAAGGCGGAGACCGACGAGCGCGTCTTCCTGGTGCGCGAGAAGCTGTCCGCCTACAAGCCGCTCGCCGAAAGCGCGCCGATCGAGATGAGCGCCGAGCAGTTCGAGGCCGCCCTCGCGGAACATGCCGCGCTGTCGCAGCAGGGTGGCAAGAACCTGCTGATGCCCAAACCCAAGCGCGATGACGACGACCGTCCGCGCCGCCCGCAAGGCCGTCGCCCGTTTGGCAACGCCCGCCGCCGTTCGTGATGGCGCATCGCTTGCGCGAGGCCTGCCTGCAATGATTCCGTCCGCGGCATCCCCTCCGCCTGCCGACAGTCGCGGTTCGCGCGTGGCACTGATCTTCGCGCTGACGGCGGAGCGACTGTCGATCTGGTACGAGCACGGCCAATGGCCGACCGAGGCCCAGGGCGCCACGCTGGCGGCGGACTGGCTGGCGCGCACCAGGCGCACCCTGCCGCTGGCCGAGCGCCGCCACCTGTCCGACCTCAGCGACCAGCTCGCGCGCCAGATCGCCGGCACCTTGTCGCGCGAGGCGGGGCTGTACACCACCCACGAAATGATGGAAGCACTGGACCCGAACTACGAGTCCGAGCTGGCGCAATCGCTGATGGCCGAGTGCCAACGCCTGCTCGACGCCGATCCCGGTCCGGGGCAGGCGTAAGTAGGGTGCTTCGGCATCAGCCGAAGCGGGTCGGCGGCACCTCTTCAACCACGCTGTCGGCTTCCGTCATCGGCTCGCCGGCCACCGTGTGCAGCGGAATCACCCCGGCCCACACCGGCCAGTCGAGGTCCTCCGCGTCGTCCTTCACCCCCCAGTCGCGCACCTTGGCGGCGGCTTCGCTGAGCGCGATGCGCAGCAGGCCGGTGGCGTTCAGTTCCTTGTCAGTGATCGGGCGCAGCGTGTCCCAGCGACCCGGGTAGAGGCCGTCGATGAAGGCGCGCAGGCTGCCGAGCTTGTGCGCGGGATCGGTCACCAGCTCGAAGCGGCCGTAGATGACGACCGAGCGGTAGTTCATCGAGTGGTGCATCGCCGAACGCGCCAGCACCAGCCCGTCGGCCAGTGCGATCGTCACGCAGGCCTCGCCTTCGGTCAGCGCCTTGAGCATGCGCGAGGCCTTGGCACCGTGGATGTAGAGATGATCGCCCTCGCGCCAGTGGATCGTGGGGATCGCATGTACGATGCCGTCGATCTGGAAGGCGACGGTACAGATCATCGCGGCGTCGACGATGGCAGCGACCGTAGCGGCGTCGTAGTGCGCGCGCTCCGGCAGGCGGCGGATGCGGGAGCGCGGAGAGGGAGCGGACGGGGGCATGGCGAGGCGACTCCGGTGGTTTCGATGGTGTCATCGTAGGGTCTCGGTGGTACCTTACATAGCGCCACAAAAGTCATGATTCATGGAGCCACGATGGAACTCAACTGGCTGCTGTCCCCGCCCCTGCCCGCGGCCGTGCCGCGCCAGCGCGTGCTCTACCTGCGCCTGCGCGAGGGCGTGCTGTCGGGACGGCTGTCCGCCGGTATGCGCCTTCCTGCCAGCCGCAGCCTGGCCGCGACGCTGGGGGTCGCGCGCAACACGGTGCTGTTCGCGTACGAGCAGCTGGTCGCCGAGGGTTGTCTGGTCGCGGACCGCCAGGGTACCTGCGTGGCGCCGCTGCCGGCGCGGGGCGCGGCATGTGTGACGACGGCCGCTTCATCAACGGCGCCGCCCGGGCTTTCCGTACGCGCCTCGGCAGCATGCCAGCGCGAGCCCGCGCGTGATGCCGAGGCGCTGCCGTTCTCGCCCGGTGTGCCGGATTTCGGTGCATTCCCTTTCCGCAGCTGGCGCGCCTGCCTCGAGCGCGTGTGGCGCGATGCCGGCTGGCGTCAGCTGGGCTATGCCGCGCATGGCGGCGACCCGCAGTTGCGCGAGGCCCTGGCGGATCATCTGACCGCCGTGCGCGGGCTGGCCGTGACGCCCGGGCAGATCGTCGTCACCAGTGGCACGCAGGCCGCGCTCGACCTCTGCGCCCGGCTGCTGGCCGATCATGGCGACACCGCGTGGGTGGAGAATCCCGGTTATCTTGCTGCCCGCGTCGCCTTCGGGCTGGCCGGCCTGCAGGTGCATGACGTCACCGTCGATGCGCAAGGCTTGGCGCCGGACGAGGAGGACTGGGGCCGCCATCGCCCGCGGCTGATCATGGTGACGCCCTCGCACCAGTACCCCACTGGCGGCGTGATGCCGCTGTCGCGCCGCCTGGCCCTGATCGAGCGTGCCCGCGACGCTGGTGCCTGGATCGTCGAGGATGACTACGACAGCGAGTTCCGCCGCGGCGGCCCGGCGCCGCCCGCGCTGTTCGGCCTGCAGCCCGATGCGCCGGTCGTCTATGCCGGCACCTTCAGCAAGACGCTCTATCCCGGGCTGCGACTCGGCTATCTGGTGCTGCCGCGGGCGATTGCCGACGACTTCGTCCATGCCGCGGCACTGGCCACGCGCGCCGGGCAGGGCATCGAGCAGCGTGCGCTGGCCGACTTCATCCGGCGCGGCCACTACATCACCCACCTGCGTCACATGCGCGCACGCTACAACAGCCGGCAGGCGGCACTGCGCACGGCCCTGCAGCAGGCCTTCGGGCCGGATGTGGCCTTGTCCGGCGGGGAGGCCGGGCTGCATCTGGTGATGTGGCTGCCTGATCAGGTGCGCGACGTGACCGTGGCGCAACGCGCTGCCGCGCTGGGCCTGGGCGTGCGGGCGCTGTCCGCCTACGCCCGGCCGCCGGTGCGCTGCAACGGCCTGGTGCTGGGCTACGGCAATCTGGACGAGGGCAATGTCGGCGAGGCAGTGCGGCGCCTGAAGCGGGCGCTGGACGACCGGCCCTGAGACCGCATTGCCGGGCCAGTTTCAGCCCTGCGCGGTGCTCGATCCGCCGCCCAGCGCCCGGTAGAGCTGCACGACCGACTGATGCAGCAGGCGACTGGTCTGCGACAGCGCCAGCTCGCTGTCGAAAAGCTGACGTTCGGCGTCGATTACCTCGAAATAGCTGGAGATGCCAGCGAGGTAGCGCGCGTTGGTGACACGCAGGCGCTCCCGGTTGGCGTGAACGACCTTGCGCGTGGCGTCGCGTTGCCGGCTGAGCTGCTCGAAGGCGACCAGTGCGTCACTGACCTCGCGGAAGGCCTGGCGAATCGTGGCCTTGTACTGTTCCACCTGGATGCGCTGCTGCGCTTCGGCGGCGGCCACGCCCGAGCGCAGGCGTCCGGCGTCGAACAGGGGCAGGCCGACGGCAGGCTGGAGCGACCATGCCTGGCGGCCGCTGTCGAACAGCTGGGCAAGGTCGGTGGTGGCGAACCCCAGCAGCGTGGTCAGGGTGATGCGCGGCAGGAAGGCCTTGCGTGCGGCGTCCAGATTCGCGCCCGCGCCACGAAGCGACGCTTCCGCGGCGCGGATGTCCGGGCGTCGCTGCAGCAGCTCGGACGGCAGCCCGGTGGTGACCTGCGCAGGCGGCGTGAGCGTATCGAGGTGTGACGCGCGCCTGATGGTGCCCGGATTGCGCCCGAGCAGGACGGCGAGTGCGTTTTCGGTCTGGGCAATGCGTCGCGCCTGGTCGGCAAGCGCCTGCTCGGAGCCCGCCAGCAGCGATTCCGCCTGACGCACGTCGAGAATGGACGAGACGCCCTCGTCGAAGCGCGCACGGGTCAGGCGCAGCGCCTTGCGCCGGCCATCGATCGTGCGGCGGGTGATCTCGTGCTGGGCGTCCAGATCGAGGAGCTCGAGGTACAGCGAGGAGACTTGGGCGATCAGGCTGGTGCGCACGCCATCTGCCAGGGCCGCGTTGGCCAGCACCTCGCGCCGTGCCGCTTCGGTGCGTGCCTCGAGCCGCCCCCACAGGTCGATCTCCCACGCGGGCATCGTCAGGCCGACCGAGGCATTCTCGCTGATCGTGTTCTCGCGCGGATCGAAGCCTGGCAAGCGTTCGCGGGATGCGCTCGCAGAAGCATCGATGCCCGGGAACAGGGCGGCGCGCTCGATGCCGTACTGCGCGCGGGCAAGCTCGATGCGTTCGATCGCGATGCGCAGGTCGGCATTGGCGGCGAGGGCTGCGTCGATGAGCGCGTGCAGCTCGGGAATGGGCAGCAGGGCGTGCCAGGGCAGGGTGGCGAGACTGTCCGGCAGCGCGTCGGGGTTCGGAAGGGGACGGGCTTCGCCCGTCCTCGCGTCGCCCGGCTGAGCTTCCGGGGGCCGGTGCCAGGTTTCCGGCAGGTCGATTGCCGGCGCAACGAAGGGGGCCGACTGGCAGCCGCAGAGCATTGCCACGGCAATCAGGGGCAGGCTGCGCCGCTTCAGCATGGTGAGGGCGATGGGGGACCGGGACATGCGCGTCGGACTCATGCTGCGCTCTCCGGGCCGGGCGTGGTGCAGGTGGTCGTGCGCATCTCGTCCCCGCGGATGCGGAAGAAGCTGGCGTACAGCAGGGGCACCACCACGAGCGTGAGGCCGGTCGCGAAGATCAGGCCGAACATGATCGTCACTGCCATGCTGCGGAAGAAGGGGTCGACCAGCAGCGGCGCCACGCCGAGCACCGTGGTCGCTGCGCCGAGGAAGACCGGGCGCGCACGGCTGGCCGAGGCGTCCAGCAGCGCGAGCAGGCGCGGCTTGCCGTCGCGGATCTCGACGTCGATCTGGTCCACCAGCACGATCGCGTTCTTGATCAGCATGCCGGTCAGGCTCAGGAAGCCGAGGATGGCCATGAACTCGAAGGGCGCCTGGAACAACAGCAGCCCGACCGCAACGCCGACGACCGCCAGCGGCACGGTGAGCCAGATCACCGCGGTCTGGCGCAGACCGTTGAACATCACGATCACCGCCACCACCATCGCTGCGAAGCCGAAGGGCGCAGCGGCTGCGAGTCCGGCATTGGCCTCGGCCGAGGCCTTGTACTCGCCATGCCATTCCAGCGCGTAGCCCGGCGGCAGGGCGATGGCCTCGATCCGAGGCCGCAGGCGCTCGAAAAGCGGCGCGGACAACTGACCCGCAGGCGGGTCGCACTGCGCCTTGATGGTCGGGAAGCGGTTCTCGCGCCGGATCAGTGCGTCTTCCCACACCGTGTCGATGCGCTCGATGAACTGGCTCACCGGCACGTACTTGCCGGCGGTGGCGCTGAACACCTGGGCGTTGCCGAGATCTTCCACGCCGCGGCGTTCGTCCGCCGGCGAACGGGCGAGGATGGGAATCAGACGCTCGTTCTCGCGATACACGCCGATCTGCTGGCCGACGTAGTTGCGCTCGAGCGCGGCTGCGATGTCCGAGGGCAGCACGCCGGCGCGCTGTGCCGCCTCGACCGAGAAGCGTGGACGCACCACCGGCACCGACTGGCGCCAGTCGTCCTGGATGGCCACGGCATCGGGGTCGGCGGCCATGATCGCCTTGGCCTCGTCCGCCAGCCGGCGCAGCACCGCCGGGTCGGGGCCGCGGAATGCGGCTTCGATCTTCTTCCCTCCGCCGCGGCCAAGCATGAACTTCCACACCTTCACGCTCGCGTCCGGAAAGGCGGCTTCTAGCTCGGGCTGCAGGCGTTCGATCAGGCCGGCGATGTCCTCGAAGCGCTCGACGTCGACCAGCAGCTGCCCGTAGGCGGGGTTGGGGTCCTCGGGGCTGTAGGTCAGCATGAAGCGCAGCCCGCCCTGGCCGATGAA
This sequence comes from Thauera sp. 63, assembly GCF_000310165.2. NCBI lineage: Bacteria > Pseudomonadati > Pseudomonadota > Betaproteobacteria > Rhodocyclales > Zoogloeaceae > Thauera > Thauera sp. 63. The sequence goes on from NZ_AMXC01000002.1 coordinate 263,485, forward strand.
GCTCGAAACGTGGGTAACGCCGGGCGCCGCGCGCACCTTCGCCTCGGCCTGGTCGACGACCGCCGCGGTGGCGTGGATGTCGGTGCCCTGCGGCAGCGTCAGGTCGACCACGAACTGCGGCCGCGCCGAATCGGGCATGAAGCCCGCCGGCACGTGGCCGAACGCGACGACGCCGGCGGCGAGCAGGCCGGCCAGCGCAATGCCGCTCGCGGCACGGTGGGCCAGCACGCCCTGCAGCAGGCGGCGATAGGCGCGCAGCAGCCGGCTTTCGTCGGCGACCGTCTGCACCTTCACCTTCAGGAAGGCGGCGCACAGCAGCGGGGTCAGCGTGATGGCGAACAGCCACGACAGCAGCATCGAATACAGGATTACCCAGAACAGTGAGCCTGCGTATTCGCCCATGTCGGAGGGGGAGAGGCCGATTGCGCTGAAGGCGAGGATGCCGACCACCGTGCCGCCCAGCAGCGGCCATACGGTCGCGCGCACCACCGCGCCCGCCGCGGCGGCTACCTGTTCGCCCTTTTGCAGCCGCACCAGAATGCCGTCGGTGACCACGATGGCGTTGTCCACCAGCATCCCCAGCGCGATGATCAGCGCACCGAGCGAGATGCGCTGCATGGCGATGCCGTCCATCAGCATCGCGATCAGGGTGCCGGCCACGGTCAGGACCAGCACCGCGCCGATGATGAGCCCGCTGCGCAGTCCCATGAACAGCAACAGCACCACCACCACGATCACTACCGCGGCCACCAGGTTGTCGACGAAACCCGACACCGCGGCGCGCACGGAGTCCGACTGGAAGGAGACCACGTTCAGCTCCATCCCGATCGGGCGCTGGCCTTCCAGCTCGGCCAGCCTGCGCTTGACCGCATCGCCCATCTCGACGACGTTGCCGCCCTGCACGTTGGAGATGCCCAGCCCGATTGCCGGTCGGCCGTCATGGCGCATCAGCGCGGCGGGTGGGTCGACGTACTCGCGGCGGATGTCGGCCACGTCGCGCAGGCGCAGCAGGCCGCCGTTGGCGTCACCGGCCACCACGAGCTGACCGAGGGCTTCCACCGAGACGACGTCATCGGCCGGCTGGATCTGCAGTCGCAGCGGGCCGGCGCCGACCGCCCCCGCAGGCGCGATCAGGTTCTGCGCGCGCAGTGAGGCATGGATCCGGTCCAGCGGCACGCCCAGTTGCGCGGCGCGGGCGCTGGACACCTCGACGTAGATCGCCTCCTTGCGCTCGCCCAGCAGCGCAACCCGCGCCACACCGGGCACCAGCACCAGCTCGCGGCGCAGGAGGTCCGCGTAGTCCCACAGCTGGCGCGGGCTGTAGCCGTCGCCGGTGAGGGCGTAGAAGAGCGCGAAGACGTCGCCGAAGTCACTCTTCACCACCGGCTCCGCTGCGCCTGGCGGCAGCGCGCGCGCGGCCTCGGCGATCTTGCTGCGCAGCTTGTCCCACACCTGGTCGAGTTCGGCCTGGGTGCGCGAGAAGGCCAGTCTGGCCTCGACCTTCACCAGCGATTCACCGGCGCGCGACACCGAGGTGATCTCCTCCACCTCCTGCATCTGCTGCACCGCGCCCTCGATCAGGTCGGTGATCTCCTCGGCCACCTGTGCCGGCGAGGCGCCCGGGTAGGCAGTGACGACCACCGCCTGGCGGATGACGAACTCCGGGTCCTCGAAGCGTCCCAGCCGCTCATAGGACAGCCAGCCGCCCACCAGCACCAGCAGCGTGACCATCCAGGCGACGACCGCCTTGCGGATCGTGTATTCGGCGATGTTCATGTCTGCGTCCCGGACTCAGCGGGATTCGAGCGGGCGCACCGGCATACCCTCGCGCAGCGCGCCGATGCCGGCGGCGACGATGCGATCGCCCGGGGCGAGGCCGGCGTCCACGGCGATCTCGGCGCCGACGATGGCGCCGGTGCGGATCGCCCGGCGTGCGACCCGCCCGTCGTTCCCGACCACCCATACACCCGGCTGGCCGTGTGCGTCGGCGGCGACGGCGGCGAGCGGCACGGTGATTGCGGCGCTCGCTCCGGAGGCGTCGGTCGTTTCAGCCGTATTCGCCGCCGGCTCCACGCTTACCGCCATCCCCGGCAGCAGGTTCGTGCCTGGCGGCGCCGAGCGCACCGCAAGCACCACCACATAGGTCTGCGTCAGCGGATCGGCCTCGGCTGCGAAGGACTTCAGTTCGAGCGTCAGCGCCTGCTCCGGGGCGCCAGTGCCGTTCTCCACCGCGCGGTCGCCTTCCAGAAAGGCGACCGCGCCTTGCTGCGGCCGCATGTGGCGCACCAGGCGCTCCGGCACGTTCACCACCACCTCGAGCGCGCGCAGGTCCTGCAGCTCGGCGATCGGCTGCTTGGCCTGCACGTTGGTAAAGGGTTCGACACGGCGGCGGGTGATCACGCCCTCGAAAGGCGCCTTGATGACCGTGTCGGCGAGGTCGCGCTCGGCAGCGGCGAGGCTGGTTCGCGCGGTTTCGAGGCGGGCGCGCCGGTCATCGACCTCGGAGCGCGCGACCGCCATCTCGGTGTCCCACAACCGCTGGTAGCGCGCGAGGTCGCTGCGCGCGCGCTCGAACTCGGCACGTGCAGCGTCGAGCCGCGATCGGTAGATGTGGTCGTCCAGGTGCGCAACGACCTCCCCGGCCTTCACCTGCCGCCCTTCCTCGAGGCTGAAGCGGTCGACGAAGCCGGGTACGTCGAACGAGAGCTCGGCGCGCTTGGCCGCGCGGATGCGTCCTGGCAAGCGGAGTCCGCCGTCCGTGGCCGCCTGCGACCCAACCGCGAGGATCAGGGCCGGGCGTACCGGATCGAGCGCCGCCTCGGGGGCTGGGGGCTCACTGCATCCTGTGAGCACTGCGAGCAGGATCGTGCCGGCTACCGGAGCGAGGCGTGCCAGCTGGCGGTGTCGCTGCGAGGACACGGCGGTGGACGATGGACTGCGTCGGAACTCAACCATGGAGCAGCACTCGTGCGTGGATGAAGCGGTCGTGGAAATAGATCCCGTCGATCCGTCGCGCAACGTCGTTGGCGGCGCCGGGCGGCAGGTCGAGTTCGACGATGAACCACGGCGTGTCGGGGTCGCCCTCGCGGATGACCTCGATCGTACCGACCGGGCCGAAATGGCTCATGCGCTCGCGCAGCGTGTCGAGGTTCGTTTCGGGACTCAGGCCCGACAGGAGCAGCTTCATTCTGGCACTCCGGCGTTGCACCGGGGCACCCCGGCAGCGTCCCCGAAGGATAGACCAGCTGCGCTGAGAATCGGGGGCGGTCGGCCCATTTCGGGTCGGCGAGATGGCGCCGTCCGGCCTTCACGAGGACGAGAAGGCCGACTAGAGTCAGAGCGGGGCGCAGGCGCGACCCTCACGCCGCCCCGATCGGCGGCCCCTGATGGACGAATGGAGGTTTGAGCGATGCCGGTTCCGAACGAAACGTCCGTGTTGATCCAGACCCTGTCGCCCGATAGCGAACGTGAGCTGGCGGATGCCGTCGAGGACCTCGAGGCGGCGGGCCTTGGGTGCTCTGTCGAGCATCAGGACCTGGGGCCACAGGCCTTCGTCGAATGGCTCTTCCCGACCGCGGTTCTGATCTGGGTGGGGGAAAAGTACTTCGGTGCCATGCTGGCCGAGGCCGGCAAGGATCACTACCAGATACTCAAGCGCGGCCTGGGCAGGCTCTACGACAAGGCCCTGAGCCGCGGCGCCTCGGTGATCCGTCGCTTGCGAAGGCAGGACGGTTCGCTGGTGGCCGACGCGTATTTCTCGGGCAACCTGTCTTTCGCCTATGCCTCTCCCGAGGGCTGGACGGTGAAGCTGCTGTTTCCGCTGGATGTCTCGGCCTCGCAATACGAGCGGGCCTGCGTGGCCTTCGCCGGCCTGATCGCGGACCATGCGCGCGACCGCGCGGGATCGGCGTTGGAGGCCGAGATCCAGGCGCTTGCAGAGGAGAAGGCCGCGATCCTGCCGGACGAGATCACGCCCGCACACCTGCGCGGCAGCGTGCGGCTGCTGGTGTTCTGGAATTCCGGAGAGGGCTGCTTCCATGTGCCGGACCCGGGCGAATCCGGCTATCGCGGCGAACTGGTGTCGCGTCCTTTGGGGGGCGCGGGCCAGGCTTGCGCGGCACCCGGGACGCACGGGTAGGGCGCATCACTTCCCGCTGCGAATTCCCATTAGCGGCCCGCCTGCGGCAAAGCCGCATGTTGGGGCGGGCGCAGACCGGATTCCTGATCCAGGGTTTCGACCCGGTTGCGACCCTTGTGCTTTGCGGCGTACATCGCCTTGTCTGCGCGGTCGAGCATGGCGTCCGCGTCGTCGTGCCTGCACGAGCTTGCGACGCCAATGCTGACTGTCAGCACCATCGTGGCGCCACCGAGCTGCAATGGGTTCGCTTCGATCGCTGCACGCAGACGCTCGGCGGTTGCGAGGGCGTCATGGAGTCCGCTGCCGGCCAGGAGAATGGCGAATTCCTCGCCCCCGAACCGGCCGATCACATCTTCGTTGCGCAGCGTCGTCACGGCAGTGCGGACGAAATGGCGCAGGGCTTCATCACCCCCCTTGTGGCCCACGCTGTCGTTGATGGACTTGAAGCGGTCCAGGTCGACGAGCAGCACCGCGACGGACCGGGCGCTGCGCGCGCCCTGGCTGAGGGCCTTGTCGAACAGGTTCAGGAAGGAGCGCCGGTTGAAGACATCGGTCAGCGGGTCACGTTCGGCCAGACGGCGCAGTTTCGCCGCGCTGTGCTCGTTGGCCAGCATCAGGATGCAAAAGGCCATCAGCATCAATGCGACGATCGACTCGAGCACGACGAACTGCGAAATCGTCAGCACGTTCGTCGCGTCGAACAGGCCTGCGTTGCCCGGGCTGAAAAGCAGCGGTCGCAGCAACAGGAAAACACCATGTGCGCCGCTGGCGAGCGCGAACAGGTAGCGCCCCGGATAGTGCGCGATGCTGCCCGTCGCCAAGGCTCGGCCGCTCAGCAGGAAGAGACTGCCGGCTGCAAGGCTCGATATGGCAAACCGTGCGCCCGGATGGGCTTGTCCGATCGTGAAATACAGAGACAGGGCGACAACGCCGGTGAGGGCTCCGGCGACGTAGCGGCGCGGCAGCGGGGGGCGGCCGACATAGGCGCGCGCACTGGCAAGATTGAGATAGGCGACGAGGAAGGTCAGCGTCTGCACCGCGGCGACAAAAGCCGCTTCGTGCAGGCGGCCGTGCGCAAGGAGTAGACCGCAGAGCGCGAAGCCGCTCAGGTAGGCCAGCCCCCAGCTGCCGAGGCCGGGAATGCGGCGGTTGAAGTGCCACATCACCGCGAGCACCATCGTGACGATGCACATCAGGATCGCAGCCATGACCAGCAGGGTGTGGCTATGCACTCGGCTTCCTTCTATTTTTTCTTCGGGATCTGCGATTCAGCCGGGTCGCCGCCCGGCTCGTCTGGCGGCTCGACTATGGTGTGCCAACCCGGCGGGCGGCGACGCACGGCGGTCTGCGACGGGTGGGTGTTCAGTAAAAAGACATCATTTGTGGCGATACAGATTAAAAGAACAAAAAGACGGAAAGGGAGAAAACACGCATTTCTGCGTGTGAAATTGCACGGGGCCGAGGTGGAATCCACCCCGGCCCCGCTTCAGTGTACCCGCGGCAATCGCGATCAGCGTGCGCCGTAGCGTTCAAGCCAGTGTGCGTACGGCGCCGGCAGCACCCAGGTCGGGCGATCGATCTTCAGTGCGCGGGCCGCCTGCATCGGCCAGTGCGGGTTGGCGAGGTGGGCGCGGCCGACCATGACGAGGTCGAGCTGGCCCTTGGCGACCGTGCCGTCAGCCACTTGCGGATCGTCGATGCCCCAGGCGGAGGCGACGGGCAGGCCGGCTTCGGCACGCACGCGGCCGGCGATGGGGGCGAGGAAGGCCGGCCCCCAGGGGATGTTGGCCTGCAGGGTCGAGAAGCCGACGCTGACGCTCAGCAGGTCGAGCCCGCCCTGCTTGAAGTTGCGCGCCAGCTCGATCGATTCCGCCAGCGTTTCCTCGTCGCGGCCGTCGTACTCGATGACGCCGAAGCGGGCGGTCAGAGGCAGGTGCTCCGGCCACACCTCGCGCACGGCGGCCAGCGTCTCGAGCAGGAAGCGGCTGCGGTTCTCCAGGCTGCCGCCGTAGGCGTCGTCGCGCTGGTTGGCGTGCACCGAGAAGAAGCTCTGGCCGAGGTAGCCGTGGGCGAAGTGCAGTTCCAGCCACTCGAAACCGGCGTCGCGCGCCCGCCGGGCGGCAGCCACGAAGTCGGCGCGCACGCGGGCGATGTCGTCCAGCGTCATCGCCTTGGGCACCTTGGGCAGGTTGGCACCGAAGGCGATCGCCGAGGGCGAGATCGTGCCCCAGGCGCGCGGGTCGCCCTCGGCGATGTGGTCGTCGCCTTCCCACGGACGGTTGGCATTGGCCTTGCGGCCGGCGTGGCCGATCTGGATGCCGGGCACGGCGCCGGCGGCCTTGATCGACGCGGCGATGGGGGCCAGTGCCGCAGCCTGGGTGTCGTTCCACAGGCCCAGGCAGGCCGGACTGATGCGACCCTCGGGCGAGACGGCCGTGGCTTCGACGATGACGAGGCCGGCGCCGCCGCGGGCGAGCGCCGGGTAATGCACCTGGTGCCAGTCGTTGGCGACGCCGTCGGTGGCCATGTACTGGCACATCGGCGGAATGGCGATGCGGTTGCGCAGGGTGACGTCCTTGAGCTTCAAGGGTTGAAACAGTGCGGTCATGCGTGATCCTTTTTCGGGGTTCTTGTGCGAGTCGGTTGGGGTTGAGGGTGGGGCCGTGCTTACACGCAGGCTTCGAGGATGCGGCGGCTGGTGGCGAGGTCGATGTCGCGGTGTTCGCCGAGCTTCTTCATGCCGTGGGCCTCGAGCTGGGCGACGATGCGGTCGACCGCGTCGGCGGCGATGCCGTAGTCGGACAGGCGGGTCTTGACGCCGAGCGACTCGAAGAAGGCGCGCATGCGGGCGATGGCCGCGTCGATGCGCTCGTCCTCGGTGCCGGTGTGGATGTCCCACACGCGTGCGGCGAACTGCAGCAGCTTGGCGCGCTTGGCGTCGCGACGCTGCTGGAGCAGGTTGGGCAGCACGATGGCCAGCGTCTGCGCGTGGTCGAGACCGTACAAGGCGGTGATCTCGTGGCCGATCATGTGCGTCGCCCAGTCCTGCGGCACGCCGGCGCCGATCAGGCCGTTGAGCGCCTGCGTGGCGGTCCACATCAGGTTGGCACGCACCTCGTAGTCCTCGGGCGTGGCCAGCGCCTGCGGGCCGACTTCGATCAGCGTCTGCAGCAGGCTTTCTGCGTAGCGATCCTGCACCGGTGCATTGACCGGGTAGGTCATGTACTGCTCCATCACATGCACGAAGGCATCGACCGCGCCATTGGCGATCTGGCGCGGGGGCAGCGTGAAGGTCTTGACCGGGTCCAGCACCGAGAAACGCGGGAACACCAGCGGGCTGGCGAAGCTGAGCTTGGCCTGCAGCGACTTGCGGGTGACGACCGAGAAGCAGTTCATCTCCGAGCCGGTGGCGGGCAGCGTCAGCACACAGCCCATCGGCAGGGCCTGGGTGACGTGCTTGCCACCGGTCTCGAGGATGGTCCACGGTTCGCCGGCGTAATTCACCGCTGCGGCGACGAACTTGGTGCCGTCGATGACGGAGCCGCCGCCGACGGCGAGCAGGAAGTCGAGCTTCTCGCGGCGGATCTGCTCGACCGCGCCCATCAGGGTCTCGTAGGCCGGGTTGGGTTCGATGCCGCCGAAGCGCTGCACGGTACGTGCGCCGAGCGCGGCCTCGACCTCGGCCAGGGTGCCGTTGCGTTCGGCGCTGCCGCCGCCGTACAGCACCATCACGCGGGCGTCGGCCGGCACGAGTTCGTCGAGGCGGGCGATGCTGTCCTTGCCGAAGACGATGCGGGTGGGGTTGTAGTAATCGAAGTTCAGCATGTCGGCTCCTTGCGCCGCCGTGTCGGCGGCCTCTGGGATGGAGAAATTAGACTGGTCGTCTAGCGTTCGGGCAAAAAAATCAGGGTTCGAGCAGATGCTGGGTGGCCGCCCAGGCATGCTCGAGCGGGCTTTCGTCGCGGTGCAGCTTGGCCAGCAGGCTGGCGCCGAGCCAGAGCTGGTACAGCGTGCGTGCCGTGGGCAGGGGCTCGAGCGCCGGCAGCGAGCCGTCGGCGACGCCGCTCTCCACGCAGTCGGCGAGGCGGCCGATGATGCGGTCGGTGCCGTCGCGCAGCGTGAGCCGCATCGCTTCCGACAGGTCCGCAACCTCGGCGCCGAGCTTGACCACGAGGCACTTCTGTTCGTTGCAGTTCTCCTGCGCCTGGGTGCTGCGCCACTGGCCGAAATAGCGCAGGAGCTGCGTCCTGCCGTCCAGCCCGGGCGTGCCGAACAGGGTGTCCAACTGGCCCAGGTAGTTGTCGAAGTAGTCCTGCAGCAAGGCCTGGCCGAAGGCTTCCTTCGACTTGAAGTAGTGATAGAACGAGCCCTTGGGCACGTCCGAGGCCTGCAGCAGTTCCGCGAGACCGACGCAGGAGAAGCCCTTGGCCGCGATGATGCGGTTACCGGTGTCGAGGATGTGCTGGCGGGTATCGGTGTGGCGAGAACTCATGGCGGCGGATCATACGCGCAAATTAGACCGGTCGTCTAGTTTTGCTGGCCGCGAAGGTGAACGCGGGTGGAACCTCGATCCCTTAAAGCGGTACATTTCAGTCTCGCATCAGAAAACAAGAAACTGCTCATGAAGAAGAACCTCTGGCTGCTGGCCATCGCCCAGGGCCTGTTCCTGACCAACAACGTGGTCTTCATCGCCATCAACGGCCTGGTGGGCCTGACCCTGGCGCCGCTCGCGTGGATGGCGACCCTGCCTGTGATGGGTTACGTGGTCGGCGGTGCGATGTCCACCGGCCTGGTGGCGCGCAGCCAGCAGCGCTGGGGACGCAAGACGTCCTTCCAGCTCGGCCTGCTGGTGGCGCTGCTGACGGCGCTGCTGTGTGCGCTGGCCCTGTACCTGCGCAGCTTCTGGCTGCTGGTGGCGGGCACGGTGATCGCCGGCTACTACAGCGCAAATGGTCAGCTCTACCGCTTCGCCGCCGGCGAGTTGGCGCCGGCGTCCTTCCGCGAGAAGGCGGTATCGCTGGTGCTGGCGGGCGGACTGCTGGGCGCGGTGGTCGGCCCCAATCTGGCCAATTACACGCGCGAGGCGATGGGCGCGCCTTTCCTTGGTTCCTATCTCGCGCTGGCCGTGGTCGCCTTGATCTCGATGGTGGTGATGGCCGGTATCCGGTTTCCGCCCGAGCCGCCCAAGGCCGCGGGCAGCGATGGGGGGCGTCCGCTGGGCGAGATCATGCGCCAGCCGGTGTTCATCGTCTCCACCGTGGGCGCGGCGCTGGGCTATGGTGTGATGAACCTGCTGATGGCGGCGACGCCGCTGGCGATGGACGTGTGCGGCATGCCGTTCTCGGATGCGGCGCTGGTGCTGGAATGGCACGTGATCGGCATGTTCGCGCCGGGCTTCTTCACCGGTCACCTGATCAAGCGTTTCGGTGTGCTGCAGGTCATGGGCGTGGGCGTCGCGCTGAATTTCGCCTGCATCGCGGTCGCGCTGTCGGGGCAGGACCTGCACCAGTTCCTGATCGGTCTGTTCCTGCTCGGCGTGGGCTGGAACTTCCTCTTCACCGGCAGCACCACGCTGGCGATGCAGGCCTATCGCCCCGAGGAAAAGGACAAGGCGCAGGCGGCGATCAACTTTGCGGTGTTTGCCACCATGGCGGTGACCTCGTTCGCGTCCGGCGCGCTGGTCACGACCCAGGGCTGGACGCTGCTGAACGTGGGTTCGCTGGTGCCGGTGGTGCTGACCGGCGTGGCGCTGATCTGGCTGGCGATGCATCGCCGGCGCGAGGCGGCCAGCGCCTGAGCCGGGCAGCGGGGGCGGCCCGCGTTCAGCTCTGCATCTTGCCGATGGTGCTGCGCAGGCGGTGGTGGGCGAGGGCGAAGAAGATTCCGCCGATGGCTGCCACCATCAGGAATTCCGGCCACACGACGTCGATGCCGGCGCCACGGAACAGCACGCCCTGTGCGAGGCTGACGAAGTGGGTGGTCGGCGTCAGCGACATCAGCCCGCGCACGACGTCGGGCATGCTCTCGCGCGGCGTCAGTGCGCCGGACAGGATCTGCAGCGGCAGCAGCACCAGGATGCTCATCAGCCCGAACTGCGGCATGTTGCGCGCCAGCGTGCCCATGAAGACGCCGATCGAGGCCGCGGCGAACAGGTAGAGCAGGGTGGCCGCGGCGAACAGCACGGCCGAACCCGGCACGACCACGCCGAGCACGCCCTTCACCACCACCTGCAGCGAGAAGGACGAGGCGATCAGCACCACGACGCCCATCGACCATACCTTGGACAGCATGATCTCGAAGGGCGTCACCGGCATCACCAGCAGGTGCTCGATGGTGCCGTGCTCGCGCTCGCGGATCAGCGCGGCGCCGGTCAGCAGGATGCCGAGCAGGGTGATGTTGTTGATGATCGCGGTGACCGCGGCGAACCAGCTTTCGGTGAGGTTGGGGTTGAACATCGCGCGCTCGACCAGTTGCACTGGCTGCACCGCGGTGCTGCGGTAACGCTGCACGAAGGCGCGGATCTCGTCATTGACGATGTTCTGGATGTAGCCGGTGCCGGTCTGCGCCTGGCTCTGGCGCGTGGCGTCGACGTTGAGCTGCAGCGCGGGGGTGCGCCCGGCCAGCACGTCGCGCTGGAAGTTGGGCGGGATGTCGAGCACGAAGGTGTGCAGGCCGGCGTCCATGCCCTTGTCGATGTCGGCCAGCGTCACGTGCTCGGGCGGAATGAACTGCGGCGGCTGCAGCGCGGCGATGATGCGGGTGGAGAGCTGCGACTGGTCCTCGTCGACGACCGCGATCGAGGCGCGGTGCAGGCTCTCGGGCTTGGCGCGGGCGTCGGCATACACCGACACGGTGAACATGAACACGATCAGGAACAGCATCGTCCAGTCGCCGAGCAGGCTGTGGAATTCCTTGATGCCGAGGTGCCAGGTGTTGTGCAGCGTGCGCTTGCGCGTGGCCATGGTCCGTCCTCCTCAGCGCGCCTGTTTCTTCAGCAGCAGCGCCGAAGCCACGGTCAGCACCGGAATCGCCACCAGCAGTGGCACGAAGGAGGCGCCCAGGTCGCCGAAATCGAGCGCCTTGGCGAAGGTGCCGCGGCTGATGGTGAGGAAGTGCGTCGTCGGGTAGATCTGGCCGAGCACCGCGCCCGCGCCTTCGAGCGAAGACACCGGGTCGAGCATGCCGGAGAACTGGATCGCCGGCAGCAGGGTGCCTATCGAGGTGCCGGCCATCGCCGCGACCTGGCTGTTGGTCAGCGTCGACATCAGCAGGCCCAGGCCGGTGGTGGCGGTGACGTAGATCAGGGCGCCGAGGAAGAAGGCTGCCAGGCTGCCCTTGAAGGGCACGTCGAAGAGCGTGACCGCGAGCACGAACATCAGCACGCAGTTGAGCATCGACAAGCCGATGTAGGGCAGCTGCTTGCCGAGCAGGAACTCGAGCTTGGTCACCGGCGTGGTGTAGACGTTGAGGATGGAGCCGAGCTCCTTCTCGCGCACCACGCCCAGCGCGGTGAGCATGGAGGGGATGAAGACCAGCAGCATCGGGATCACCGCCGGCACCATGGCGATGAGGCTGCGCATCTCGGGGTTGTAGCGATAGCGCACGGCGATGTCTGCCAGCGCGGCGGGCCGCGTACCGGTGGAGGCGGTGACCGCCTCGGTCAGCGTCTGCGCATGCACGCCCATCACGTAGCCGCGCGCCACCTCGGCGCGCATCGGCATGGCGCCGTCCAGCCAGACGCCGATCTCCGGTCGCGCGCCGCGCGCCAGGTCGCGACCGAAGCCGGGCGGGATCTCGATGGCCATTGCCAGCTCGCCCGCGCGCATGCGGCGGTCGATGTCGGCATGGCTTTCCAGCGGCGGCTTCTCGAGGAAATAGCGCGAGCCGGCGATGTTGAGCGTATAGCTTTCGCTCGCCGTGCTGCGGTCGAGGTCGAGCACCGCGTAGCTCAGGTCCTCGACGTCGGTGCTGATGCCGTAGCCCATCACCAGCATCAGGATCACGGTGCCGAGCAGCGCCAGCGTCAGGCGGAAGGGGTCGCGCCGCAGCTCGGTGGCCTCGCGCGTGCTGAAACTGAACAGGCGGCCAAGGCTGAAGCGGGCGGGGGCCGTCGGGTGGGGCGCAGGGGTGGCGGCCGTGCCGTCGGACACGGCCGCCGGGGCGTCGGGCGGCAGCAGTTGCACGCCGCTCGCTTCGGCCAGATAGCCGACGAAGGCGTCTTCCAGGCTGTCGGCGCCGCGCCGCGCCATCAGCGCGGCCGGCGTGTCGCTGGCGAGGATGCGGCCGGCGTGCATCAGCGAGATGCGGTCGCAGCGCTGGGCCTCGTTCATGAAGTGGGTGGTGATGAAGATCGTCACGCCGTCCTTGCGCGACAGGTCGACGATAAGCGCCCAGAAATGGTCGCGCGCCACCGGATCGACGCCGGAGGTCGGCTCGTCGAGGATCAGCACGTCGGGCCGGTGCAGCACCGCCACCGCCAGTTGCAGGCGCTGGCGCAGGCCCAGCGGCAGCGCGTCGGGCAGGGCGTCCATGACCGGCTCGAGATCGAAACGGCGGGCCAACTCGGCGATGCGCGCATCGCCCTCGGCCTGCGACAGCTCGAACAGGCGGGCATGCAGTTGCAGGTTGCGCCGGACCGACAGTTCGCCATACAGCGAGAAGGCCTGCGACATGTAGCCGACGCGGCGGCGGGTGTCGATGTTGCGTGCATCGAGCACCTCGCCCAGCAGGCGCGCCTCGCCGCGGCTGGGCGGCAGCAGGCCGGTGAGCATCTTCATGGTGGTGGACTTGCCGCAGCCGTTCGAGCCGAGGAAACCGAAGATCTCGCCACGTCGCACCTGCAGGTTGACGTCGTCGACCGCGATGAAATCACCGAAGCGCATCTGCAGGTCGCGCGCCTCGATGACGACCTCGCCGGCGGTGAGCGGCGGAATCGTCAGCGCCTCGTGGTCGCCGCGGCGCTCGGGCGGCAGCAGCGCGAGGAAGGCTTCTTCCAGCGTGTCGGTACCGGTCTGGCCGTGCAGTGCGGCCGGCGTGCCGGTGGCGAGCACGCGGCCGGCGTCGACTGCCACCAGCCAGTCGTACTGCTCGGCCTCTTCCATGTAGGCGGTGGCGACCAGCACGCTCATACCCGGGCGGCGCGCGCGGATGCGGCCGATCAGTTCCCAGAACTGGCGGCGCGACAGCGGATCGACGCCGGTGGTGGGCTCGTCGAGGATCAGCAGGTCGGGATCGTGGATCAGCGCGCAGCACAGGCCGAGCTTCTGCTTCATGCCGCCGGACAGCTTGTTGGCCGGGCGGTCGGCGAAGTCGGCGAGGCCAGTGGAGGCGAGCAGTTCGGCGATGCGCTCATCGCGTTCGGCGCGTGACTGGCCGAACAGGCGGCCGAAGAAATCGATGTTCTCGAACACCGACAGTGTCGGATAAAGGTTCTTGCCCAGGCCCTGCGGCATGTAGGCGATGCGCGGACACACGGCGCCGCGGTGGCGCGCGCTGGCCATGTCGCCGCCCAGCACCTCGACCGTGCCGTGCTGGATCTGGCGCGCGCCTGCGATCAGCCCGAGCCAGGTCGACTTGCCGACGCCATCGGGGCCGATGAAGCCGACCATGCGGCCAGCGGGGATGTCGAGCGTGACGCCGTCCGCGGCGAGCACGTCGCCGTAGCGATGCGAGAGTTCGGCGAGGCGCACGACCGGCGGTTGGGCGTCGCCACCGGGCATCACGTGCTGGCGGGTATCCGTTCCCATCGCGCCGCCCTCCCGGGTCACGGCAGCTTCACCTGCAGCGTCTCGGGCCAGGGCTGGGTGTCGTTCAGCCGCACGTGGGCGACGCCGGGCAGGCCGGTCTTGACCTGCTCGGGGTACTTCGCCAGCAACTCGGGATCGACGCGCGCCTTGACGCGGAACACCATCTTCTGGCGCTCGCTCTGGGTCTCGACTGCCTTCGGCGTGAACTGGGCGACGCTGGCAACGTAGGATACGTTCGCGGGAATCACGTAGTGCTGGGCGGCATCGAGCACGATGCGCGCCTCGCTGCCCATCGCCACCCGTCCGGCGGCCATCTCGGGCAGGAAGAAGGTCATGTACACGTCGCCGACATCGACCAGGCTGACGACCTTGCCGCCGCCGGCGACCACCTCGCCCGGCTGCACCACACGGTACTGCACGCGGCCGCTGCGCGGCGCCTTCAGCACGCTGTCCTCGATCTCGGTTTCCAGGCGGGCGACCACGGCCTTGGCCGCCTCGATCGCGGCGCTGGCTTGCGCCACCTGGGCGTCGGCAGCGCGCACGCCGGCCTGCGCGGCGGCGATCTGGGCGTGAGCCACGCTGATGTTGGCCTCGGCGTTGCGCACGCGCGCGGCGTTGTCGTCGGCCACCTGCTCGGAGATGGCGCGATCGGCGCGCAGGGCCTGCGAGCGAGCGCTGGTCTTGCGCGCGATGTCGAGTTCGGAGCGGCGCTGCACCAGCACCGCCTCGGCCATCGCGACGTCGGCCTTGCGCTGGGCGACCTGGGCGAGTGCGGTTTCGCGCGCACTCATGGCATTGGCGACCTCGGCGCGGGCCTGGGCGAGTTGGGCCTCGAGCGCCTTCGCGTCCATGCGGGCCACGATGTCGCCTGCCTGCACGAAGTCGCCTTCATTGACAAGGATGTCCTGCACGCGGCCGGCTGCCTTTGCCGCCACATCGACCTCGGTGGCTTCGATGCGGCCATTGCCGCGGACGACGTTGCCGTCCTCGTCCTGCGGGCGCAGGAACGACCACGCGACGATGGCGACGAGGGCAAGACCCGCGGCGAGGGTCCATGCCGCCTTGCGTTTGTTTTCGGTTTTCATGGCATCTTTCCGGTCTGTGGGCCGCGGCGCATAGCCGTGGCCGGGTCGTCGGGCCGCTGCAGACGGGGCGCGGCGCGCGTGACGGTGATGACACTCTAGCAAGAATTGTTGCACTGCACTTTAATTGGTCCGCTTGACGGTGCATGCGGTGTGACAATCTGCGGGTGATGACGAATTGGTGAGGGTTTCGATGAACACAAGGCTGGGCAACAGGGAGTGCGGAGCGCGATGACGAGCGCAGGCGAAGGCACGGTCGTGTTGTCCCGCAGCGCAGGCGAGAGCCGCCTGGCGCTGAGCGGCGACTGGACGATCGCGCACTATGGCGCACTCGCGTCGCGCGTTGCGGCCTTGCGGTCGCAGGTCGAGTCTGGCACGCGGGTCGAGGTCGCCGCGTTGGGCGCGCTCGACACCGCCGGCGTGGCCTTGCTGCACGATCTGCTGGGCGCCACACACCTCGCGCACCTGGCCGGCGATGCGAGTCCGCTGGGCGCGGAACGGCGCGCGCTGCTGAAGGCCGTGGCGGATGCCCTCACGAGCGAACCCGCTGCGCCCCTGCGTCGGGGCTACGCGTTGGGCGACGTGCTCGAGCATGTCGGCCGCACGACGGTGGTGTTCTGGCGCCATGTCGTGGATATCGCCGGCTTCATCGGCATCACGCTGCAGACGGCCTTCGCTGTGCTGCTGCGGCCGCGACGCTGGCGCATGACCTCGCTGGTCGCCAACCTCGAGCGCACGGCGCTGGATGCCGTGCCCATCGTCGCGTTGCTGACCTTCCTGGTCGGTGCGGTGGTGGCCTTTCTCGGCGCCACGGTGCTGGCGGAGTTCGGCGCCAGCATCTTTACCGTCGACCTGGTGGCCTATTCCTTCCTGCGCGAGTTCGGCGTGCTGCTGACCGCGATCATCGTCGCCGGCCGCACCGCGAGTTCCTTCACCGCGCAGATCGGCTCGATGCGCGCCAACGAGGAGGTGGACGCGATCCGCGTGCTCGGGCTCGACCCGGTCGAACTGCTGGTGCTGCCGCGGGTGGCGGCCTTGCTGATCGCGCTGCCGATGCTCACCTTCGTCGCGATGATCTCCGGCATCGTCGGCGGCATGCTGGTGTGCGCCGCGAAGCTCGACATCTCGCCGGTGATGTTCCTGTCGGTGGTGGAGAACAACGTCGGCATCACGCATTTCCTGGTCGGCATGGCCAAGGCGCCGATCTTCGCCTTCCTCATCGGCATCATCGGCTGCCTCGAGGGCTTTCGCGTCAGCGGCAGCGCGCAGTCGGTGGGCGAGCACACGACCTCGGCGGTGGTGCAGTCGATCTTCACCGTGATCGTGGTCGATGCGGTGGCGGCGCTGTTCTGCATGGAGATGGGCTGGTGAAACGCCCTGGCGAGAACATCATCGAGGTGCGCGGCGTGCGCAACCAGTTCGGCACCCAGGTGGTGCATGACGGGCTTGACCTGGACGTGCGCCGCGGCGAGATCCTGAGCGTGGTGGGCGGGTCGGGCACCGGCAAGTCGGTCCTGCTGCGCACCATCGTCGGCCTCAACCGGCCGGCGGTGGGCACGGTCAGCGTGTTCGGCGAGGACCTGCTGACGCTGCCGCCCGCGCGCCGCAGCGCGGTCGAGCGCCGCTTCGGCGTGCTGTTCCAGAAGGGGGCGCTGTTCTCGTCGCTGACGGTGGCCGAGAACGTGGCGCTGCCCTTGATCGAGCATGCCGGGCTGAAGGCGGCCGATGCCGCGCGGCTGGCGCGGCTCAAGATCGCGCTCGCTGGGCTGCCGGCCAATGCCGGCGACAAGTATCCGTCGGACCTGTCTGGTGGCATGGTCAAGCGCGCGGCGCTGGCGCGCGCCCTGGCGCTCGACCCGGACATCCTGTTCCTCGACGAGCCCACCGCCGGCCTCGACCCGATCGGCGCGGCGGCCTTCGACCAGCTGATCCTCACTTTGCGCGACGCGCTCGGGCTGACGGTGTTCATCGTCACCCACGATCTCGACACCATCTACACCATCACCGACCGCATCGCCGTGCTGGCGCAGAAGAAGGTGCTGATCAACGACACGCTCGCGGCGGTGGCCGCCACCGACGATGCGTGGATCCGCGAATACTTTCACGGGCCGCGCGGCCGCGCCGCTGCGGATGCAGCACAGGCGAGCGGCTGCGAACCCGAATCCACACCGGAGCAAACCTGAGATGAAACGATCCCTACGCGCATTGCGTTTGCTGTCCACCAAGGGGGCGCAGGCCGCCCTTGGGGCGACCCGGCGGGAGGCCTGACATGGAAACGCGTGCCCATCACGTGCTGATCGGCTTCTTCACCGTGCTGGTGGTCGGTGCGGCGTTGCTGTTCGCGCTGTGGCTCGGCAAGGCCGACGCCGACAAGCAGTTCCAGAGCTACGACATCGTCTTCCAGGAGGCGGTGAGCGGCCTGTCCAAGGGCAGCACGGTCGAGTTCAACGGCATCAAGATCGGTGACGTCTCCAGCCTGCGGCTCGACCCGCAGGACCCGCGCCGGGTCATCGCCCGCGTGCGCGTCGATAGCGCCGCGCCGGTGCGCACCGACACCCAGGCCCGGCTGGTGCCGGCGGGCATCACCGGGATGTCGATCATCCGCCTGAGCAGCGGCGAGAACATGGCGAGCCCGCCGCTGACCGCCGCATCGGGAGACGAAGTGCCGGTCATCATCGCCACGCCGTCACCGCTGACCAAGCTCCTGGCCGACGGCGAGGACGTGGTGCTGAACGTCAACGAACTGCTGATCCAGGCACGTGAGCTGTTCTCGGCCGACAACGTCGACAGCATCGGCCGCACCCTGCACAACCTGGAACAGGCGACCGGCACGATCGCAGCCGAGCGCGAGGAAATCACGCTGGCGCTGCGCGAACTGGCGCGCGCCAGCGGGCAGGCCAACGCCGCACTGGTCGAGGCGACGAAGCTCGTCGGTGCAGCCAACCGGCTGGTGGACGTGCATGGCGCGCAGACGCTGAAGAGCGCGCAGCAGTCGATGGCGGCGTTCGAGCGCGCCATGCTGACGGTGGATGCCCTGGTCAGTGACAACCGCGGCGCGCTCGACAGCGGCGTGCGCGGCGTGGCCGAACTCGGCCCGGCACTGGCCGAGCTGCGCGACACGCTGGCCTCGCTGCGCGCCATCACGCGTCAGCTCGAGAACAGACCGACCGACTATCTGCTCGGCCTCGAGCCGGTGAAGGAGTTCACGCCATGAGCATCCGCAAAGCCGATGTTTCGTCCCTGAACCGGATCGCGGCCCGTGCCGGCCTCGTTGCCGTGATCGTGCTGTCCTCGGCCTGCTCGGTGCTGCCACGGCCCGAGCCCGTCGACACCTATCTGCTGCCGGGCGCGCCGGCGAGTCGCATGGCTGCGCAAGGGCAGGGGGAGCCGACCTTGCCCGTGTCGCTGCGGGTGTCCCGCCCGGTGGCGGGCACGCAGCTGTCCGGCCAGCGCATCCTCGTCGTGCCCGACGCGAACCGCGTCAGCGTGTACAAGGGCGCGAACTGGAGCGAACCCGTGCCGGTGCTGCTGCGCGACCGCATCGTCGAGGCCTTCCGCAGCGACGGCCGCATCGCGGCGCTGAGCAGCGATGAACAGCGGCTGCAGGCGGACTACGAGATCGCCAGCGAACTGCTGGCCTTCCACAGCGAGTACCGCGACGGTGCGCCCGAGGTGGTCGTGCGCCTGGACGCGCGCCTGGTCCAGCGCGACGGGCGCCGGATCGTCGCCTCGCGGCTGTTCGAGGCGCGCCAACGCCCGGCGGGCGTGGCGGTGCCGCAGGTGGTGGCGGGCTTCGGCGAGGCATCGACGACGGTTGCGGACGCGCTGGTAGGGTGGGCGGCCGGCGAGATCGCACGCTGCCTGCCGAAGGCCTGCGCCGACTGAAATCGCGCCTGGGGCGCGCTCAGTGAAAGTCGCGGCTCCTGGCCTGCAGCGTGCCCAGCAGTTCGGAGTGGTCCACCACCCGGCTCGCCACCAGATGCACGACCCGCCCCTGGCGGCTGATCTGGCCGAACACGCCCATCAGCCGCGCGCCGAGCAGGATGCGGCGCTGCTGCTCGAACAGCTCGGGGCGGACGATGACGTTGGTCAGGCCGGTCTCGTCCTCCAGCGTGACGAACAGCGTGCCCTTGGCGGTGGCCGGGCG
Organism: Thauera sp. 63; assembly: GCF_000310165.2. Lineage (NCBI taxonomy): Bacteria > Pseudomonadati > Pseudomonadota > Betaproteobacteria > Rhodocyclales > Zoogloeaceae > Thauera > Thauera sp. 63. Next base: position 282,598 of record NZ_AMXC01000002.1, read on the forward strand.
CTGGCGGCAGGTGACCAGTCCGGCGCCGCGAGCGAGCATGCGGTCGGGCGCGCGGGCGATGTCGGTCGCGGTGAGGAAGCGTAGCCGCGCGAGCTGGTCGCGCACGAATGACAGCGGATGGCGGCCCAGCGTGAAGCCGAGGCGGGCGTAGTCGGCGAGCAGGTCCTCCGTCTCGGCCGGGGCGGCGAGGCTGACGGCCGCATCACCTCCCGGCGCATTCGCCAGCACGCCGGGCAGGGGGGCTGCGCCGCTGGCCTGCCACAGCGCCTGGCGGCGATGACCGGCCAGCGTGGCCAGTGCGCCACCGGCGGCGAGCGTGCGCAGCGTGCCGGCATCGAGCCGGGCGCGGGCGGCGAGCTCCTGCACGTCGGCGAAGGCGTGCGAGCGGCGGGCCGTGGCGATGCGGGCGGCAGCATCCTGCCCGAGGCCGTGGATCATGCGCAGGCCGAGGCGAACGGCGGGCTGTGGCTGAACGGGGGGGGTGGCGCCGGCATCCGTCGGTGCGGGCGTCGTCGGGTCCGAGATCTGCACGCCTGCCGGCTCCAGCGTGCAGTCCCAGTCGCTGACGGTGACGTCCGCCGGGCGCACTTCCACGCCGTGGCGGCGTGCGTCCTGGATCAGCTGCGAAGGCGAATAGAAGCCCATCGGCTGGCTGTTGAGCAGCGCGGCGAGGAAGGCGGCGGGTTCGAAGCACTTCAGCCAGGCCGAGGCATAGACCAGCAGCGCGAAGCTGGCGGCGTGGGATTCGGGAAAGCCGTAGCTGCCGAAGCCCTCGATCTGCTGGCACAGGCGCTGGGCGAAATCGGCGTCGTAGCCGTTGTCGGCCAGGCCCTGCAACAGCTTGTCGCGGTAGCGCTCGAGCTCGCCCTTGCGTCGCCAGGCACCCATCGCGCGCCGCAACTGGTCGGCCTCGCCACCGGTGAAGCCGGCCGCCACCACCGCGAGCTGCATCACCTGTTCCTGGAAGATCGGTACGCCCAGCGTGCGCGCCAGCACGCCGCGGATCTCCGCGCGCAGGCCGTCCATCGGGTCTTCGTGCCGCGCCGCGCGTTCGCGCGCGTGCAGGTAGGGATGGACCATGCCGCCCTGGATCGGACCGGGGCGCACGATGGCGACCTCCACCACCAGGTCGTAGAAGCAGTGCGGCTTGAGGCGCGGCAGCATGGTCATCTGCGCGCGCGATTCGACCTGGAACACGCCGACCGAATCGGCGCGCGACAGCATTTCATACACCGCGTGCCGTTCGCGCGGAATGCTCGCCAGCGTCAATGACTGCCCGCGCCAGGCCGACACCAGCGCCAGCCCGCGGCGCAGCGCCGACAGCATGCCAAGCGCGAGCACGTCGATCTTCATCAGGCCGACCGCGTCGAGGTCGTCCTTGTCCCACTGGATCACGGTGCGCTCGGGCATCGCGGCGTTCTCGACCGGCACCAGCTCGTCGAGCCGGCCGCGGGCGATGACGAAGCCGCCGACATGCTGCGACAGGTGGCGCGGAAAGCCGATGAGTTCCTCGGTGAGTGCGACCAGGCGCCGGGTGACCGGGCTGGCGGGGTCGAGTCCGGCTTCAGCCAGGCGCTCGGGCAGGATGCGGCGGCCGTCGAACCAGTGGTGCTCGCGCGTCAGGCGTTCGATCTGCGTCTCGCCCAGGCCGAGCGCGCGGCCGACGTCGCGCAGCGCGCTGCGGGCGCGGTAGCTGATGACGGTGGCGGCGAGCGCGGCGCGGTCGCGGCCGTACTTGCGGTAGATGTACTGGATGACCTCCTCGCGCCGGTCATGCTCGAAATCGACGTCGATGTCGGGCGGCTCGTTGCGCTCGCGCGAGATGAAGCGCTCGACCAGCATGATGCCCAGGGTCGGATCGACTTCGGTGATGCCCAGCGCCCAGCACACGGCCGAGTTGGCCGCCGAGCCGCGGCCCTGGCACAGGATGCCCTGGCTGCGGGCGAAGCGGACGATGTCGTGCACGGTGAGGAAGTAGGGCTCGTAGCCGAGTTCGGCGATCAGCGCCAGTTCGTGTTCGATCTGGGTCCGCACCGACGGTGGTGCCGTTGCGTCCGTCTGGTCGCGGTAGCGCCAGGCCAGGCCGTCTTCCACCAGGCGGCGCAGCCAGCTGGCCGGTGTTGCGCCATCGGGCACGAGTTCGGCCGGGTATTCGTAGCGCAGCTCGTCGAGGCTGAAGCTGCAGCGGGCGGCGACGGCCAGGGTTTCGGCGAGCAGCGCGGGTGGATAGCGGCGGGCGAGGGTGTCGCGGTCGTGCAGCCGGCGTTCGGCGTTGGGGGCGAGCGCCAGGCCCGCCTCGGCCACGCTGCAGTGCAGGCGTAGCGCCGTCATCACGTCGGCCAGCGGGCGGCGCGCGGCGTCGTGCATCAGTGCGCCGCTGGCGGCCACGGCCGGGATGCCGGTGCCACGGGCGATGCGGCGCAGCAAGGTGATGCGTGCGCGGTCGCGGCCGTCGAGCTGCGTCGTCACCGCGATCCACGCTCGACCGGGAAAGTGCTGCGCCAGCCAGGCGGCGTCAGCCTCCAGTGCAAGGTGGTCTTCTGCGCCGTCCTTCAAGGGCGGAAAGCCGGGAGGGGGCACGAGCAGGGCGAGGCAATCGGGACAGGCGCCGTCGAGCATCGCCCGCGTGATCCGGTAGGTGCCCTTGTCGGCGGCGCGCCGGGCGCGGGTGACGAGGCGCGACAGCTGGCCGTAGCCGGCGCGGTTGGTCGCCAGCAGCACGACGCAGGGACCGTCGGCCAGATGCAGCTCACTGCCGATGATCAGCTTCGGGCGATTGTCCTCGGGCAGTGCCTTCAGTGCGCGATGGGCGCGCACGATGCCGGCCAGCGAGCATTCGTCGGTGAGGGCGATGGCCGCGTAGCCGAATGCGGCTGCCTGCGCGACGAGCTCCTCGGGGTGAGAGGCGCCGCGCTGGAAGCTGAAGTTGCTCAGGCAGTGGAGTTCGGCATGTTCGTTCGCCATGTGTTGACTGTAAAAAAATACAGTCATCGAGGCAATGCCGGCTTCCGGATCTCGCCTCGTTCGCTGGCGCAGCGTTCAATTTCGGGTCCACCACAGTCGCCTAAATCATTGATGCCCGGTACACTTCGCAGCCTTGCTCCGCCCCGGCGGAGCGAAGCCTGTCCAACCTTCCTGGCCGAGATGGCCGCAGAGGAGTCCTGAATGCCTTTCATCAAGTCCCGCAAGGTCCTGTTCGGTGCGATGGCGCTGGCTTTTGCGATGGCGGCACCGGTCCATGCCCAGCAGAAATCCGTCGCGATCACCGCCATCGTCGAGCATCCGGCGCTGGATTCCGTACGTGACGGCGTCAAGGAAGCGCTGACCGCCGCCGGCTACGAGGAAGGCAAGAACCTCAAGTGGCAGTACCAGAGCGCACAGGGCAACACCGGCACCGCGGCGCAGATCGCGCGCAAGTTCGTCGGCGACAAGTCGGACGTGATCGTCGCCATCGCCACGCCCTCGGCCCAGGCCGTGGCTGCGGCGACCAAGGACATCCCGCTGGTGTTCTCGGCGGTGACCGACCCGGTGGCGGCCAAGCTGGTGCCCTCGATGGCCGCGTCGGGTACGAACATCACCGGCGTGTCCGATGCGCTCGAACTCGGCAAGCAGATCGAGCTGATCAAGCGCGTAGCGCCCAACGCCAAGCGCGTCGGCATGGTGTTCAACCCGGGTGAGGCCAACTCGGTGGTGGTGCTGGAGCAGCTGCGCAAGCTACTGCCCGAGCACGGCATGAGCCTGGTCGATGCGGCCGCGCCGCGTTCGGTCGACGTCGGCTCGGCCGCCCGCAGCCTGATCGGCAAGGTCGATGTGTTCTACACCAGCACCGACAACAACGTGGTGTCGGCCTACGAGGCGCTGGTCAAGGTCGGCATGGATGCCAAGATCCCGCTGATTGCCGCCGATACCGACAGTGTCGGGCGCGGCGCGGTGGCCGCCTATGGCATGGACTACAAGGCCCTCGGCGTGCAGACCGGCCAGATGGTGGTGCGCATCCTCAAGGGCGAGAAGCCGGGTGCCATCGCCCCCGAGACCAGCAACAAGCTCGAACTGCACGTGAACCCCGGCGCAGCCCGGAAGCAGGGCGTCACGCTGTCCGAAGAACTCGTCAAGGACGCTTCCAAGGTCGTCCAGTAACAACGACCCGCACGCGGCCGGCTGGTGCCGGCCACGGCGGGTGCTTCCCTTCTGAACGCCCGCCAGGTTTCCTCCCCCAACGGTATCCCCCATGTCCCTCTACACCCTGCTCGGGGCGCTGGAGATCGGCCTGATCTTCAGCCTCGTCGCCCTCGGCGTGTACATCTCCTTCCGCCTGCTGCGCTTCCCCGACCTCACCGTCGACGGCAGCTTCCCGCTCGGCGGCGCCGTGGCCGCCACCATGATCGCGGCCGGCTACGATCCCTTCGTCTCGACCATCGTGGCGACCATCGCCGGCGCGGTCGCGGGGCTGATCACCGGCTGGCTCAACGTGCGCCTCAAGATCATGGACCTGCTCGCCAGCATCCTGATGATGATCGCGCTGTACTCGATCAACCTGCGCATCATGGGCAAGCCCAACGTGCCGTTGATCATGGAGCCCACCGTCTTCAACCTGCTGCAGCCCGAGGCGCTGGCGGACTACGTGTTCCGTCCGCTGCTGCTGGTGTTCGTGGTGCTGGCGGTGAAGCTGATGCTCGATGCCTACTTCGCCACCCAGAGCGGTCTGGCGATCCGCGCGACCGGCTCCAATGCGCGCATGGCGCGGGCGCAGGGCGTCAATACGGGGCTGGCGGTGCTGGCCGGCATGGCGCTGTCGAACGCGCTGGTGAGCCTGGCTGGCGCACTGTTCGCGCAGACCCAGGGCGGAGCGGACATCTCGATGGGGGTGGGCACCATCGTCATCGGCCTCGCGGCGGTGATCGTCGGCGAGAGCCTGCTGCCCTCGCGCAAGCTCTACCTGGCGACGATCGCGGTAATCGTCGGCGCCATCGTCTATCGCTTCTTCATCGCACTCGCGCTCAACTCGGACTTCATCGGCCTGCAGGCGCAGGATCTCAACCTCGTCACCGCGGTGCTGGTGACGGTCGCGCTGGTGGTGCCCAAGCTGCGCGCCCACTGGTCTGGAAAGAAGGGAAACTGAGATGTTGAAAGCAACCGACCTGCGCCTGACCTTCAACCCCGGCACGCCGATCGAAACCCAGGCCCTGCGCGGCATGAGCCTCGAGATCCCGACCGGACAGTTCGTCACCGTGATCGGCTCCAACGGCGCCGGCAAGTCGACCTTCCTCAACGCCGTCTCGGGCGAACAGCGTGTCGACAGCGGCAGTATCGAGATCGACGGCATCGACATGACCCGCCAGCCGGTGTGGGGGCGCGCGCGCCATGTGGCGCGGGTGTTCCAGGACCCGCTCGCCGGCACCTGCGAGGACCTGACGATCGAGGAGAACATGGCGCTCGCCAAGATGCGCGGCCAGCGCCGCGGTTTCTCCTTCGCGGTCAAGCCGGCGCTGCGCGAGGAGTTCCGCGCCCAGCTCGCCACGCTCGGCCTCGGCCTGGAGAACCGCCTGTCCGACCGCATCGGCCTGCTCTCCGGTGGCCAGCGCCAGGCGGTGAGCCTGCTGATGGCGGCGCTGCAGCCTTCGCGCCTGTTGCTGCTCGACGAGCACACCGCGGCGCTCGATCCGCGCACCGCCGCCTTCGTGCTGGAGCTGACCGTGCGCATCGTCGCCGAGCACAAGCTCACGACGATGATGGTCACGCATTCGATGCGCCAGGCGCTCGACGTTGGCCAGCGCACCGTGATGCTGCACCAGGGCCGCGTGGTGCTGGATGTCTCCGGCCCCGATCGTGAAGGGCTCGACGTGCATCACCTGCTCGACATGTTCGAGAAGGTGCGCGGCGAGGAGGTCGACGACGATGCGCTGCTGCTGAGCTGAGCGCCGGCCCCCCCGTCAGCTCCTTTTCAATCCCTTAGAATCCGCGCTTCGCCCGAGCGTCACCAACGAATTCCACCATGTCCCAGTCTCCTGCTTCCCGTCCCGTCCGTACCCGCTTCGCCCCCAGTCCCACCGGCTACCTGCACATCGGCGGCGCGCGCACCGCGCTGTTCTCGTGGGCGTTTGCCCGTCGCCATGGCGGCACCTTCATCCTGCGCATCGAGGACACCGACGTCGCCCGCTCCACCCCCGAAGCGGTGCAGGCCATCCTCGACGGCATGCACTGGCTGGGCCTGGAGCATGACGAGGGCCCGTTCTACCAGATGCAACGCATGGACCGGTACAAGGATGTCATCCAGCAGATGCTGGCCGCCGGCACCGCCTACCACTGCTACATGTCGTCTGAAGAACTCGACCGCATCCGCGAGGAGCAGCGCGCCCGCGGCGAGAAGCCGCGCTATGACGGCCGCTGGCGTCCCGAGGCGGGCAAGACCCTGCCGCAGCCGCCGGAAGGCGTGCAGCCCGTGGTGCGCTTCCGCAACCCGACCGACGGTGTCGTGGCCTGGGACGACCTGGTGAAGGGGCGCATCGAGATCGGCAACGCCGAACTGGACGACTTCATCATCGCTCGCGCCGACGGCACGCCGACCTACAACTTCTGCGTGGTGGTGGACGACTGGGACATGGGCATCACCCACGTCATCCGTGGCGACGACCATGTGAACAACACCCCGCGCCAGATCAACGTGCTGCGCGCGCTCGGCGCCGAGGTGCCGCTTTACGCCCACCTGTCGATGATCCTCGGCGACGACGGCACCAAGCTCTCCAAGCGCCACGGCGCGGTGAGCGTGATGCAGTACGACGACGACGGCTACCTGCCGGACGCGGTCATCAACTACCTGGCGCGCCTGGGCTGGAGCCACGGCGACGATGAAGTCTTCAGTCGTCAGCAGTTCGTCGAGTGGTTCGACCTCGACCACATCACGCCTTCGGCCGCCCAGTTCAACACCGAGAAGCTCAACTGGCTGAACGCCCAGTACATCAAGAAGGCGGACGACGCTTTCCTGGCCGCGCAGGTGGCGAATCGTCTTGCCCGTCGCGGCGTTAACCCCGAGACCGGCGTGACGCTGGAGGCGGCGGTGGCGCTGTACAAGGATCGTGTCGCGAACCTGAACGAACTGGCCGATTCGGTCGAGTTGTTTGTCGCGGACGTGCATCCGGCGCCCGAGCTCATCGGCCAGCACCTCACCGATGCGGCGAAGGCGGCGCTTGCCAGCCTGCGCGGACGCCTGGCGGGCGCCGACTGGAACAAGGCGGCGCTGTCGCAGGCGATCAAGGACACCATGGCCGAGCACGGCCTGAAGATGCCGCAGGTCGCCATTCCGCTGCGGGTGGCGGTGCTGGGTGTGCCGCAGACACCGTCGATCGATGCCGTGCTCGAGGTGCTCGGGCGCGAACGGGTACTGGCACGTCTGGACCGCCATGCCTGAGCTGGACTGCCTCGCCGCGTAAACGACGAAGGCCCCGGAATTCCGGGGCCTTCGTCGTTCTACCGCGCGCGTTTCGGCGATCAGGCCGCCTTGCGCGTCGTCCGCGTGCTCGCCGGGGTGGCGATCATTTCCAGGCCGGCAGCCGGCGTCAGCTTGGCGACTTCGCCGAACAGCGTCTGCATCGAGCTGCTCATTTCGTTGATGTGACGGGTGCCGATCTCGGCGACTTCCGACTGCGTGCGCAGGCAGATCTCATTCACGTTGCGCAGGTATTCCGCAGCCTGCTCCAGACCCTGGTGTTGCGCGGCGATGCGGTCGGCCAACTGGTTGGGCAGGGCTTCGCCACTGACCGGCAGGCTCTGGGCCGAGGCGAAGGCGCACAGCGAGCGGGCGGCACCGACGTTCAGCGCAATCAGTTGCTCGGTGGCATCGAGCACGATGTCGGTGAGCGACTGGAAAGTCTGCAGGCTGGATTCGGTGGTGGTGGAAAAACGCTGCATGGACGGATGGATGTTCATCTGGTCTTCCTCTCGATTGACTCGGAGCGTGTGTGGAGCCCAGATGCTAATGCCTTGGGCATGAGCCGGATATACCTCGTTCTTGGTGTTTATACGTACCGGAAAACCGGTAGATCGTGTCACGTGGTGGAAAGGTGGCCGAACTTGGAACGCTCAGTCAGCCGCCCGGCATATGCCGTTGACGATGGCGTAGCGGGTGAGATCGGCGACGTTGTGCAGATCGAGCTTGCGCATGATGTTGCGGCGATGGACCTCGACCGTCGACGCCGCAATGTGCAGCCGATCGGCGATGCGCGCCGAGGTATGGCCTTCTGCGATCAGCTGCAGGACCTGACGCTCGCGGGCGGTGAGTTGCCGCGCACTGGCCTGCGCATCGGTGCCGAAGCGCAGGGCGCTGGCAATGGCGCCCGCCACATCCGGGCACAGGTAGGTGCGTCCCTGCCTTACGTTGTGGATGGCGCGCAGCAGTTCGTCGCCCGCGTCGGCCTTGGTCACGTAACCGTGTGCGCCGGCGTTGAGCAGGTCGATGACGAACTGGCGGTCGGCGTAGGCGGACAGGCCGATCACACGGATGTCCGGGCGCACTGCATGCAGGCGCCGCGTGGCTTCGATGCCGTTCATGCCCGGCATGCCGATGTCGATGCAGACGATGTCCACAGGCGCTTGCTCGACGAGCCGCAGCAATGCCTCGCCGTCGGCGGCCTCACCGACCACTTCGATCCCGGGATCGTTCTCCAGCAGCGCGCGCAGGGCGTGACGGAACATCTGATGGTCGTCGGCGAGCACGATGCGTAGCTTCATGGCGGACTCCTTCATGCGGTGCACGGCGGTACCGCAAGTTCCACTTCGATGTCGCATCCCTGATCCGCAGCCGAGCGTAGCTGGAAACGCCCGCCGGCCAGTTCGGCGCGTTCGCGCATGGTGATCAGGCCGAGCCCCGGCCTTGTGCCGGGCTGCCCCAGTTCCGCGGGCTCGAAGCCGCAGCCATCGTCGCTGATCCGCAAGCGGATGCATCCGTCCTCACTGTGCAGGCTGACGCGCACGAGGCTGGCGGACGCATGCTTGGCACAGTTGGTGAGTGCTTCCTGTGCGATGCGGAACAGCAGTGTCTGGAGGTCGGGCGGCAAGCGAATGTCGTCGTCGGCCAGATCGAGCAATACCGCGCTGCCGCTATGACGTGCGACCTGATTGGCGTATTCGCGGATGGCCGGCGCGAGGCCGGCGTAGTCGAGCGTGGCCGGGCGCAGTGTCGTGCAGATCTCGCGGATGCCCGCATCGGTGTCGGCCAGCAGCGCGATGGCATCGTCGAGCAAGGGTTCGAGTTCCGTGCGTACCGGGGCGGGCAGGGCGCCGACCAGATTGGTGAAGGTCAGCTTCAGCGCGGCCAGGTTCGGGCTCGCGTGGTCGTGCAGGGCCGCAGCAAGTTGTCGTCGCTCGCGTTCGCCCACGTCCAGCAGCCGGCGCGACAGTTCGGCCACGCGCGCCACATGGCTCAGGCGTTCCGCCTCGAGGGCCTTGCGTTCGGTGATGTCCTGCACCGTTCCATATAGCATGAACACCCTGCCGCGTTCATCGGCTACCGGAACGATCACGGTGACATGATGCCGCCTTGCGCCTGACGGCAGGATGACTTCCTGTTCAAGCGTGCAGCGTTCGCCGCTGTCGATGGCGTGCCAGAAGGCCGTGCGCGTGAGCTCGAGCGACTCGGCGCCGAAATAGGACAGGGCTTCATTTACGTCCGGCACGCCGTATTCGAGGGGTCGCTCGAACAGCCGGAACAGTTCGGGCGACCAGGTCATGCGCGCGGTGTCGCGCTCCAGGGTCCAGTCGCCGACGCGGGCGAGCGCCTGCGTCGCCGCCAGCCGCCGCTCCACCGCCTCGAGCGCGGATGCGATGTCGGCATCTCGGATGGCGTGGCCCAGGGTGCGGACGGACATGCTCACCTCGTTCGACAAGAAACCTGTCTCTGCCTCGAGCGAAGAGGCCCGTGGCGTCATTCGGCGTTGCGGACGCCAAGCTCCGGCGCACTCGAGGCATGCATGTTACGTACTCGCCCCAATTCTAGGTCATGGCGCCACGGTGTGCCGAGTCAGGCACCTGCAGTGCCGGATTGGATCAGTCCTCCAGGCGGACTGCGCGCGGCGGGCGCAGCAGGAAGCGTGCAGGATCGACGGCATCGCACAGATCGCGTTCAAGGGGCAGGGGGTCTCCCTCGATCTGGCTCGCCAGCAGCTCGGCTGCGATCGCCGACCACACCAGGCCGCGTGCGCCGTAGCCCGACAGCACGTATGCCCCCGGCTGGCGCGGAATGTCGCTCAAGACCGTTCCGCGGTCGATGCCGTGCGCCGCCGGCAGGGCGCCGACCATCGGCAGGCGGTCGGGTGAGGCCGGGCGGAAGCCGACGCGCCCGGCCAGCTGGTCGGCGTCGAACCCGGTCGCTGCGCCGGGCAGCATGTTCTCGAGCTTGGCCAGGTTCTCAGCATGATCGGCGGCGCGCAGTGCGGGCTCGGCATCGTCGACCGCGAACGTCGCGCCGGCGCAACGCACACCATCGACCTCGGGGCTGACGTAGCCGCCGCAGCAGACCACGACGCGTGGCGGGCTGCCGGCGCCGGCGGGCAGGAGGGAAACCTGGCCACGGGCGCTGACGACGGGCAGGCCGTGCGCCACCGGGAAGCGCATGACGCCGGTTCCCGCCGCCAGGATCAGCGTCGGCGCCTCGGCAATGACGCTGCCGTCTGCGGCGAGCGCTTGCCACCGCCCATCCACGCGGGCGAGACCTTCCACCTGGCGACCGAAGTGGGTGCGCAGCGGGGCACTGGCTTCGGCGCGCTGCAGCAGCGCACGGCACAGGCTGGGCGGTTGCACCCAGCCGCTGTCGCTGAAGAACCAGCCGCCGTACTGGACGGCACAGCCTGCGATCGCCGCTGCTTCGGCGCTGTCGACGAAGCGCAGGTGGGCCCGAGGCAGGTCCAGCGCATCGACGACCTTGCGCATCTTGCCCTCCTGCACGCCGTCGCGCGCGAGATGAAGCACGCCGCACGCGTCGGCCTTTGGTGCCAGGCCCTCGCGGTGCAGCCTGGCGATCGTCTGCCAGCCGTACAGGCTGCCGGCGCGGGTCAGCCGGCTCATGCGGTTGTCGTCGAGGCTGGGCAGCGGGCGCAGCACGCCGGCGTGGTTGCCGGAGGCGCCCTGGCCAGGGCCGTCGGCGGCATCGATCAGGTCGATGCGCCAGCCACGCGCAGCCAGCCGCTCGGCAATGCTGCAACCGGCGATGCCGGCGCCGAGGATCAGGGCGTGACGGTCTGGAGTGGACTCGCGCTGTGCGGGCCAGGTGCGGTGGCCGCGCAGCATCTGGCGCTTGCCGCCGAAGCCGGGCGACTTCTCGAGTTCGAAGCCGGCGCGGCGCAGCCCTTCGCGGACCGGGCCGGCGACCGACCAGGTGGCGAGCGTGGCGTCCGGTGCAGCCAGGCGGGCCAGCAGGTGGAAGATGCGCTCGGACCACAGTTCGGGGTTGCGCGCGGGCGAGAAGCCATCCAGATAGAAGGCGTCGGCGCAGAGCGTCAGGCGGTCGAGTCCGTCGCGTGCATCGCCGAGATAGAGCGTCAGGCTGACGCGTCCGCCGTCGAGGTGCAGCCGGTGCAGGCCGGGCGCAAGGACCGGCCAGCGGTCCTGGAGTTCGGCCGCGAGCGGCGCCAGTTCCGGCCAGCGGGCGTGCAGGGTGGCGAGATCCTCGCGGCTGAACGGGTGCAGCTCGCAGGAGATGAAGTGCAGCCGGGCGCAACGTTGCGGGTCGGCTCGCCAGGTCGCCCAGGTGGCGAGGAAGTTGAGCCCGAGGCCGAAGCCGGTTTCGAGGATGACAAAGCGTTCGCGCCCCTGCCAGCGCCGTGGCAGGTCGTTGCCCGCGAGAAAGACATGGCGGGCCTGTCCGAGACCGCCGTCGGCCGAGTGGTAGACGTCGTCGAAAGTAGCGGAGTAGGGCGTGCCACCTGCGGCGAAGGCCAGCCGAGCGGGGATGAGGGGTTTTGCTGCCATGCTGCGACCGGAAGGAAATCGCCTGGTGCGCCGCCGCTCAGTGCGTGGCGGCGCGGCGGGGCAGCAGACGCTTGCCGAGGCCGACGACCACCAGCACCAGGGCGCCGACGACCATCCCGACCACGCCGTCGAGCAGGGTGGGCAGCAGGGCGCCCGTCAGGCCCGTCATGCCGGCCGTGAGGGTTTCGATCAGGTGATGCACCGGCGGAAGACCGTGGCTGAGGATGCCGCCGCCGACCAGGAACATCGCCGCCGTGCCCAGCACCGACAGGGCCCGCAGCAGCCAGGGGGCGAGCCACAGGACGGCCGCACCGATGCCGCGCGCCACCGCATTGCCCATGCGGCTGAGCAAGAGCCCGGCGTCGTCGAGCTTGACGATGCCAGCGACAAGGCCATAGACCCCGATCGTCATCATCACCGCGATGCTGATCAGCACCGCGACCTGCGTGCCGAACGGCATGCCGCCCACCACGCCGAGCGCGATCACGATGATCTCGGCCGACAGGATGAAGTCGGTGCGCACAGCGCCCTTGATCTTGTCCTTCTCCAGCGCGACCAGGTCGACCTCGAGGGCGGCCAGCGCCCTGACCACCTCGCTGCGGTGTCCGGCTTCTTCCTTGCCGTGAAGGAACTTGTGCGCCAGCTTCTCGAAGCCCTCGAAGCACAGGAAGGCGCCGCCCAGCATCAGCAGCGGGGCGATCAGCCAGGGCGCGAACACGCTGATTGCCAGCGCTGCCGGCACCAGGATGGCCTTGTTGAGCAGCGAGCCCTTCGCCACGGCCCACACCACCGCGATTTCGCGGTCGGCGCGCACGCCCGTTACCTGCTGGGCGTTGAGGGCAAGGTCATCGCCCAGTACGCCTGCGGTCTTCTTGGTCGCCACCTTGGTCATCGTGGCGACGTCGTCGAGCACGCTCGCGATGTCGTCGAGAAGCAGGAACAGGCTGCCGCCGGCCATGGTGGGGATTACTCCGGACGCATCTGCGGGAACAGGATGACGTCGCGGATCGAGGGCGAGTCGGTCAGCAGCATCACCAGGCGATCGATGCCGATGCCGCAGCCGCCGGTCGGGGGCAGGCCGTACTCGAGCGCGCGGATGTAGTCGGCGTCGAAGTACATGGCTTCCTCGTCGCCGGCCTCCTTGGCCTCGACCTGAGCGCGGAAGCGCGCGGCCTGGTCCTCGGGATCGTTGAGCTCGGAGAAGCCGTTGGCGATCTCGCGGCCGACGATGAAGAGTTCGAAGCGCTCGGTGATCTCGGGGTCGGTGTCCGAGGCGCGCGCCAGCGGCGAGACCTCCACCGGGTAGTCGATGATGAAGGTCGGCTCCCACAGCTCGGCTTCGGCGCAGGCTTCGAACAGCTGCAGCTGCAGGCTGCCCAGCCCGCCCGGCTTCACCTTTTCGCCGAAGGCGACGATCTTCTCCTTCAGCCACGCGGCGTCAGCCAGCTGTTCCTCGGTGAAGCCCGGGTGGTACTTGCGGATCGCCTGCACGATGGTCAGGCGGTGGAAGGGCTTGGACAGGTCCAGCTCGCGACCCTGGTAGACGAAGGATTCGGTGCCCAGCGCCTCGCGTGCGGCCTGGCGGATCAGGCCTTCGGTGAAGTCCATCAGCGTCTTGTAGTTCGCGTACGCCTCATAGAACTCCATCATGGTGAATTCGGGGTTGTGGCGCGGGCTGAGGCCTTCGTTGCGGAAGTTGCGGTTGACCTCGAACACCTTCTCGAAGCCGCCCACCACCAGGCGCTTGAGGTAGAGCTCCGGCGCGATGCGCAGGAACAGCTCCATGTCGAGCGCGTTGTGGTGGGTGATGAAGGGCTTGGCCGCTGCGCCGCCGGGAATGGGGTGCATCATCGGCGTCTCGACCTCGAGGAAGCCGTGGCCGGTCATGTAGTTGCGGATCGACTGCACCATGCGGCTGCGCGCCACGAAGGTGAAGCGCGTCTGCTCGTTCATGATCATGTCGACGTAGCGCTGGCGGTATTTCTGCTCGACGTCGGTGAGGCCGTGGAACTTGTCCGGCAGCGGGCGCAGGCTCTTGGTCAGCAGGCGGATCTCGCTGGCCTTGACCGACAGCTCGCCGGTCTTGGTCTTGAACACGGTGCCCACGCAGCCGACGATGTCGCCGATGTCCCAGGTCTTGAACTGGGCATACACGTCCTCGCCCACGCCGTCGCGCTGCACGTACAGCTGGATGCGGCCGGAGAGGTCCTGGATGGTGACGAAGCTCGCCTTGCCCATCACGCGCTTCAACATGATGCGCCCGGCCACCTTGACCTCGACCGGCATCGCTTCCAGCGCTTCGGCGTCCTTCTCGCCATACAGTTCGTCGAGCTTGCCGGCCGTGTTCTCGCGCGAGAAGTCGTTGGGGAAGGCGCGGCCGCTCTGGCGCCAGGCGGCGAGTTTCTCGCGGCGCTCGGCGATCAGGTGGTTCTCGTCCTGCGGCGGGGTGTTCGTCTGGTCGGACATGGTGTCGATTCGGATCGGATGGAAATTCGTCGGCGCCGGCGCGATGCCGGCGGCAAAGGCGTGATTGTCGCAGGCGGAGGGGGGGCAGGGCAATTGCGGCGGCGGGCCGGGGGGCTCGCGGACGGGCGGGCGAAGCGCGGCGGTGCAGCGCGAGGGTCGCAACCGTGCATTGTTTCGCGGAAATATTTCATCTTCAGCTCTAAAGTGCGCGTTTTGCACACCGATAGTGCATTTACCGATCCATCTCGTCTCAGGAACCCGGCGATGAGCAGTTTCCGCGAGCTTTACGAATCAGTCGAAAAGACTTTCTGGAACTCACTGACCAAGAAGCTCAGCAGTCTGCTGCTGCTGTTCGTGATCAACATCCTGTACCTGGCCGTTTACTGGTGGCATGCCTCCGAGATCGAGACGATGCTCGGACGTGGTCCCGAGGTCGCCGCGGGCATCATGGCGATGCTCGACAAGGGGTTCGTCATGATGGTCTCGCTCAGCGTGTTTGCACTGCTGCTGACGGTGGGACAGATCCTCTACCTGCGCCACCTGATCGTGCGGCCGGTACGCGCGATCCGCGAAGTCTTCGACGATGTCAGTCATGGCGAGGGCGATTTCTCGCGCAACCTGCCGCTGTGCAGCCACGACGAGTTCCGCGATCTCGCGATCAGCTTCAACCGCTTCGCCGACCGCATGCGCGAGATCATCGGCGAGGTGCGTAACATGAGCGTGAACATCGCCCGCGAGGCCGTGCAGGTGAAGCTGCGCATCGAGAACTCGGCGGCCGGCGCCCGCGAGCAGGAGCGCATGACGGCCGAGGTCTTCGAGACCAGCACCGCCTCGACCGCGGCGATCGAGGAGGTGTCGCACGGCGCCCGCCAGATCACCGAATCGACCAGCGCGAACCTCGTCATCGCGCGTGATTCGCTCGCGGAGATGCAGGAGATCGCCGGCAAGATCAACACGGTCAGCGAGAAGGTGCTGAAGTTCAACACCACGGTGGATGACCTGTCGACGCGGTCCGAGAGCGTGAAGCACATCGCGGTGCTGATCCGTGAGATCGCCGACCAGACCAACCTGCTGGCCCTGAACGCCGCCATCGAGGCGGCGCGGGCGGGCGAGGCCGGTCGCGGTTTCGCCGTCGTCGCGGACGAAGTGCGCAAGCTAGCCGAGCGGGTGAACAAGGCCACCGAGGAGATCGTCGGCAACATCAACGGCATGCTGGGCCTGGTGGCCAACACCCGCAGCGAGAACGAGGTCATCAACGTCGATGTGCAGGACACGCGCGCCGTGGTCGAGCGCTCGGCGAGGCAGTTCGAGCACATGGTCGGCGAGTTCGAGACCTCCGGCCGGCAACTGAGCCAGATCGCCGTCGCGATGGAATCGCTGAGCGAGACCAACGCGCGTGTCCATGAGAACGTCACCGCCATCAACCAGCTCTCTGCCAAGGTCGGCGAGCAGATGCAGGACAGCGAACGACGCACGCTTGATCTCACGGAGGCGACCGAAGCGGTGCAGGAGCTGGTGTCCCGCTTCAAGATCGGCCGCGGCGCGTTCGACCTCGCGGTGGACCAGACCCGTATCTTCCGCGACCGCATCCAGGCGCAGCTCGAAGAGATGGCCGCCAGCCGCATCGACGTGTTCGACCGCCGCTACCAGCCGATACCCGGCACCAATCCGCAGAAGTTCAAGGTCACGTGGGGCGATGAATTCACCCGACGCTGCCAGGCCCTGCTGGATGGCACCCTGGGCGCGACCCAGGGCGCGGCCTTCGCGGTGGCGGTCAATACCGATGGCTACCTGTCGGCGCACAACGGCAAGTTCTCGAAGCCGCTCACCGGCAACTACGAGGCCGATCTGGTGGGCAACCGCACCTGCCGCAAGTTCGAGCGTCCGCCCGAGCTGCGTGCCGCACGCAACACCGAGTCGATGCTGCTGCAGACCTACCTGCGCGACACCGGCGAGATCCTGTGCGACATTGCCATGCCGATCATGATCGGCGGGCGGCATTGGGGCAACGTCCGGGTCGGCATGCCGGCCGAGGCGCTGCTGGGACGCTGACGGCCGCCGATCACACGCCCAGCCAGCCCAGCAGCTTGCGCAGGCGGTCTTCCTCGCCGGCGGAGAAGCCGGTGATGCCGAGCTGGCGCAGGAAGGCCTGACCGGCCTCGTCGCTCGACAGGCCGACCAGCACCTGGCGTGCCTTGGCGATGTCTCCGGGCGACAGGCCGGGATGGCCGACCACCGGCATGTAAGGCTGGCCGACCGATTCGTGCAGGATGCGCTGCCCGCTCTCGCGCCACTTGCGTACGGCGCCCGAGTACGACGCCAGGCCGCCGACATCGGCAATGCCTTTCTCGAGCCCGAAGGGAATCGCACCCTGTTCGCGCACGTAGAAGACGCTTTCCTTGCTGAGGTCGATGCCCTTGTCGCGCAGTTCGGCGCGGCAGAAGCGCGTCATGTAGGCAACCTCTTCCGGCAGCACGAAGGTCTTGCCGCGCAGGTCGGCGAACGACTTGACCGGCGAGTCGGCGCGGACCACCAGCATGCAGTGGCCTTCGGGTTCGGCGTTGGCGACATACTGGTAGCGGTAGTCGCGCAGACCGCGTGCCGGGTAGTCCGACGGGCGGGCGATCACGAAGTCGAACTTGCCGTCGCGCATGCCTTCTTCGAGCGCGGCAAATTCGCGCACGAAGGCGACTTCGACCTTGCGCCCGAGCGCGGCGGACAGGCGGTCGGCCATCGGCGCGTACTTCTTGCGCGCGGTGGCGGCGTCGATGCCGCCCGAAGTGCCTTCGCTGACCGCGAGGCTGAGGGGCCTCGCATCCTGAGCCACGGCAGGCAACCCATGTCCGAGGGCAAGGGCGGAGATCAGGGCGAGCAGCGAACGTTGGGGCAGGGATGTCGTCATGTCTTTACCGGCGGCAGGAAAGTTGGAATGCATGAATTGAGAATGCAGCCGGGATGGTCTCAATTTTGATGCAGGTCAAGGTGTGGAATCGGTCACGGCAGGCATTAGTCCAAGGCCCTCTGCAACACGCCGACCGGCGGAGCCCAGTCGTTGCCCGGCTGTTTCTTGCGCGTCACGAGCGTGAGCTGCGCCGGCGCGAACACGTTGGCGTTGTGTGTGACCGGCGTGGTGATCAGGTACTGCGCGCGGGTGGCGCGCAGGAAGGTGCCGACGCGGTCGATGTTGGCGACGTCGAGGTGAGCGAAGGGCTCGTCGATGAAGACGAAACCGCCGGGGCGGGCTTCGTCCATCAGCAGGCCGATCAGCAGGATCAGCGACTTCATGACCTGCTGGCCGCCCGAGGCTTCGCCGTCGTTCAGGCCCACCGCACCCTTGCGGTCGAAATCGAAGCGGACCTCCAGCCCGGCCTGCGATAGCGAGACGTCGTCGTTCTCGAGGTGCGGCGTGGGGCAGTCCACGCTGACGTTGGCGAGGTCGCCCAGGGCCTTGAGGTTCTTCGCGTACTGGCGCACGGTGGCGCGCAGCTTGGCGATGTAGGCGGCGCGTGCGTTGTCGCTGTGGTTGCGCGCGGTGGCGCAGTAGCCCTGGCGGTCGAGGTAGTCGCGCTCGCGGCGGCCAACGTCGGCGGCGAGGCGGTCGCGCACGACCAGCACGGCCGGGTCGGTGATCCAGTCGCCCTCGTCGATGTGGCGGCGCAGGCGCTCGAGCTGGAGCCGGGCGCCCCGGGCGTCGCCGTACTTTTCGGCGAGCAGGGCGAGTTCCCCGGCGTCCAGCCAGTGCGCCGGCATCCCCCTGCGGCGACGGCGCAGCGTCACGATGCGTTCGGCCTGCGTGCGGCGGCGCGGGCCGTGCTCGCGGGCGATGTCGGCCAGACGCAGCTCGATGGCCTTGAGCTCGCGCTGGCGGCGGTCGACCTCGATCTGGATGCCGCTGAGCTTCTCGTTGAGCGCGTCGAGGGTGCCGCGCATGTCGGTTCGCTCGGCGATCGCGGCCGTCAGCGCCTTGCGCGCCTGGGGCAGCTCCGAATCGGCGGTGGCGTAGCGTTCGGCATTGGCCGCCAGCAGTTGGGCCGACTGCAGGCCGAGCATGCGCTGACGGATCGTGGTGACGCGCGCAGTGGCTTCGTCCAGCTTCGGGCGCAGGGCCTGGAGCTGCTTGTCGAGCGCGATGATTTCCTCTTGCAGCGCGGCGATGCGCGACTGGCGGGCGAGCTCGCCGAAGTGGAACTCCTGCGGCCGGCCGAGGTGGCGGGCGCCGCGGCGCTCGCGGTGGTAGCCGTCGCGGGTGATCCATTCCTGCTCGCGCGGCAGGTCGCGGGCGGCCTGGGCATCCTCGACGCGGCGGATGCGGTTGAGCAGGTCGGCCAGCCAGCGCGGCACCGGGCCGTTGAATTCGACGACTTCGGCCAGGCTCATCGGGCGCGGCGGCGGGGCGGGCTCGCGCTCGGGCACGATGAAGTGGCGGAAGCGCTCGCGCTCGCCCAACGCCCAGGCGGCGTGGCGGTCGGCCTCGCGCTCGAGCAGGATCAGGTGACGGTAGGGGCGCAGGATGGCCTCGAGCGCCGCCTGCCAGGCCGGATCGGTGATCTCGACGACCTCGGCCAGGCTCTGGTGGGCGATGCCCTCGGCGCTGAGCTTGACGCGGAAGCGCGACACCTCGGCGTCGCCCGGCGGGCCGCTGCGGTTGCGTTCGCTGCGCAGGGTCTCGGTGCGGTCCTCGAAGGCGGCGACGAGCTCGCGTTCCCGGGCGCGCAGGCGGGCGCGCTCGGCGTCGGCCTCCTCGTGTTTCTTCTCCAGCGCCACCGCGTCGGCACCGTGCTCGGTGGCGAGCTGGGCGCGCAGGGCGTCGCGCTCGGCCAGCAGCTTCTCGAGGTCGCGCACGCGGTCGTGGGCAGCCAGATAGCGCTGCTCGGTGGCGGTGTCGCCCTCCTTCAGGCGCTTGCGTTCGGCGCTGGCGGCGTCCTGTTCGGCGCGCACGGCGTCGAGCCGCAGACGGGCCTCGCGCTGCTCCGCGATCCTGTCGATGCGTTCGCGGCTGACGCGGCGCAATGCGTCGCGCTCGTCGGCGATCTCGCGCGCCAGCTCGGCGATCTCGAGCCGCGGCACGATCTCCGCCTGCAGGGCCTGGGCTTCGTCGGCGAGCTGCTTCCATTCGAGGAAGCGGTTGGCCTCGGCCTTCTTTTCCTCGGCCTGGGTCTTCAGGCGGTCGAGATCGATGCCGAGTTCGCCCAGCTCGCGCTCGGCGTTCTTCTGCTCCTCCCGCGCGGCCTGGTAGTTGTCCAGCACCTCCTTGTCGCCGAAGACATCGAACACCAGCTCGAGCAGGGCCTTGGGCGAGTACTCGCACAGCTTGTCGGTGTCGCCCTGTTCCAGCGCCAGCACCTTGGTGATGGCCGGGGTCAGGCCGCCCCAGGCGAGGCGGTTCTGGTAGTCGCGCAGGCCGATCCAGTCGTTGTTGGCCTCGAGCGCCTCGATGTCCTGGTTGCCGTCGACGATGGCGTAATCGCGGATCCAGTCGCCGCCGGCCTTGCGGATGCGGCAGGCGAGCGTCACTTCGTCCGACAGGCAGGGGAAGAACGGGCGCTTGCCGGTGCTGCCGGGCACGTTGGCCACGATGGCGCGGATCCACGCGAAGCTGCGGTCGGCGCGGCGCACGTAGCGGCGGAAGTCGCGCTTGCCCGAGCAGCGCAGCGCGAACAGCGTGCGCAGGGCGTCGAGCAGGGTGGTCTTGCCCGAGCCGTTGGGGCCGACGATGGTGATGATCTGGGCGTCCAGCGGCAGCGAGAAGCGGCGCCAGAAGTCCCAGTGCACGAGTTCGAGCGTCTTGATATGGAACATCAGCGGTTGTCTCCGGCGTCGTCGTCAGTCCCGTCCTCGTCGGGCAGAATGTCCGCCACCTCGAAGGCATTGGTTTCGGGCACGGCATGGCCGGCGGCGGCGAGCACTTCGCCCAGCGTGCCGTGGATGATGCGGTCGGCCATCACGCGGTAGTCGAGCGCCACGTCGAGCAGTGGCCCTTCGCTGATGACACCGTTGCGGCGCTCGATGAAGCCCAGCCGCGCGAGCTTGCCGAGCGCTATGGTCATCTTGGTCTTGCCGCCCAGGCGCGGGCCGAAGTCGGCCACCAGCGAGCTTTCGGCCAGGCTGCCGGAGACGCTGTCGCCGTGGGCGACGGGCTTGTCGCCGCCGAACATGTCGGTCTGGCCGTCGTCGATCAGTTCGCGCCGCGTGACCTGGCGCTCGCGCTTGGGTAGCACGACCAGCGACCAGATCACCACCAGCAGCGCGATCTCGTCGCGCGCCAGGCCGAGGTTGCTGGCGGCGTACTCGCGGCCGGCACCGAACACGGGTTCGGCCATCTCGGCCTGCAGTGCGACACCGACGTGGGCGGCGTAGGGGTTGTCGAGCAGTTGCAGGCCGACGTCGGCCAGCCGGCGGTCGAGCTCGAGGCGGAAGGTCTCGTCGACCAGTGCGCGCCGCACCATGCGGTCGCTGCGCGGCAGCCAGCGCTGCGCGAGCAGGCGCGCGGTGAGCGTCTTCAGTTCATGTTCCATGGGCGCACCGTTCAGGATTGGGCGGGCAGGGCGGTCGCACGCGGGACCACCTCGCCGGCGTTGATGGCAGCGATCTCGTCTTCGCCGACCGGCACCAGCTCGTCGCCGAAGCGCACGTCGAGCGGCAGACGCATGAAGGCGCCGATCGGGCCGTCGACCGGACTGGCGTCCTCGCCGTCGGCCAGCAGCGCGAGCAGCGACAGGCGGTAGCTGGCCAGCGCAAAGCCGCCGCCCGCGATGACGTGGTGCAGGGGGCGCGGTTCCGGCAGGGACTCGAGACGATGGGTGAAGTGCTCGAGCATCGCCAGGTCTTCGGCGTCGGGTGCGGTGTCGACGGGCGAGCTGTCCGGTGGCGGCAGCGTGGCATCGACCTCGCCGCGCACCTTGTCGTCGCCGAGCGCGGTCTCGGCGCGGTCCAGCAGTTCGTGGCCGCCGGCCAGCAGCGGCAGGTCCGGCACCGCCGCCAGCCCGCCTTCGGCGAAGCCTGCCAGCGTGGCGATGTCGAGCCGCCGCAGCCAGGCGGCAACGTCCGACGACGAGATGCCCGAGCCGCCCAGCGTCACGCGCTGCGCTTCGATCTTGTTCAGCGCGCGCTGGAAGGCGGCATCCACGCGTGCCAGCCGCGACTGCGCGAGGCCGATGCGCTGTGCGATGCGGGCGATGTCGAAGTCGACCTCGGGATCGGCGAGCAGCTTGTTGAGGATGTCGGTGCCGCGCTCGAGCCAGCGCCCGTTGGCCGACAGGCGGCGACGGGCGTCGAGGATGCGGAATTCGGAACCGGAGGCGATGGCTTCCTCGAAGTGCCAGGTGAGGTCGTTGAGCTTGGACAGCAGGTGGCCGAGCGATTCTGCGGTGACGCCGCCCACGGCCTGCAGGCCGGCAAGCTGGGCGGTGAGGAAGCCGAGCTCGGCATCCTCTTCCTCGCCGAAGCGCAGCAGCATGGCGATGGCGGCCACCGCGTTGCGGCCGATGTCGGAGAGGTGGTACTGCCCGTCTTCGCCGATGGCGAGCAGGGCGTTGTCGCGCAGGCGCTTGAGTACGGTCTCGAGCTTGACCGGGTCGAGATAGGTGAAGCGCGCGCGCAGGGCGTCCGGCGACCAGCGTGGGGCCTCGGCTTCGCGGCCGATCTCGCGCAGCACGAGCAGGCGCATGAGGACTTCGGCCTCGGTGCCGCGGAAGAGCGTGATGAAGGCGTCGAGCAGCGGCCTGGCGCTATTCAGCGCCGCGAGTTCCGGCACTTCGTCGGCATCGACGCCGGGTGCGAGAAAGTCCGACAGGAACGGTTCAGTCATCGATTCTGGGAGCGCTGCAAAGTCGGGTTGAGTCGGTTCGGTGTACCTGCCGTCGGTGGGAATCAAGCCGGTTGGAGAGGGCGATAGGCTCGATCCGGGTATGGTTCTTCAGCCGATTCAGCCTCGGTTGCCGGAGGACGTGCGGGGTGTTTGTGGAGCCGGCGAGGACTGTCCGAGCGAAGCGAGTTCCGCAGCCGGCGGAACAAATACCCCGTGCGTCCGACCGGAAGGCCGCCGTCTCTGCAGCCACTGAGCACAGTGGTGCTGCAGCTGCGGTGACAGAAATCGGCTCGACTGGGGCACTTGTTCCGAAGGCTGCGGAACTCGCCTGCGCTGCGCTTGGCTCAGACAGTCCTCGCCTTCTCCACAAGTGCCCCAGCCAAGCCTCAGGTTGTTCCTGGCTCAACGGCCGACGAAAGGCGTCGGTCGAGTAATGAGGGCGGCGCGTCTTAAACGCCCTGTTTCAGACTCGCCGCAATGAAGTCATCCAGGTCGCCATCCAGCACCGCCTGCGTGTTGCCCACTTCGTAGTTCGTGCGCAGATCCTTGATGCGGGACTGGTCCAGCACGTAGCTGCGGATCTGGTGGCCCCAGCCGATGTCGCTCTTGCTGTCTTCCAGCTTCTGCTGCTCGGACTGGCGCTTGCGCAGTTCCAGCTCGTACAGGCGCGCCTTCAGCATCGACATCGCTTCAGCCTTGTTCTTGTGCTGCGAACGGTCGTTCTGGCATTGCACGACGATGCCGGTCGGCTCGTGCGTGATCCGCACCGCCGAGTCGGTCTTGTTGATGTGCTGGCCGCCCGCGCCGGAGGCACGGTAGGTGTCGATGCGCAGGTCGGCCGGGTTGATCTCGATCTCGATCGAGTCGTCCACTTCCGGATACACGAACACCGAGGTGAAGCTGGTGTGGCGGCGGGCGTTGGAGTCGAACGGCGACTTGCGCACCAGACGGTGAATGCCGGTCTCGGTGCGCAGATAGCCGTAGGCGTACTCGCCGCTGACCTTGATCGTGCAGTTCTTGATGCCTGCGACTTCGCCCTCGGTCTCTTCCATCAGCTCGACACCGAAGCCCTTCTTCTCGCTGTAGCGCAGGTACATGCGTTCGAGCATGCCCGCCCAGTCCTGCGCTTCGGTGCCGCCGGCGCCGGCCTGGATTTCGATGAAGCAGTTGTTCGGGTCCATGGGATTGCTGAACATGCGGCGGAACTCGAGCTTCTCGACTTCCGCTTCCAGTCCGTCGAGGTCGGACTCGACAGCCTCGAAGGTGTCGTCGTCGTCCTCGGCTTCGGCCAGCTCGTACAGGTCCTTGAGGTCGCGCGACTGCGCGTCGATCGTCTGCAGCGTCAGCACAACGTCTTCGAGCTGGCGCTTCTCCTTGCCGAGTTCCTGCGCGCGTTCGGCGTTGTTCCAGACCGCCGGGTCTTCCAGCGCGCGATTGACTTCTTCGAGCTTCGATGCTTTCACATCGTAGTCAAAGATACCTCCGAAGTTCCCGACCGCGGGCGGCGAGGTCGGCGAGTTTTTCGGCGATGGCGTTCTGGCGTTCGGCTTCCATGGGCAAGGCTCCGGCGGAATCTGGAAAACCGCTTATTATACCGGTAGCGAGGTCGGGGCAGGCGGCGATGCGAGGGAGGGCGTTGATACACCAGCCGGTCGCAGACGATGCCGGGTCCGCGGGAGCGCCGGGTCTTCATGCTGGTGTCGTGTCAAATGTCATGAATCCGGGCTTCAGACCCTGCGCGAGTGCGGCCGGTGCAGTACCATCGGAGCCCGGGAGCCGAATGGGGTCAGTCCATCTTAACCGCCGTGCGAGCGGCAGCAGGATTGACCTGCATGGGAGGGCGGCGTGGCGCGTTGCGTCCTCGCTGTCGTGGGTATTCATACGAACTGGCGTGGCCAGATGCACCAGAGCAAGAAAAATCTCACCCGAATCCTGATTGCCGGGGTGCTGTTGCTGAACTTGTTCATCCTGGGCTTGCTCGCCTATACGCTGCATGCGTCCAAGGTGCGCAAGGAGGAAGAGGTCAGCACCATGGTCGAGAACCTCGCCCTGCTGCTGGACCAGAGCGTCAGCTCATCGGTGCGCGAGATTGATCTCGCATTGAAGGAAATCCAGTCCCGGCTGGAGCGCGATCTGCGCCGACGGGATCGGCCGGACACCGACGACACGCTGCTCGCCATCGACTTTCATCAGGATTGGCTGGCGCAGGTTGCCGAGATCCGCATCACCGACGAATCCGGCACGCCGATCCTGGGCTATGGCGTGACGCCGCAGACACGGGTGAGCTATGCCGATCGCAGCTTCTTCGAGGAGCACCGGAAACATGCCGACCGGGGGCTGATTGCGAGCAAGTTGCTGTACGGCCGGATTGCCGGGACCTGGATCATCGTGTTCTCGCGACGCTACAACAATCCCGACGGAGATTTTGCCGGGATGGTGACGGCGGCCGTGCCTGCCGCCTACTTCGAGCGCCTGCTGTCCGGGCTGAAACTCGGCGATCACGGCATTGCGCTGATGCGCGACCTGGACAAGACCATGATCGCGCGCTTCCCGCCGCTGGCAACGCAGGCGGGAGAGGTCGGCTCCCGGGGCGGCTCGAAGGAGCTGACCGACATCATTGCGTCCGGGGTCGAGGCGCAATCCTTCTACAGCGCGCGCACGGCGGATGGTGTCAGCCGCATCAATGCCTACCGCAAGCTTTCGTTGATGCCCGCTTTCGTCGTCGTCGGGCGGGGGGAAGACGACTATCTCGCGCAGTGGCGGGACGAGGTCCAGAAGGGCGCGGCGCTGGCGATCCTGTTCCTTGTGGTGACTTCACTCGCCGCCTGGCTGTTGTGGCGCCTGATCGAGGCGAACGAGCGCGCCAACCGGCGCAGCCAGATCCTGCTGCAGAACGCCAGCGACGGCATCCACATCACCGATCTCGAAGGTACGGTGATCGAGGCGAGCGACGCCTTCTGCCGGATGCTGGGCTATGACCGCGCAGACGTGATCGGCATGGGCGTGGCGCAGTGGGAGGCCGGCCTGTCGCCTGAAGGCGTCCGCGACATCATCGATCGCGTACATCGTTCGGGCGACCTGCTCACCTTCGAGACCCTGCACCGGCGCAGCAACGGGGAGGTCTTTCCGGTCGAGGTCACCTCGTTTCCGCTGCAGCTGGACGACAAGCCGGTGCTGTTTCATTCGGCGCGCGACATCACGCTGCGCAAGTCGTCGGAAGAGGAGGTGAGGAAGCTCGCCTTCTTCGATCCGCTCACCGGGCTGCCGAACCGCCGCCTCCTGATGGAACGCCTCGAGCATGCCATGGCGAGCTGTGCGCGGCAGGGCGAGCATGGGGCGTTGCTCTTTGTCGATCTGGACAACTTCAAGTCGGTCAACGATACGGCGGGGCACAACCAGGGCGACCTGCTACTGCAGGAAGTCGCGACGATTCTGGGCAAGTGCGTCAGGCGTGACGACACGGTGGCGCGACTGGGCGGCGACGAGTTCGTGGTGATGCTCGACGGACTGGGGCGCGAGGCGCTCGAGGCCGTGCGGCATGCGGAAACGGTTGCGACCAAGATCCTGCATGCGCTGCACAAGACCTTCGACCTGGGTGGGTCCGAGCATCGCGCGTCTGCCAGCATCGGCATCACGCTGTTTGGCGAGCATCCCGATGAACGTGTGGATGAGCCGCTCAAACGCGCCGACCTTGCCATGTACGAGGCCAAGGTTGCAGGCCGGAACACCCTGCGTTTCTTCGATCCGAAGATGCAGGCGAGGGTGAGTACGCGCGCGGAGCTGGAGTCGGCCTTGTGGGTGGGGCTGGAGAAGGGCCAGTTCCTGCTCCAGTACCAGCCTCAGGTTCAGGCCGTGGGGCAGATCACCGGTGTCGAAGCCCTCCTGCGCTGGCGTCATCCCGAGCGAGGCATGGTGTCGCCCGCCGAGTTCATCCCGCTCGCCGAAGAGAACGGCTTCATTCTTCCGCTCGGGCGCTGGGTGCTGGAGACCGCCTGTGCGCAACTGGCGCTCTGGGCACGCGATGCGCGGATGGCGCAGCTGTCGATCGCTGTCAATGTGAGCGCGCGCCAGTTCCGCCAGGACGATTTCGTCGCAGAGGTGCTCGACATCCTCGACCGCAGCGGCGCCAATCCGGCGCGCCTGAAGATCGAGCTCACCGAGAATTCGCTGGTGACGGACATCGAGAGCGTGATCGCCAAGATGGGCGCGCTCAAGGCGCGCGGCGTCGGCTTCTCGCTCGACGATTTCGGGACCGGCTATTCCTCGCTGGCCTATCTCAAGCGCCTGCCGCTGGACCAGATCAAGATCGACCAGGGCTTCGTCCGCGACATCCTGGTCGATCCGAACGATGCAGCGATCGCGAAGATGGTCATCGTGCTGGCCGACAGCCTTGGACTGGCCGTGATCGCCGAAGGGGTCGAGACCGAGGATCAGCGCGATTATCTGGCACAGCAGGGCTGCCTGTCATACCAGGGCTACTACTTCAGCCGGCCATTGGTCGAGTCCGACCTGCGCGAGCTGATTGGCAGGTGGCCCTCGCCGCACGACTGAGTCGCGCGCGCGTTCAGGCGGCTTCGAAGTGCTCCAGCATCAACTGCACGCTCGACACGCCGTTGTACTCGTTGATGCTCAGCCGGTAGGCGGCATGGATCTGCGCCGCAGCGCCTTCGGCGTGGTTGAACTGGATCGCCTCGTACCGGGTGGTGCCGCGCGTCAGTTCGAGCTTGAGATGCTTGTCCTTCAGCACCCGCTGGCGTTCGACGCGAAACACGTCGTCGAACACCGGTGCCGGAAAGCCCTGGCCCCAGATCTCGTTGTCGAGCATGCGCACGGCGTCGAGCGCGAAGTAGCCGGACTCCAGGTTGCCGTCGGTCTCGATGCGGCGCTCGAGTTGGGCGGGTTCGAGCAGTTCGCTGACGACGTCCTCGAAGGCGGCGTCGAAGCGGGCGAGTTCGGATTCGCGGATGGTGAGTCCGGCTGCCATCGCGTGGCCGCCGAAACGCACGATCAGGTCGGGATGGCGCTTGGTCACGAGATCGAGCGCGTCGCGCAGGTGCAGGCCCGGAATCGAGCGACCCGAGCCCTTGAGCTCGCCATCGTTCGCGCGTGCGAAGGCAATGGTGGGCCGGTGCAGCTTTTCCTTGATACGGCCGGCGACGATGCCGATCACGCCCTGGTGCCAGTCGGGCTCGAACAGGGCGATGGTCGCGCGGTTGCCGGCGCTCACTTCCCCATTGAACCCGGACAGGCGCGCCAGCGCTTCTTCCTGCATGCCGGCCTCGATGCTGCGGCGCTCGCGGTTGAGCTTGTCGAGTTCCTGGGCGATGTTCATGGCGCGCCCGGCGTCGTCGGTGATCAGGCATTCGATGCCCAGGCTCATGTCCGACAGACGGCCGGCCGCGTTGAGGCGCGGACCGATCATGAAGCCGAGGTCGGTGGTGCTGGCGCGTGCCGGATCGCGCCCGGCCAGTGCGAACAGGGCGCGGATGCCCGGCTGCAGGCGGCCGGCGCGCATGCGCGCGAGTCCTTGCGCGACCAGGATGCGGTTGTTGCGGTCGAGCTTGACCACGTCGGCCACGGTGCCCAGCGCCACCAGATCGAGCAGGTCGGCCAGGTTCGGTTCCTTGTCCCCGGCAAAGGCGCCGCGTTCGCGCAACTCGGCGCGCAGCGCGAGCATGGTGTAGAACATCGCACCCACGCCAGCCAGCGCCTTGCTCGGGAAGTCGCAGCCGGGCTGGTTCGGATTCACGATCACATCGGCCTCGGGCAGCACGTCGCCGGGCAGGTGGTGGTCGGTGATGACGGTGGCCATGCCGTGCGCGCGCGCAGCGGCGATGCCTTCGACGCTGGCGATGCCGTTGTCGACCGTGATCAGCACGTCAGGCTCGAGCCGGGCGGCGATCTCGACCATCGCCGGCGTGAGGCCGTAACCGAGCGTGACGCGATCCGGAACCAGGTAATGCACGTCGGCGCCGAAGGCGCGCAGTGCACGCATGCCCACCGCGCAGGCGGTGGCGCCGTCACAGTCGTAGTCGGCGACGATCACCATGCGCGCGCCGGCCTCAATGGCGTCAGCGAGCAGCGCGGCGGCCTCCTGGGTGCCGGTCAGCGCTTCGGGCGGAAGCAGGTTCTTGAGGCTGGTGTCGAGCTCGTCGGCGCGGGCAATGCCGCGTGCGGCATACAGGCGGGCGAGCAGCGGGTGCAGGCCGGCATCGGCGAGGCGGGTCAGGGCTTGCTGCGAGACAGGGCGGGACTGGATGCGGGTCATCGGTCGGTATGCGGGGCGGTGGGCGGGGGGGCGTCCGGCAGGGTGATCGGCGCGGGGGCAGTCGATTTCAGCAGTGCATCGAAGGCGTAGGGCTTGCGCCAGAACTTCCAGCGGTCGCTGCGGCGGTTGGCGACGACCAGCGTGCCGCGATCACCCGGCGCGGTGAGGCGCAGGGTATCGATGCGACCGCGTCGCAGTGCCTCGGCAAGGGGGGCGAACCAGTCGCGTTCCAGCGCTTCGAGCCCGCGGCGCCAGGCGTCGAGATCGAGGCGTTGCGCCGGCTTGTGCAAGCTGTCGATGACGACGAGCGTGTCCTGCCTCAGCGCCGAAGCGAGATCGGGCGTGGCGACCGGGCACTGGCTTGCACGTGCGAGGCCGATGCTGAGCGGATCGGTGGCCTGCACCAGGGCAGCGGGCGCCTGCGGCATCCGCTCGAGCTCGCCTGCGCCCCACAGCCACACGCTGTTGACGGCACGCAGGCCGGACGCTTCCCGGGCCCGGCTGAGCGCATGGTTGTGCAGCACGATCTGCGCTTCGTTCATGGTCCGCTGCCACAGCCGCGCGTCCTCGCCTTCGGGCAGGAAGTGCTTCACCGGCCGGCCGACGACGTCATCCAGGGGGTACAGCGTGACCCGGCTGGCCTGCGGCAGGCGCAGATACCAGCGCGTCGGTGTGCACGCCTCGAAGCGGCCGAGATCGGCGAAGACTTCATTGAGTGCCGCGACGAGCTGACCGGACTCCTCTGCGGGCAGCTGGTCGTCGTCGAATCCCTGCAGCAGCAAGTGCTCGCGCGCGAACGACAGGTTGACCGGGTCGGCGCACAGCCAGTGGTTGCCGTCCGTCGGGGGCGGGGCGTCGGTTTCGCCGAGACGCCTCAGCGCGGCCAGCGGCAGGGCGTCACCTTCGAGGCCGAACAGGCGCGCCAGTTGCCGGTCGTACGGCTCGAAGCCGAGCATCGAGTGCGTGCCGCGGCCGAGCAAGGCCGCCAGCCCGTCGAGCGCAAGCCCGGCAGCAGGGCCGAGCAGGGTTGCGGTGGGCCACAGCAGGCCGGGGATCAGGAGCTGAATCTGCATCGGAAGCGCATCATTGGGAGCGGCGCGAGTCTAGCACGCGTGACCGTGCCGCCTCTTTGCATCACCCTTTCCCGCCGCCGCAGGCAGGTGCAATGGACGCCGGTTGACAGATGGGGCTGGGAAGTATTCAATTGATGTGTATGAGTGAATCACATGATTGCATGGATGAAGCATGAAGACGACAAGAGCCCTTGTCCGCGAGCCTGAAGCGGCGTACTCCGCGCGCGGTAGTGTGGGCGGCGCAAGCATCGAACATTACCTGCATGCCGCGTCGGCACTCGAGCGCGACCACATGGTGCGTGAAGGCTTCGAGACCGGCTCGCTGGATGTGTTCGCCCACCGTTTCGGCCGCAGCGGGCGGAGTCTCGCGCAACTGCTGGGTGTGGCGCCGGCCACCTACGACCGCCGTGTGCGCGAGGGCAAGCCCTTGTCGCAGGACGATTCCGATCGCGTCGCCCGGTTGATCGATGTGGAGCGCGCGGCCGCGCGCGTGTTCGGCGACGAAAGCGCCGCCCGCGAATGGCTGGCCGCGCCCATTCCCGTACTGGGTGGCGCGATCCCCATCGAGTTGGTGGCCACCACGCCTGGCCACCAGGCAGTGATGAATGCCCTGCGCCGCATCATGGCCGGCACTGCCGCCTGATGGCGGCGAGAACGGCTACGCTGTGGCGGCTGGCGCAGGACTGGATCGACCTTGAAACCGGCGCGCTGCTATGTGCGGCCGAGGATTTCACGTGCGCGGGCAATGGCGCGGCGGCCGTAGGGGGGCGCTGGAACAGCGTTGGCAAGCCGGTCATCTACCTGGCCGACAGCCTTGCGCTGGCCCAGCTCGAGAAGCGGGTGCATACGCCGCTGCGGCCGCCGCGGGATCTGGTCGCAGTCGAGGTGACCCTGCCCGCTGCGCTGGTCGCCGCGGCCGAGACCGTCGAGCCGCCCGAGGGCTGGGATGCGCCCAACGTGGATTGGTCGGTGGGCAGCACGGTGTCGCAGCGCACAGGCGATGAATGGTTGGCGCGCGGCACGTCGCTGCTGCTGCGCGTCCCTTCGGTCGTGGTGCCCGTTGGATGGAACTACCTTCTGAACCCGGCTCACGCCGGTGCGCGGCGCCTGGTGACGCGGCGTATCGGCTACCGGCCCGATCAGTGTTTGTGGTGAGTGGGTAGGGCTGCGGCGCGGCGCTTGCGTACCGGAGCGCGCCAGTGCTCAGCGCCCCCGGTCTGCGGGCGCCTTACTCGATCGGGGCAAAACCGTAGTAGGAGCCGTATGCGGACGGCGCCGGCGCGTAGGCAGCCACCTTGATCGCATCGGCCAGGCTCACCTTGTCCGTGAGCCCGTCAATGCCCCGTCCGTCCGCGAGCCACCGGGCTTCGATATCCTGTTCCGACATCCCGCTGAGGCGGAGATTCTGGTCGAGACGCTCCGAACGGTATTCGAAAGCCGTGTCGTGCGCGATGAACAGCGTGTGCGGGCAGGCGGTGATGCGCGTCTCGTCGTCGGGATCGGCCCCCATGACACGCACGCCACAGAACGGACAATGGACTGGCGTGTAGTAGAAGGTCTTGAGTTCGGTTCTCTGGATCAGATGGGACATGGGACTTTCCTTGTTCGATGGAGATGAGCGTAGGGCGCGGCGCTGCTGGAGGGCGCATGTCGGGCCGACGTCGCGGGGCTACCTCGTCGTGGGTGTCGTTGCGGAGGCAAGGCTCAATCCGGCTGCCCGGTAAGCGGGCA
Organism: Thauera sp. 63; assembly: GCF_000310165.2. Lineage (NCBI taxonomy): Bacteria > Pseudomonadati > Pseudomonadota > Betaproteobacteria > Rhodocyclales > Zoogloeaceae > Thauera > Thauera sp. 63. Next base: position 313,901 of record NZ_AMXC01000002.1, read on the forward strand.
CGGTCCGGTATTTACGGAGGGCAAAATGCAAAAGGCCCGACGCACGTCGGGCCTTCGGGTGACCTGCGCCGAAGGCGCGAGGTCGCAGCGCTGCTTAGTTGGCCGCGCGGATGTTGGACGCTTGTAGACCCTTGGGGCCGGTGGTCACGTCGAAGGTGACGCGCTGGCCTTCTGCGAGGGTCTTGAAACCCTGGCCTTCAATGGCGGAAAAGTGGGCGAAAAGGTCGTCACCGCCGGCTTCCGGCGTGATGAAACCAAAGCCCTTCGAATCGTTGAACCACTTGACGGTACCTGTTGCCATGTCTTGAATCTCCTGAAAATGGGGAAAGCCCCCTGAATGGGGCGAGTATCAAGACAGCGAGGTATGACTTGGAGGTACGACCGAAGAATCGGATATGCCGACAAACAAACTACACGACTTGAAGTTCGCTGCGGCGCAGTATGAGTGAAGTGCGGCAATAAAGATAGCTATATTTACAGCAGCAAGGCATGCCGGGCAGGGCAATGGCGCGCAAGCGAGATTGCAAGGATGCCGCCCGCGCCTGTCACGACCGATACAATGGCGTCCATCATGCGTTCACTCACTACTTCCTCTGCCGTAGAACTTGCGGCCCCCAGCCTGTTGTCCGGTGCCGTTCCCGGCTACGCCGCCGCGCCCTTCCTGCCCATGTCGCGCGAGGAGATGGAGGCGCTCGGCTGGGACCAATGCGACGTCATCCTGGTGACCGGCGATGCCTACATCGACCACCCCAGCTTCGGCATGGCCCTGGTCGGACGCTTGCTCGAGGCGTACGGATTCCGTGTGGGCATCATCAGCCAGCCGGACTGGCACTCCGCCGAGAGCTTCCGTGTGCTCGGCAAGCCGCGCCTGTACTTCGGCATCACTGCCGGCAACATGGATTCGCTGGTCAACCGCTACACCTCGGACCGCAAGATCCGCTCCGAGGACGCCTACACGCCCAACGCCGAGGCGGGCAAGCGGCCAGACCGTGCCGTGACGGTCTATGCGCAGCGTGCGCGCGAGGCATTTCCGGGTACCCCCGTCGTTGTCGGCAGCATCGAGGCCTCGCTGCGCCGCATCGCGCACTACGACTACTGGTCCGACAAGGTAAGGCGTTCGGTGCTGCCGGACTCGAAGGCCGACATCCTGCTGTTCGGCAATGCCGAGCGCGCGCTGGTGGCGCTGACCCACCGCCTGGCGGCCGGCGAGCCGATCGAGTCGATCCGCGACCTGCGCGGCACGGCCTTCATGGTCAGGCCGGGCTGGCGGCCGTCGGAGCAATGGCACGAGATCGATTCACTCGCGCTCGACAAGCCGGGCCGCATCGACACGCATCCCGACCCCTACGCCATGGAGCCGGCTGCTGCCGTTCCCAAGCCTGCGGCAGATGGCGCGCAGCCGGTGCGCATCGTGCCGGCTGCCGAACGTGTCGCCGCCCGTCGTGCCGATCGTGCGCAGACGGTGATTCGCCTTCCGTCTTACGAACAGGTGAAGGACGATGCGGTGATGTATGCCCATGCCTCGCGGGTTTTCCATCTCGAGTCCAATCCGGGCAACGCGCGCGCGATGGTGCAGTGCCATGGCGAGGGGCCGGGTGCGCGGGACGTGTGGATCAATCCGCCGCCGGTACCGCTGACCACGCCGGAGATGGACTTCGTCTATGACCGTCCGTATGCCCGCGCCCCGCATCCCGGCTACGGCGATGCGCGCATCCCGGCCTGGGACATGATCAGGTTCTCGATCAACATCATGCGCGGCTGTTTCGGCGGCTGTACCTTCTGCTCCATCACCGAGCACGAAGGCCGCATCATCCAGAGCCGCTCGCACGAGTCGATCATCCACGAGATCGAGGAGATCCGCGACAAGTCGCCCGACTTCAAGGGCCACATCACCGACCTCGGGGGGCCGACCGCCAACATGTACCGCATGGCGTGCAAGAGCAAGGCGATCGAGGAGAACTGTCGCCGACTGTCCTGCGTGTATCCGGGCATCTGCGAGAACCTGAACACCGATCACTCCTCGCTGGTCGAGCTCTACCGCAAGGCGCGGGCGGTGCCCGGGGTCAAGCGCATCACCATCGGTTCGGGCCTGCGCTACGACCTTGCGGTGCGTTCGCCCGAGTACGTGAAGGAGCTCGTCACGCACCACGTCAGCGGCCTGCTCAAGATCGCGCCCGAGCACACCGAGGAGAACACCCTCTCCAAGATGATGAAGCCCGGCATCGGCGCGTACGAGGAGTTCGAGCGCATGTTCGAGAAGTACTCGAAGCTCGCAGGCAAGAAGCAGCATCTGGTGCCGTACTTCATCGCCGCGCATCCCGGGACGACCGACGAGGACATGCTGAACCTCGCGCTCTGGCTCAAGGCACACAATTTCCGCCTCGACCAGGTGCAGACCTTCCTGCCCACGCCGATGGCGCTGGCGACCACGATGTACCACTCGCGCAAGAATCCGCTGAAGAAGGTGTCGGCGGACTCGGAAACGGTCGAGACCGCGCGTGCCAGCAAGGTCCGCAAGCTGCACAAGGCCTTCCTGCGCTGGCACGACCCGGAGAACTGGCCGGTCCTGCGCGAGGGGCTGATGCGGATGGGGCGCGCAGACCTGATCGGCAACGGGCCCAATTGCCTGGTGCCGCGCCAGCAGCCGGTAGCAGCCGCGCCCGCCGCCGGTCGTGAAGGCTGTGCCAAGCGCAAGCCGGCGGGTCCGGCGGCGCACAAGGGCCGGCGCGACAAGCCTGTGGCTGCAGCCACGCCGCGACCTGTACGTCGCCCGCGCTGAACCCGGCGCGCCGCCGCCGCACTCAGAAGGCGAGATGGTGTTCGATACGGTTGCGGCCTGCGGCCTTGGCGCGGTACATCGCGCGATCGGCGCGCTGGATGAGTTCGTCGGCGCCCGGGTCCTGTCCGCAGAAGATTGAAATGCCGATGCTCGGTGTCGCGGTGACGGCATGTCCGCCGACTGTGAGCGGCTCGCCGAGTTCGGCGAGGATCTTGCCGGCAATGGCCTCGGCCTTCTCGACCGCGTCCTCCGCCTTGTCGCCCAGGTTCTCGAGCATGACGATGAACTCGTCGCCGCCGAGACGCGCGACCGTGTCGCCTTCGCGCACGCCGTGCTTGAGCCGCTGCGAGATCTCGGTCAGCACGCTGTCGCCCGCTTCGTGCCCAAGGGTGTCGTTGACGTCCTTGAAGTGATCGAGGTCGATGAAGAGCAGGGCGCCAAAGAGGCGGGTGCGGTCGCTGTTGGCGAGCGCCTGACGCAGGCGGTCGAGCAGGAAGCGTCGGTTCGGCAACTGCGTCAGCGGGTCGATGAAGGCGAGCTGGCGGATGGCGGCCTCGGCCGCCCGGCGCTCGGTGATGTCCAGCATCACGCCGTCCATCCAGCGCGCGCTGCCGTTGCGGTCGAACACGCCCTGCCCACGTGCGCTGACCCAATGTATCCGACCAAAGCGGCTGCGGACGCGGAACTCGGCCTCGTAAGGCGTCCGCCCGAGGATCGAGGACATCATCGTCTCTTCGAACCGCGGCCGGTCGTCCGGATGGATGACTTCGGCAAGCGAGTGCGCTTGCCCCATGAAGTGCTCCGGCGGCTCGCCGGTCAGGTCGAGGATGCCCTTGTTGATGTGCAGGATGCGCCAGGGCGGCTGGGGGGCACAGCGGAAGACCACTCCGGGGACGTTTTCGACCAGCGTGCGAAATTCGTCCCGGCTTTCGGCCAGGCGGGCCGCGGAACGGCGCATCTTGCGACGATGGCGGATGCTGCCGTAGATCACCGCGAAGATGAGGATGTCGACGACGATGCCGGCCAGAAGCACGAGGTAGGGTTCGGAGTGGCGAACGTCCTGTTCGAACTGCGCGCTGCTGCCGATGCGCAGGACCCAAACCCGTCCGCCGAATTCGACCATGCGGTCGGTGGTGAAGCGGGGCGTGTGATCGGGGGTACGGGACGAATAGAGCAGGTTTCGTGGATCGGCTTCAAGGTCGTAGACCTCGATCTCCACGTCATATGTCGTCGTGCCGCTGGTGTTGCGGCTGGTGTTGCGGCTGGAGTTGCCGCTGGGGTTGCCAAATACGCCTTGCATCAGGTCGTGGGCGCGGAAGGGGCTGTAGACGAATCCGTGCAGCAGCGCACGGCGGCTCAGCACGTCATCGACGTCGTTGTCGCGGTATACCGGCAGATAGATCAGGAAGCCGGCCTGCAGGTCGTCCTCGGTTTCCTGCACCAGCACGACCTTGCCCGACACGGCGGCACGCCCGGTATCCCGCGCGCGGTTCATCGCCTCCCTGCGGATCGGTTCGGAATACATGTCGTAGCCGAACGCACGCAGGTTCCGCCCTTCGAAAGGCTCGAGGTACAGGATGGTGCTGTAGGTGTCGCGCTCGCCTTCCGGATGGATGCGGTAATCGGGGAAGCCCTCGGCACGTACGGCGGCCTCGTGGGCAGGGCGCTGGGTGCCCGGGACCATCAGGGTGAAGCCGGTTCCCTGGATGCCGGGCAGCGCCTCATCCAGTTCGAGGGACTCGACGTAGCGGCGGAACTCGGCACGACTGACCTCGGTGCTCGCGGCGAAAAGGCCGGCGGTCCCATTCAGCACCTGTTCGTAGGCCTGCATGCGGTTCTTGAGCGCACTGCGGGCGTTGTCGACCTGGTGCTGGAAGCGGTCGTGCGAGCGGTCTTCGAGCTGGGCATCGAAGAAGCGCCACATCGAGAACGTGAACAGCAGCAGGACGCCAAGCACGATCCAGGCCGCGGCGCTCTGGTCGAGCAACCCTTGAGGCCGGATCGCTGGTGCGTCGTCTGGCTGCGCCATCATGGCTCTCCCGCGTTCTGCGTGTCGTGAGTGTTCCACGAAATGCCGTGCCGAACCAGTGCGCCGGCGCTTCCCGGCCCGGCCAGCGCTTACAGTCCGATGCCATTCACGCTGGCCACGTGGCGCGGTCCACGGGCACAATGCCGGGCTTGTCGCATTCCCAACACACCGTCCACTCGATGCGCTACGAATTCCTTGTCGGCCTGCGCTACACCCGCTCGCGCAAGCGTGCCCAGGGCCGCAACCGCTTCATCTCCTTCATCTCCTTCGTTTCCATGCTGGGCATCGCGCTCGGTGTCGCGGCGCTGATCGTCGTGCTTTCGGTGATGAACGGTTTCCAGGAGGAACTGCGCTCGCGCATCCTCGGCGTCGCCTCGCACGTGCAGGTGCAGAGCATGGACGGCGGGCTCTACAACTGGCAGCAGGTCGCCGAGGATGCACGGCGTCATCCCTCTGTGCTCGCGACCGCGCCCTATGTGCAGGAGCAGGGCATGCTGTCCTTCGACGAGGGCGTACGCGGCACCATCGTGCGCGGCGTGATCCCGAGCGAGGAGGACAAGGTCGCCGACTTTGGCGCCTACATGAAGGCGGGCAGCTTCGATGCGCTGCAGCCCGGTCGTTTCGGCATCGTGCTGGGGCGGGACCTGGCGCTGGCACTGCGCGTCCAGCTCGGCGACAAGGTCACGCTGATTGCGCCCCAGGGGCTGGTGACGCCGGCGGCCGTGCTGCCGCGGGTGAAGCAGTTCGAGGTGGTCGGGGTGTTCGAGGCCGGCATGTACGAGTACGACTCGGGCCTGGCCCTGGTGCATGTCGAGGATGCGCAGGCCCTGTACCGGCTGGGCGACGCGGTGAGCGGCGTGCGCCTGAAGCTGGCGGATCTGTTCGCGGCGCCGCGCGTGGCCCGCGAGCTGGCCGGACTGATCACCGAACCGGGGCTGATGGTCAACGACTGGACGCGCAGTCACGCCAACTTCTTCCGTGCCGTCGCACTGGAGAAAACGATGATGACCCTGATCCTGTTCCTGATCGTCGCCGTCGCCGCATTCAACATCGTGTCGACGCTGGTGATGGCGGTGCAGGAGAAGTACGCCGATATCGCGATCCTGCGCACGCTGGGCGCGAGCCCCGCGTCGATCATGACGATCTTCGTGCTGCAGGGTTCGATCATCGGCCTGGTCGGCCTGCTGGCCGGTGTCGTCGGCGGGCTGGCGATCGCAAACAACCTCGACGTCGTGATCCCGGCGCTCGAGGCCGTTACCGGCGCGACCTTGTGGAACAAGGAGATCTACTACATCAACGAGCTGCCGTCGAAGGTGCTGCCCGCCGACGTCATCAGCATCGTGTCGGTGTCCTTCGTGCTGACGCTGCTCGCGGCGCTGTATCCGAGCTGGCGCGCGTCGCGCGTGAATCCGGCGGAGGCCCTGCGCTATGAGTGAGGCTGCGATGAAGCAGGATGATCCGGTACTGGCCTGCGACGGGCTGGCGAAGCATTTCCGTGAGGGCGCGGACGCTGTGGCTGTGCTCGACGGGGTGAGCCTTTCTGTGCAGCGCGGAGAGCGCGTGGCGATCGTCGGTGCCTCGGGCTCGGGCAAGAGCACCCTGCTGCACCTGCTGGGTGGACTGGACGTGCCCAGCGCAGGATCGGTGCGGCTGATGGGACGCGATTTCTCCACGCTGTCGGAGACCGAGCGCGGCCGCCTGCGCAACAGTGCGCTGGGTTTCGTCTACCAGTTCCACCACCTGCTGCCCGAGTTCTCCGCGCTCGAGAACGTGGCAATGCCGCTCTACATCCGCCGTGTCGACAAGGCTGCGGCGGATGAGCAGGCGGCCGCCATGCTGCGCGAAGTGGGGCTGGGACACCGCCTGACGCATGCGCCGGGTGAGCTGTCGGGCGGCGAGCGCCAGCGCGCGGCGATCGCACGGGCGCTGGTGACGCAGCCAGCCTGCGTGCTGGCCGACGAGCCGACGGGCAACCTCGACCGCCGCACCGCGGAGGCCGTCTTCGACCTGATGCTGTCGCTCAACGAGCGGCTGTCGACCAGCTTCGTCATCGTCACCCACGACGAAAGCCTGGCCGCGCGTGCGCAGCGCACCCTGCGGCTGACCGACGGCCGGCTCGACTGAGAACGGGGCTTCGCCCACCGGCCTCATCCCCAGTCGCGACGCGAACCCGGTCGGTGGCCTGTCATGGCCGGGCATTGCTGCACACTTATCCGTAGAAAAGGACAGCAGTGCCCGCCATATTGATGCGGGTCATTAAGTTACGACGGGGCATGCCGATAATTCGTAACATCAAGAACGGCAGCCGGCTCCCGCCGGTACATCGAAATGAAAGCCCTATTCCTGCCGGCCATCCGGCTTCTGGATCGCCTCAATTACCCGCTCAAGTTCAGCCTGATCCTGCTCGTCTGCGGTCTGTCGGCCGCGGCCTTGCTGGCACAGATCTTCGTCAGCCTGCGCGAGGACATGACGGTGGCCGAACGCGAGATCGCCGGCCTGACGCTGTTCGACGCCGGCTTCGGTGTGGTGCTGCTGGCCCAGCAGCATCGTGGCCTGAACGCTGGCGTGCTGGGTGGCAGCACCGGGCTGATTCCCCGACGCGAGGCGAAGGCGGCCGAAATCGAAGGCGCCATCTCCAAGCTGGACGCCGCGATCGCGGCCGAGCCGATGTGGCAGCCGCTGCAGCCCGACTGGCTGGCGGCGCGTGGCGAGCTGCAGCGCATCCTGGCGGGCGCCAGCCAGATGTCTGCGCCGCAGAGCTTCAAGGCGCACACCGAGGCGATTGCACGCCTGCTGCGCTGGATCGGGGATCTGGGCGGCGTGTCGGGCTTGTCGCAGGATCCGGATCCTGCGACCTCCAACCTCATCGGCCCGCTGCTGACCTCGCTGCCCGAGTTGAGCGAGCGCCTGGGACAGCTTCGTGCGCGTGGCACCAACATCATTGCGCGCCGCGAGGTGCTGCGCGCTGACGAACACGGCGTGGTGGCCCTGCTGGCCGAGATCGCCCGCACCGAGGCCACCCTGCTGGAAAGCCTGGAGCGCGCGGGCAAGGCGAATGCCGGGATGGCCGCGGCGCTCGAACGCTCGCGCACCGAGATCGCGGCGGCGATCGCGAACGTCCGCCAGGCGGTGACCCGCGACATCCTCGAACAGCAGTTCACGCTCGCTGCGCCGGCCTACTTCGATCTCACGACCCAGGCAATCACCACGGCGGTGCGCAATTTCGATGAAGTGCTGCGTCCGCAGACCGGGCAGTTGCTGCAGCAGCGGCTCGACCTGCTGTCGGATCGGCTGCAGTTACAGATTGCGCTTTCGGTGGTGGCGATGCTTGTCGCGGGCTATCTCTTCACCGCGGTGTATCTGGCGATCGTGCGCTCGGTGCGCGAGCTGTCGGCCGGTGCCAAGCGCTACGCGGCGGGCGACTACCGCACGCGCGTCGAATTTTCGGCGCGCGACGAACTGTCGGAAGTCGCAGCGCAGTTCAACGTGATGGCCGACGAGGTCGCCGCATTGATCCGCGAGATCCAGCAAGGGGCGAGCCAGGTGGGGAGCTCTGCAACCGAACTGTCGGCCTCGGCGCGGCGGGTGTCGGACGGTTCGGACGCGCAGAGCCAGTCGGCGTCCGACGTGGCGGTCGCGGTCGAGGAGATGACCGTGGGCGTGGAGGAGATTTCGCGCCACGCCGGCACGGCGCAGCAGCTGGCAGAGGCCTCGGGGCGCCTGTCGACCGAAGGTGGCGTCGTGATGCGCAGGTCGGTCGAGGAGATGGAGCGCATCGCGCAGGCAGTGGATCAGTCCAGTGACGCCATCCGCGAACTGGGCGAGAAGTCGCGCGAGATCACGGCGATCGTCGGCTCGATTCGCGAGATTGCCGACCAGACGAACCTGCTGGCGCTGAACGCGGCGATCGAGGCGGCGCGCGCCGGGGAATCGGGCCGCGGTTTCGCGGTGGTGGCCGACGAGGTCAGGAAGCTGGCCGAGCGTACGACATTGGCGACGCAGGAGATCGCTAGCATGGTACAGGCGATCCAGGACGGCACGGGCCGGGCAGTCGATACGATGCAACAGGGTGTGCAGCGGGTGCGCGACGGGGTGGCGTTGAGCAACCAGGCGGGGGCCTCGATGGCGCAGATCAACGACGGGGCGCAGCAGGTGCTGGCCGCGGTGCGGGAGATTTCGCTGGCGCTCAGCGAGCAGAGCACGGCGAGCAACGAGATTGCGCAGAACGTGGAGCGCATCGCAACGATGGCGAGCGAGAACAGCGTGGCGGTGCACCAGACGACGGCGACGGCCGACCTGCTGGAGAGCCTGGCGGCAAACCTGCGCAAGCAGGTGGAGCGCTTCCAGTTGTGACGCAGTCGCGTCCGGAACGGGCGCGCAACGTTAACGGCACGGGCCTGCGGGCCCGTGCCGCGTTTACGGCTGCGGACTCTTTGCCTGCCGCTTGCGCCACTGGCGGATCAGCCAGGCTCGCCAGGTCCATTTGACCGCGACATAGCCGGTCACCGACAGCAGGGCGGCCAGCAGCACCAGGCCGAGGGCGAGCGGTCTCCCAAGGCTCGCCATCCAGTCGATGAGCATCGGGATCCAGTTGGCGATGGCGAGGCCATCCAGGTCGGGCGGTGCCGTGAACTCGGCCTCGCCATCGCCGAGCGCCAGCTTGCCGAGCCCGAAGGCGAGCACATACAGCGGGACGATGGTGAGCGGGTTGCTGTAGAGCGTGGTGATCAGCGCCAGCGGCAGATTCACGCGGAACAGCACACAGAAGATTGCTGCGCCGAGCATTTGCAGCGGCCCCGGGATCAGGCCGCAGAAGAGTCCGACAGCGACGGCGCCCGCAGCGGAATGGCGGTTGAGGTGCCACAGGCGCGGATGCAGCAGCGTCGATGCGAACGGCCGCAGCCAGCGATTGTCGTGAATCGCGGCATGATCGGGCAGGAGGTTCTTGAGCCGTTTGCGCATGATGTCTGGTGCGCGGGAGTTTAGCAGCGGGCCGCCGGGACAAGGTACGGCCGAAGGCGGCGAATGTGTCGCAGAACGTGAATTTGCGAGGACAGGGTGCGGGCCGGATTGTCCGTGTGTGTATGCCAATGGCAACATGGCGGACATGAGACGCTTCGCCGCAAGTTTCGCCCTGGGGGTCGTCGTGCTCCAGATGCAGCCGGACCTGCCGGTGACCGAGAGTGCGCTGGGAGCGGTGCTGGGAGTGGTGCTGGGAGTGGTGCTGGCATTGGCGCTGGTATTGGCGCAGGGGCCGGCCGCGGCGGCGATGCTGCTGTCCCTCGGCAGCAGGGGCACAGGCACTCGCACTGCGGGTCGGTCGTGGTCTTTCGGGCAACGCTGTGTCGTGCTGGCATGCGCCGCCGTGCTCGGATTCTCCTGGGCTGCGGTGCGCGCCGACTGGCGCCTGGCGGATGCGCTGCGGAGCGACCTGGAAGGCCGCGATGTGATGGTCGCCGGCCGCGTGAGCGCGCTGCCGCAACTGCTGGACGAGGGCGTACGTTTTCACTTCGAGCTCGCGTCGCCGCCCGAGGGGGTGCCGCAGCACCTGCTCCTGTCGTGGTACCGCCCACGGGACGGGATGGCAGCGCTCCCGGTCGTGCGCGCTGGCGAGGCGTGGCGCTTCTCCGTGCGCCTGAAACGCCCCCATGGCCAGGCTAATCCGGGTGGGTTCGATTACGAGGCCTGGCTCCTCGAGCAGGGCGTCCGCGCCACCGGGCATGTGCGCGGATCGGCCGAGCGGCTGGCTGCGGAGCCCGGATCGGCCATGCAGTGGATTCATCGGCTAAGAGGCGACATCCGTGAGCGCTTCATCGTCGCGCTCGGCGACAGGCCCTATTCCGGCATGCTGGTCGCGCTGGCGATCGGTGAGCAGCGCGGCATCTCGCCGGCGCAGTGGGAGGTGTTCCGGCGCACCGGCATTGCCCATCTGGTGGCCATCTCCGGGCTTCACATCACGCTGGTGGCGACCGTTGCAGGTGCCGTCGCCGGCTGGGTGTGGCGCCGCCGGACGGCACTGGTGTTGCGCTGGCCGGTACGCAAGGCACAGGCGATCGCTGCCCTGGGGGCGGCGGCTGCGTATGGGTTGCTGGCCGGTCTGGGTATTCCGGTGCAACGTGCCTTGATCATGCTTGCGGTCGTCGTGGCGGCGCTGCTGTCTGATCGCCGTGCGGCACCGTCCCGCGTGCTGGCGGTGGCCCTGCTGTGCGTGCTGATCGCCGACCCGTGGGCATGCCTGTCGGCGGGTTTCTGGCTGTCCTTTGGCGCGGTGGGGGTGATCCTGCTGTTGATCACGGGTCGGCCCGCGCGCGAGTCGCAATGGCGGGCTGCGCTGCGCATCCAGATGGGGATCAGCGTTGCGCTGCTGCCTCTGCTGGTGCTGATGTTCAATGCCTTTCCGGTGCTGTCGCCGCTTGCCAACGCGCTCGCCATTCCGGTCGTCAGCTTCGTCGTGACGCCGCTGGTGCTGGTCGCTGCGTTGCTGCCGTTCGAGTTTCCATTGCATCTGGCGCATGCGGTGACCGCCGTCACGATGCGCTGGGTGGAGTGGCTGTCGGGCTTGGACATGGCGCTGTGGCGCCAGCCTTCGCCACCATTGTGGCTGGCGCTGGCTGCGGTGGTCGGGATGATGATCCTGCTGCTGCCGCGGGGCACGCCGGGTCGGCTGGCCGCTGCGGTGCTCGTTGCCGCTCTGGTGGCCTGGCAGGGCGCTCGTCCGGAAGAGGGCGCATTCAGGGTGACGGTGCTGGATGTCGGTCAGGGGCTCGCCGTGCATGTGCAGACCGCCAGACATGACCTGCTGTTCGATGCGGGGCCGCCCTATGGCACGAGTGCGGATGCCGGCGACCGGGTGGTGCTGCCCTATCTGGCTGCCGCGGGGGTGAGCCGGTTGAACGCCGTGGTGCTTTCGCACGGTGACAAGGATCACGTCGGCGGGGCGGAGAGTGTCGCCCGTGGCATCGCGGTGGAGCGCTGGCTGATGGGGGGCGCGTTTCCCGATGCGCCGCATCGGGCAGGCCTGGACAGCGTCCGCGTGACACCCTGTCTTGCAGGCGCGGGCTGGTCGTGGGATGGCGTCGGTTTCGAGTTCCTGCATCCGACACCGCCGATGCAACACCGCGCGTCGACCGAAGACAACGACGGTTCCTGCGTGCTCCGGGTGAGCAACGCCGCAGGGCGCCTGCTGATCATGGGCGACGTCGGTGCCGCGGCCGAGCGTGACATCGTCGAGCGTGAGCACGGTGGCGGTGGTGAGCTGGCGGCCGAGGTCGTGGTGAGCGGCCATCACGGCAGTCGTTCGTCGTCATCGGACGCGCTCGTGGTGGCGACCCTGCCCGAGGCGGTGATCCATTCCGCCGGTCACCGCAATCCCTTCGGCCATCCGCATCCCGAGGTGTGGGCGCGCTGGGCGCAGGCCGGTGCGCGCAACTGGCGGACTGACAGCCAGGGTGCGGTCCACGCGCTGTTTCCGCCCGGGGAGGGCGACGGCGTCGAACTGAGCGCGCAGCGGCAGGTCGAGCCCCGCTACTGGCATGGCCGCTGAATGCGTGGCACGGGGCCTGTCCGCAGCGGTGCTAGACTCGGGCTCGTCGCGTCAACCACAGCTCCCTGCCATGTCCCTGTCTTTCGAACCGAATGCTGCCGTTCCGTCGTCTCATCGAGTGTCCCGCCCGCTGGAGGGGGTGCGGGAACGGCACGTCCAGTGCATCGGACCTCATGGCTTGCATCGCATGGCCTACACGGAATGGGGGGCGCCGGACAATCCGCGTGTCGTTGTCTGTGTTCATGGGCTGACACGCAACGGACGCGATTTCGACGATCTCGCCCGGGCGCTGGCCGACGATTTCCGCGTCGTGTGTCCGGACGTGGTGGGGCGCGGGCGCAGCGACTGGCTGGCGGTGAAGGCCGACTACGGCTTCCCGCTTTACGTGGCGGACATGATCACGCTCATCGCGCGGCTCGACGTCGAGCAGGTGAACTGGGTCGGCACATCGATGGGCGGCATCATCGGCATGCTCGTCGCCAGTCAGCCACATACCCCGATCGCGCGGCTGGTGCTCAACGATGTCGGTCCGGTGATCACTGCGGTGTCGTTGCAGCGCATCGCACAGTACGTGGGTACGGCGCCGAAGTTCCCGACGATGGAGGCCGCCGAGGCCTATATCCGCATGGTGAGCGCGCCCTTCGGTCCGCTGAGCGATGCCCAGTGGCGGCACCTCACCAACTTTTCGGTGCGTCCGGTGGGTGGTCCCGGCGGCGGCTTTGCGATGGTGTACGACCCGGGCCTGGGCGATGTCTTCCGCGCGGCGCCCGTCAGCGAGGACATCGACCTGTGGCCGGTGTACGAGCGCGTCGCCTGTCCGACCCTGGCCCTGCGCGGTGCCGAGTCCGACCTGCTGGAGCGCTCGACCTTCCTTGCCATGGCCGAGCAGGGCCCGCGGGCGCGGACGGTCGAGTTTGCTGGCGTCGGTCACGCGCCGATGCTGATGGATCCCGCGCAGATCGCCGTCGTACGCGACTTCCTGCTGGCAGCTTGAGTCCCGGCCTTACCAGCCGGGGTTGAGTCGTTTCGCTTCGGCGATCTCGGCGCGAATGGTGCGGTAGTGCTCGAAGCGCCGAGGATGGATGCGACCGTCGGCCAGCGCCGCCAGCAGTGCGCAACCGGGTTCGGCTTCGTGCCGGCAATCGCGGAAGCGGCATTGGCCCAGCAGCGGGCGAAACTCGATGAAGGATTCGGCGAGGTCGTCCGCTGCGAGGTGGGCGAGGCCGAAGACCTGCAGGCCCGGGCTGTCGATCAGCCAGCCGTGGGCGTTGTCGGGCGCAGTGCCGTCCAGCGCGTAGAGGCGGGCGAAGGTCGTGGTGTGCTTGCCCGAATCCAGGGCTTCGGAAATCTCGCGGGTGGCGGCATTCGCCTCCGGGATCAGGGCGTTGGTCAGCGTCGACTTGCCCATGCCGGACTGCCCCACGAGGATGGCGTGGAGACCCGCCAGGCGCTTCATCAGCCCTTCGGCCCCGTTCAGGGCCGACACCTCGATGACCTCATAGCCGAGTGCGCGGAAGGGGGCGAGTTGCGCACGCGCCGCCTCGAGTCGTTCCCCCAGGTCGGCCTTGTTCAGCACGATCAGGGGCGTGATGTCCTGGCTTTCGGCGGCGACGATGCAGCGTGACACCAGCAGATCGGAAAAGCCCGGCTCGGTCGCGACGACGATCAGGATATGGCTGAGGTTCGCGGCGATCAGCTTTTCGCGGAAGGCATCCGAACGCCACAGCAGGTTGCGGCGCGGGTGCAGGGTTTCGATCACGCCCTGGCCGTCGCCGCCGGGAACGACCGCGACCCGGTCGCCGCAGGCGAAGCTGCTTTTCTTGCCACGCGGGTAGCACTGCAGGCGGCCCGCAGGCGTTGCGACTTCGTAATGGCGGCCGAAGGCGGCAACGATCACGCCCTCGATCGCGGAGGCGCCCTTGTTACTGCGCTGGTGTCGTTGGGTCACTGAAACTTGTAGTAGTGCGTGTTGAGATAGCCCGCGAGGTGATGCTCGTCTTCGGGAAAAAGATCGAGGTTGAGCATCGTGGTACAGGCGGTGAGTTGCTGCGCGAGTCCGCTGGGGGTGGTCACGCGGCGGTCGAAGCGAGTGTAGATCTCCGAGCCGTCCTCACCGCCGAAGCGCTTGGCATGGCATTCGACGCATTGCGCGGCATGCATCTGCTTGGCGACGGCGAGGTCAGCGCCGGGGAAGGGATCGGCCACGGCCGGCGCGGCGAGGCTGGCGAGGGCGATGCTCGCAGCGATACGAAGTGCATTCCGGGTGTGGGGGCGCGGGGTCGTCATGTTCTCGTCTCCTCTGGTGGGGGTCAGGACTGCAGGGACTGCAGGCGGGCGACACGCAGGGCGGCCGGCGGGTGGGAATCGAAGAAACGCGAATAGAGCGGGTCGGGTGTCAGTGTCGAGGCATTGTCGCGGTACAGCTTGACCAGCGCGGCGACCAGATCGGCCGCGCGCGTCTGCTGTGCGGCATACGCGTCGGCTTCGAACTCGTGCACCCGTGACCAGTAGCTCAGGATCGGGGCGAGCGGAAAGGTGAAGGCCGGCAACACCAGGAAGAACAGCGCCAGCGCGGTCGCGGTGTCGGTGGCCGTGCTGCCCAGGCCGGTGAAGAACCAGGGCTGCTCGATCAGCCAGCCCAGCAGTGCGAGCAGGGCCAGGCTGGCGGGAGCGAGGACGGCCAGGCGCTTGATGATGTGGCGGTGGCGGAAGTGGCCCAGTTCGTGCGCCAGCACCGCCTCGACTTCGTCCGGGTTGAGCTTGTCGAGCAGGGTGTCGAAGAACACGATGCGCTTGGAGGCGCCGAAGCCGGTGAAGTAGGCGTTGCCGTGGGCCGAGCGTCGCGAGCCGTCCATGACGAACAGACCCTTGGACTGGAAGCCGCAGCGCGCCAGCAGGCCTTCGACGCGGGTCTTGAGCGCCTCGTCGGCGAGCGGGGTGAAGCGGTTGAACAGCGGAGCGATGAAGGTCGGCCAGATCAGCATCACCAGCAGGTTGAACGACAGCCAGAAGGCCCATACCCACAGCCACCACAGGCTGCCCATCGCGGCGGTGAGCCACAGCAGCACGGCCAGCAGCGGCAGGCCGATCGCCGCGGCCAGTGCAGCCTCGCGTGCGGTGTCGGCCGCGAACAGGCCCGGCGTCATGCGGTTGAAGCCGAAGCGTTTTTCGATGACGAAGGTCTTGACCAGCACGAACGGCAGGTCGATCAGCCAGCCGAGCACACCGAGCGTGGCCAGCAGGGCAACGCCATGGGCGATGCCGCCCGGCGGGAACATGGCGGACCAGGCGTCATGGATCGCCTGCAGTCCGCCGCCCAGGGTGAGCAGCAGCACGAACAGCGCACTTACCGCGATCTCGGACATCGCCAGGCGCATGCGCGCGGCGGTGTAGTCGGCTGCGCGCTGATGCGAGGCGAGGGTGATCGATTCGGCGAAGGCCTGCGGAACTTGCTCGCGGCGCGCCAGCACATGGCGGATCTGGCGTCGCATCAGCCCGGTCTTGACGACCAGGCTCAGCAGCAGCAGCGTGACGAAGAGGGCGGCGAAACCGCTGGCAGCGGAGGAAACAGGGTCTGCGGACATGGTGCGGTCGTGGGGTCGAGCGTTTCAGGCAGGCCCGGGCCGACAGGCGACGGGCGGTTCGGGCGTCGGCTCCGGTCTGCGCCGAATGCCAACACGTTCTGTGACACAATCGCGCCCTCGAATGTTTCGCATGAATACGTCAGAAAGGCGCACGGATTATGGCACAGGACCCGAACACCCTGATATGGCTGGACATGGAGATGACCGGCCTCGAACCCGATGGCGATCGCATCATCGAGATCGCCATCGTGCTGACCAATGAGAAGCTGGAGACCATCGCCGAGGCGCCGGTGATCACCGTGCATCAGCCCGATGAGGTGCTCGATGCGATGGACGACTGGAACAAGAACACCCACGGCAAGTCCGGTCTCATCGATCGCGTGCGTGCGTCGACGGTGTCGGAGGCCGAGGCCGAGGCGCAGATGATCGAGTTCCTGAAGGAGTGGGTGCCCGCGCGCACCTCGCCGATGTGCGGCAACTCGGTGTGCCAGGACCGCCGTTTCCTCGCGCGCTGGATGCCGCAGTTCGAGGCCTGGTTCCACTACCGCAACCTGGACGTCTCCACGCTGAAGGAACTCGCCAAGCGCTGGCGGCCCGAGGTGTACGCCGGCGTGAAGAAGTCGGGCGCACACACGGCGCTGGCCGACATCCAGGAGTCCATCTCCGAACTGCGCCACTACCGCGACAATTTCCTGCGCCTGGAATGAGGTATCAGGACCCTTCGCGTCGCAGCAGCGTGAAGGTTTCGGCGCGGCGGCCGGCCCCGCGGCGGAATTCCCACACGGGTTTCCATTCGGGTGCGAGCCGCATGACGGGCTTGCGGTCGTTCATGACCAGCAGCAGCGGGCAGGGCGTGCTGTCGCCTACGATCGGTACGGTCCGGATGTCGGCAAAGTAATCCAGCGAGCTCTTCACGTGGTCCGGCAGACCGGTGCTGGCGATGCAGGCGCCGGGCGTGCTGCTGCGCTCGCCCGCCACGGCGATCTCGAGCGAGCGAACGGTCTCGCGGTAGCTGCGGCCGTTGTCGAACCACGGCATCAGCAGCACGACCGCCAGACACCACAGCATCGTCAGGCCAATGGCCCAGTTTGCCGGCGCCCGCGAACTCGAGCGCGGCAGCCTGGAGACGAGCGCGATCCACAGCAGGGTGATGCCGGCGCCGAGCGCAAGCTGCAGGCCCGGCTGGTGCAGCACGAAGTCCGGCGCATTGCGCGCCACGTGCCGGGCCAGGCCTGGCGGCCAGCCCACGGCCTGCGCCGACCAGGCGAGCCAGACGAGGATGCCGAATACGGCCAGACTCATGAGCGAGAACCAGTCGAAGGCGTTGGCGGCGCCGCGGCGCAGTGTGGGTACGCCGGCGGCGGCCAGCAGCGCCATCGCCGGAATCAGGGGCAGGGCGTTGGCCTGGGACAGGTCGCCCTGGATGACGAAATGGGTCAGCACGAGGACGGCGCTCAGCAGCGGCAGCAGCCAGCGCAACTGGCTGATGGTGCGGCGGGCGCGCCACAGGCTCCACAGCACGATGGGCCACAGCGGCCAGGTGAACCAGCCCAGCAGTTCGAGTCCGCGCACGATGTCGCCACCCGACAGCGCCGGGCCGCTCAAGCGTGCCCATTCGCCGCGCAGCCAGAGACCCAGCTGATCGGGCTGACTCAGGTGGATGGCCAGCGGCCACAGCGCCGCAAGCGCGAGGGCCAGGCAGAGTCCCAGCAAGAGCGCGCCACTGGCGCGCGGCGTGCGGCAGTCGGCGCTGAGCATCATCACCAGTGGCAACAGGGGGGCGGTGGCGATCAGGCCCCCGATGCCGCCGGCGAGAAATGCGAGCGCCGTGCCTGCGGCGGCCAGCAGGCTGCCGGCGACAGGCTGCTGCGGCACCAGTGCGAGGCCGCGCAGCGTCATCGCCAGCATGGCCAGCACGGCGAGCAGGGGCTGGATCTCGTGGGCGTGCAGCACGAGGCCAAGCCCGCCCATCGTCAGCAGCGCGGCGGGCGTCCGGGCCGGGCGGCCATACAGCGCCTCGGCGGTACGCGCGGAAAAATACACCCCAATGGCGACGAATACCGCACTGGCGAGCCGTGCGCCCTCGTGCAGTGCGAGGAACCCGCTTCCGGCCCAGGCTAGCAGGGCACCCACCCAGTAGTAGAGCGGCGGGTAGTCGACGAGTGGCTCGCCCGCCAGCATCGGGAACAGCCAGCCCTCACCACGCAGCATGCTCAGGATCGGACCGAGGTAGCGCGCGTCATCGCCGCGCCAGGGGTCGTGGCCGACAAGACCGACGAGCAGGTAAAGGGCCACCAGCACCGCGATGCCGACGGTGCCGTAGATGCGGCGCTGCAGCAGGGAAGGTGTTTCGGGTTCTCGAGTCATTCGCGCATTGTGGGGCGGAGCGTTGATCGAGGCAAAGCCCCGGACGGCGGGATGCAATGCCGGCCAAAGGCCGGAGATGCATGGGGCATGCGGCCAGACGTGAAAAAAGGCAGCCGCAGCTGCCTTTCTTGCGGTGCGCCCGCAGGCGGGCGCATGTTCCAGTGTCGCGGCCGGGATCAGCTGGCGCGCTGGACGTTACCGTACTTCTGGCGGAAGCGCTCGACGCGACCGGCGGTGTCGACGATCTTCTGCTTGCCGGTGTAGAACGGGTGGCATGCGGAGCAGACTTCGACGTGGTACTGGGGCTTGCCGAGGGTGGAGCGGGTGACGAAGGTGTTGCCGCAGGAGCAGGTCACATTCACGTCGTTGTACTTCGGATGGATGTCCGCTTTCATGATCGATTCCTGATTCGAGCGGGCGGCGGTTGTGACCGCCCTGATTGGTAAAGAGGCGAGATTATCCGCTGGCGCGCAAGGACTGGCAAGCGAAAAAAGGGGTTTCGCGCCGGACTGCATTAGAATTGCGGTCCTTTGCGCGGCCCGCTTCGGCACGCGTCCGTCCGATTGTCTGATAGGAATTCCCGGCTTGCGTCTTCTGCTCGCCCCCATGGAAGGTCTGCTCGATGACGTCTTGCGCGCGGTGCTCACCGCGTCAGGCGGATACGACTATGCAGTGACCGAGTTCGCGCGCGTGTCCGGCACGCTGCTGCCCGAACGCTTCTTCCGCCGTCTTTCCCCGGAGCTTCAGCAGGGCAGTCGAACCGTAGGAGGGACTCCGGTGCGGGTGCAACTGCTCGGCTCGGACCCGGCCTGCATGGGGGAGAATGCCGCGCGGCTCGCGGCGCTGGCGCCGGCGGGCATCGACCTCAACTTCGGCTGTCCGGCACCGACGGTGAATCGCCATCGTGGCGGCGCGGCCCTGCTCGATGAGCCGGAACTGCTCGGCCGCATCGCGGCAGCGGTGCGCCGCGCCGTTCCGCAACGGATTCCGCTGACGGCGAAGATGCGGCTTGGCATCAACGATCCGGGACGTGCCGTCGAATGTGCCCAGGCGCTGGTCGATGGTGGTGCCGGGGGGCTGGTTGTGCATGCGCGCACCAAGGCCGACGGTTACCGGCCGCCGGCGCACTGGGAATGGGTGGCGCGCATCG
This sequence comes from Thauera sp. 63, assembly GCF_000310165.2. Taxonomy (NCBI): domain Bacteria; kingdom Pseudomonadati; phylum Pseudomonadota; class Betaproteobacteria; order Rhodocyclales; family Zoogloeaceae; genus Thauera; species Thauera sp. 63. The sequence goes on from NZ_AMXC01000002.1 coordinate 333,353, forward strand.
CCGAAGCGGTCGCGGTGCCGGTGGTGGCCAACGGCGAAGTGTGGTCTGCGGCGGACTGGCAGCGTTGCCGGGCGGTGTCGGGCGCCGCCGATGTGATGCTGGGCCGTGGCGCGGTCGCCGATCCCTTTCTGGCCGCGCGTATCCGTGCCGGCCGGCTCGATGTGCCCGATGCCGACGAACGTGCCCGCGAGTGGGCTGCCCTCCTGCCGCTGCTGGGCGATTTCCGCGACCGGGTGCTGCGCAAGGTCGAGCCACGGCATGCACCCGGCCGCATCAAGCAGTGGCTGCACCTGCTGGCGCGCAACTACCTGCAGGCTCAGCATCTGTTCGCGGCGATCCGCCCCCTGCGCACCTTGCCCGAGATCGAGTGCATGCTCGTGCTGCATGGCGTGCCGGCCGCCGCGGTCCGCCCAATGGCGCCGGCCAGGGCGCTGCGGTTGCTCGAAGCCGCCTGAGCCCGCACGCCGCAACAGACTGGATTCATCATGAGCTACGCCAATTCCCGTATCCCGCAAAGCGCCCAGTCCGGCGTGCATGAGCGCCTCGAGGCGGTGGTGCGCAAACACCTTGCCGAGCCTTTCCGCAAACCGATCGCGCCCTATAACCGGGAAGCCTTCGATGCGGCCCTCGCAGACTGGAACCGCGCTGCGCCGCTGATCCTCGATGCCGGCTGCGGTGTCGGACACAGCACGATCCAGATCGCACGCGCCCATCCCGAGCACTGGGTGATCGGCGTCGATCAGTCACAGGACCGCCTCGAACGCAAGAAGCCCTATCCGGATGCGCTGATGCCGCGCAACCTGGTGTTCGTGCGTGCGGATCTGGTCGATTTCTGGCGCCTGCTCGACGAGGCCGACCTGCGGCTCGCCCGGCACTACATCCTGTATCCCAATCCCTGGCCCAAGATCGGCCATCTCGCCCGGCGCTGGCATGCCCACCCCGTGTTCCCCTTCATTCCGCGGCTGGGCGGCGTGCTGGAATGCCGCAGCAACTGGGATGTCTATATGCACGAGATGGCCACCGCGCTGTCGATCGTGCTCGGGCACGACGTGCCCTGGGGCGCGTTCGAGGCCGAGGTGCCGCTGACACCGTTCGAGCGCAAGTACCGCGACTCGGGGCAGACCCTTTACCGGCTCACGCTCGACCTCGACGCTGCGCGCCCTGTGGCGCACCCGCGCGAGATTTGACTTGCCGATCACCGTGGCTTGGGCCACCCTTCGTCCCATTTCCGGAGAACTGCCATGACCGAGACCACGCCCCAGCAAGACAATCCTTACCTGATGAGCGATGACGACTTCGAGGCGCTCGAAGAGGTGCTGACCTCGGACATCGTGCCCGAGGACTGCATGGATCTCGAGATGCTCGACGGCTTCCTCGCCGGCGTGCTCATTTCGCCGCGGCCGATTGCGGTCGAACGCTGGTTGCCCAACGTGTGGTCGGCGCATGGAGAAGAAGCGAGCTTTGGCGGCGGCAGTGGGCTGCAGCGCGCGATCCGACTGGTGAAGGCCTACCACAACGAGATGGTGACCACCCTCGGCCTGGACGATGAGGAAGAGGTGTGCTGGGAGCCGTTCTGCTTCGCCATCGCAGAGGGCGATCCGCTAAAGATTGGCGAGGAGTGGCTGGAGGGCTTCGCCCAGGGGCTCGACCTCTGGCCGGAAGGCTGGGAGGAGGGACTCGACGCCGAGGCGGTCGAGGCCGTGCGCGAGACGCTCGACGAAGTGCTGGCGCCGTGGGCCGAGGATTCCGCTGCCGAGGCCGACGACGAGACGCGCCTCGGCTGGCTGGGGGCGCTGGGCGAGGCGGTCAATGACATCTACGCCCACTGGCGTGACATCGGCCTGCCGGCGCCGCAGGTGCTGCAGGCCGATGCGCCGGCCGCGCCCGCCGTCGCCGGCCCCGGTCGCAACGACCCCTGCCCCTGCGGCAGCGGCAAGAAGTACAAGAAGTGCTGCGGTGCGTTGAGCTGAGGCCGGGCCACGGCTTCCCTTGAGCGGATTGCGGCGCCCTCCGTGCCGCAGTCTCGCGCCCGTGCGTGACGAGGGGCGCGCGCTCAAGGGGAGGACTGTCGTGCAATGACAGTTCTATTGCTGAAATATTGTCCGCAAACGATTGATCGAAAAGCGCTTTCCGTCTCTTGCAGGCGCCGTGCGAGCCGCTAGAATGCGCGCCGAACCCGGTCCTGCAACCTGCTCCAGAAAGCGCTCATGGAAGACCCGAATCCCTGCATCAGTTGTGGCATCTGCTGCACCCACTTCCGTATCTCCTTCTACTGGGCCGAGGCAGACGACGCACCCGGGGGATTCGTGCCCGCAGGCATGACCGAGAAGCTCAACCACACGATGCGCTGCATGAAGGGAAGCAACGAGGTGCCGCGCCGCTGTTCGGCGCTGTCGGGCAAGGTGGGCGAGCAGGTTGCGTGCACCATCTACGAGAACCGTCCCACGCCCTGTCGCGAGTTCCCGGTGTATTTCGAGGATGGCTCGCCCAATCCGAAATGTGACGAACTGCGCGCGACGATCGGCTTGCCGCCGCTGCCCCGTTCTCCGCTGCCCAACGCGCCGCTGCCGCAGGCCGCCTGAGCGTCGCCCGTCTGCCCACCTTCAGCGCGGATAGCCGACCGCACGCAACACCGCCAGCGGACCCTCGGCGCGCAATCTCTCGATCTGCGCCGGGCTGCGCACGAACAGCGATCCGGCGTAGCCCAGCGCGTTCACCGAGACGTCCTGCCATTTCTCGAACTGGCGGGGCACGACCAGAAGCCACTGGCGGCTTGCCAGCAGGTTGTAGGGTGGCATCGGGTTGGCGTTCGATGGCAGCGAGAGGGCGCGGCAGGCGCTTTCGAAGGTCAGCTGCAGCTGCCTGCCCGCCTGCGGCGCGTCGCACCAGTCGATGTCGGCCAGGCTCATGAAGGCGTGCTGCCAAGGCAGTTCTGCCCTGGTCTGCGCCTCGGCGGTCTGCTGGCTGTCCAGCCCGCTGCTGAAGGTCGCAAAACCATCGTCAGCGCGCAGGGCTGCTTCGGGTACCCACTGCAGATGCTTGTGCGGCTGGCTTGCGCCGGCGACGCTGCCGCCGTTGTAGAAACCGAGCCCCCCTTGTGCGGCGAGCACGGTCGCCAGGGCGCGAAAATCATCCTTCGTCAGCGGCGCCGTCTGCGCCTCGAACGCCCGTGTCACGATCAGCAGGTGATGGTCGATCACCGGAAACTTGTTGAGCACGACGAAGTGCTGCGCGCCCAGTCGGCTGACCGTCAGTGCGGGCTCGGGGGGCAGGAAGGGATTGAAGTCCGGCCGCCGGCGGGTGACCGTGTCTACGCGGGCGCGATCCTTGAGGGCAAGCGACGACACCCAGCGAACCGAGAAACTGAAGCCACGATCGGTGAGCGTCGTGCTTTCGGTTTCGATCGGCTGCAGTGCGCCGGTGGCCAGCGCATTGCGGATCGTCTTCTCGGAGAGGTCCAGCAGCGCATTGCTGCGGCAGTCGAGCGGGGCGGTAGCGGAGAAGCTGTTCATGGGCAGGCGGAACGGGCGACAATTCCCGGATTCTGACATGGCCACGCCCGTACGCATCCCATGCGGGTGGTAGCCGAACCCTTTGCGGAGCGCTTCATGAGCATTTCCTTTGCCGTTCGCGGCGATCACATCCAGCTCGATCAACTGCTCAAGGCCGTCGGCCTGGTGGGTTCGGGCGGTGCCGCACATGCGATGGTCGAGGCGGGCGAGGTGCGGGTCGATGGGCGGGTCGAAAGCCGCAAGCGCGCCAAGCTGCGTCCGGGTCAGCGTGTCCAGCTCGGCGGCGAGGAGATCGTGCTCGTCGCCGGCGACGGCGCCTGAGGGAAAACGGCGCGAGATCGACGCCGTCAGGGCAGGAGCGGTTTCATGGGGCGGCGGCTGTCGCGTGACAGCCGTTCCCAGATCCATCCGCCGGGCAGCTCCTTGCCGGTGACGAGATACTCGAGGGTGTGCTCGTTGGCGAGGTTGAGCGCCAGATCGTTCCGCGCGTCCCGGGTGCCGGCGAGCAGCAGCTCGTCGCCCGCTCGCAGCACCGTGCTGCCCGCGGGCATCAGGAGATGATCGTCGTCATCGCGGTCCAGGTAGAGGACCTCGCAATCGAGCGCGCTGCTGCGGTCGGTGGGCGAACGCAGCAAGGTGTCGAGCGTCAGGTGCTCGCCCTGCATCAGGCGCCTGTGCAGGGCGGGTGACCGGGCCAGATTCACCCGCTCGCTCCACACCTCGGGCACGGTCCAGCCCAGGCGGCCGGCCAGGCGTTCGAGCTGGGCCGCGCACCAGGTTTCGTCGCGCAGGCGCACTTCGCGCAGGAAGGGGGCGAGCAAGGGCGTGCCGAGGATTGCGAGGCATTCGTGGGCGATGATCTCGCTCGGCAGCACGGTGATGTCGGACTCGAAGGCGTCGAACAGCGCCTGGTTGGCGGATTGGTTCTGGCGCAGGATCACGAACAGGCCGGGGTTCAGTTCGCGCGCGGTCACCGCGATCGACAGGTTGTCGACGTCGGAGCTTGTCCCGGCGACGATGCCGGTTGCCTGCAGCACGCCGGCTTCGCGGAGGGCGCCGGCGCCCGTGCCGTCGCCATGTACCCAGCGATGGGTGCCGTCGGGCAGCGGGTTGCGGTCGATGATCGTCACCGGCAGGTCCTCGGCGTCCATCGCGTCGACCATCGAGCGGCCGAAACGCCCATGGCCGCAAACGATCCAGTGGCCGCGGGGCGGATCGCGCCGGCGCTCTACGGTGCTGCCGGGCAGGCCGGCGAGCCAGCGGAGCAGTTGCGAGGCGGCCGGGGCATGCAGGGCGAGGGCGAGCGTTTCACCGAAGCGCTCGAAGGGGTTGATGATGTGGCGGGTGCCGAAGGACGCCATGTTGGCGGCGGTTTCCCGGTGCTCCGCGCGGCACAGTGCCGGCAGCTTCGGCGCCAGCAGGCGGGCGGCGATCGCGATGGCGAGGTTGGTGGCGTCCTGGTTCGTCAGGGCGATCACGCCTGCGCAGTGCGGGTGAGTGAGGCCAGCGTACTTCAGTGTCTCCGGGCTGGATGCGTCGGCGCACAGCGCCGGCACATCGGCGGAGAAGCTGTGCAACTCGATCTCGCCAACCCTGGCCTCGTCGATCTCGATCACCACCGAGCGCAGCCCTATGCGCTCGAGCGCGCTGCAGATCAGGCGGCCGGTCTCGCCGTAGCCGCACACCAGGTAGAAGGGTTCCCGCAGCCGGCGCACGGCGCGCACGAAGCGCTGTGTAGCGATGGCCTGCTGCAGGCTGCGGTCGGAGAGCAGGCTGAACACCGAGCCGAGGGTATAGGCCCAGCCCACGACCGACAGGTAGATGCTGACGACGACCCAGAGGCGCTGCTCGTCGGAGAAGCTGTAGGGGATCTCGCCGAAGCCGATCGTGGTGGCGGTGTAGCTGATGAAGTAGAAGGCGTGGAAGAAGCTGAGGTACTGCACGTTGCCGTGCTCGTCCTGGCCGGGTGCGAGCGTCAGCCCGAGCACGGATACCGACATCAGCACGATCAGCAGGATCAGCGGCGCGCGCAGGCGGCGCAGGATCATGAGGAAGATGCTGTGGTGGCGGGGCAGGGCTTGCACGTCGGGGCCTTGTCGCGCGGCGGGGCTCAGCGGCGCTGCATGATCGTCTCGGCGATGAGGATGATCACCGAGACGATGTTGGCGAACAGCGCGCCGCCTGAGAGCGAGACGATCCTCGACACCATCTCGGGACTCAGTCCCGAAGCCGAGACGTGTGCGGCATAACCCCACACCATGGCGGCTGCGATCAACTGCAGGTCGGCCACCAGGCTCGTCGAGAGGTGCACTGCGCCGATCTGCGTGCGGTCGCCGAACTTGAGCACGGTTGCGATCAGGCTGACGACCAGGGCGGCGAACAGCTCATACACATCGTGGTGTGCCGGGTTGTCGATGTCGCCGACGAAGAAGCCGAAGTTCAGCGTGGCGGCAAGGACGATGAAGAAACCGAAGATGACTTTTTCGAGGTTCATGGCCTGGGTGTGCTCGGCGTGCAGCGCGGATGGGCGGTCGATGTTCGGATTATGCGCGTGCCCACAGCGCTTGCGTCAGCCGTGGATGATGCCGTCGACGTAGTACCAGCGGCCGTCCTGCAGCAGGAAGCGGCTGGTCTCGTGGAGGCGGTGGGCGCGGCCGCCGACACGGTAGCGCGCGACGAACTCCACCTCCGCGGCGGGCGGTTCGCGACCGGCGATGGTGGCCGTTCGGCGGACCTCGAGCCCGATCCATTTCGGACGGGGCTCCTCGTCGAGCTCGAGGTTCGCCGGGCGCGTGTCCGGGTGCCAGGTGGCGAGCAGGTAGTCGCCGCGCTGCAGCACGAACGCCGTGTAGCGCGAGCGCATCAGTGTTCTTGCGTCGCCGGCGGGCGTCTGGCCAGCGATGATCGGTCCGCAACAGGCTTCGAGGGGGTGGCCGGAGCCGCAGGGGCAGGATGAGGCGGGCTTCATGAGGTTCGGGTGGGTGAGATGGGGTACGGGCACGTTGCCCGCACAAGGTGCGATGGTTCGTGCGCAGTATGCTTCCGGTCACATCCCGAAACGATACGCGCATGTGACGAACCTGCACGCTGCAGGAGTAGAATTCAAAAGATTTTTTGCACCCGCTTCCTTCGCGCGGGTGTTGCACTGCACCGCAAGTCTTATAAAAGACATATAATTCTTTCCGATTCGCGCGGGCGATCCCCGTGCGGAGCCCTGAACACCGCCACGAAAAGTGAGGAAGTCGCCGTGCTTGAAGCCTACCGTGCCCATGTCGCCGAACGTGCCGCCCTCGGCATCCCGCCGCTGCCGCTGAGCAAGCAGCAGGTCACCGAGCTGGTCGCTCTGCTGAAGAACCCCCCCGCTGGCGAGGAGGCTTTCCTCGTCGAGTTGCTGACCTATCGCGTGCCCGCCGGCGTGGACGACGCCGCCAAGGTCAAGGCCGAGTTCCTGGCCAAGGTCGCCAAGGGCGAAGAAGCCTGTGCCCTGGTGTCGCGCGCCAAGGCCACCGAGCTGCTCGGCACCATGCTGGGCGGCTTCAACATCAAGCCGATGATCGACCTGCTCGCCGACGCCGAAGTCGGTGCGGTCGCGGCCGAGGGCCTGAAGAAGACCCTGCTGATGTTCGACTACTTCCACGATGTCAAGGAACTGGCCGCTGCCGGCAACGCCAACGCCAAGGCCGTCATGCAGTCGTGGGCCGACGCCGAGTGGTTCACCAGCCGCCCGGAAGTCCCGGCTTCGCAGAAGCTGACCGTGTTCAAGGTCACCGGCGAGACCAACACCGACGACCTGTCGCCCGCGCCGGACGCCTGGTCGCGCCCCGACATCCCGCTGCACGCGCTGGCCATGCTCAAGAACCCGCGTCCGGGCATCGAGCCGGAAGAGGCCGGCGTGCGCGGCCCGGTCAAGTTCCTCGAAGACCTGCGTGCGAAGGGCAACCTGGTCGCCTACGTCGGTGACGTGGTCGGTACCGGTTCGTCGCGCAAGTCCGCCACCAACTCGGTGCTGTGGTTCACCGGCGAAGACATCCCCTTCGTCCCGAACAAGCGCTTCGGCGGCGTGTGCCTGGGCTCCAAGATCGCCCCGATCTTCTTCAACACCATGGAAGACGCCGGCGCGCTGCCGATCGAGATCGACGCCGGTCAGATGGACATGGGCGACGAGATCGAGCTCAAGGTCGATCACGCCTCCGGCAAGGTCACCGCGCTCAAGAACGGCGCCGTGATCGCCGAATCGCAGCTCAAGACCCTGGTGATCCTCGACGAAGTGCGCGCCGGTGGCCGCATCCCGCTGATCATTGGCCGTGGCCTCACCACCAAGGCGCGCGAAGCGCTGGGCCTGCCGCCCTCGACCCTGTTCCGCCTGCCGCAGGCGCCCGCCGACTCCGGCAAGGGCTTCTCGCTGGCGCAGAAGATGGTCGGCCGCGCCTGCGGCATGCCGGAAGGCCAGGGCATCCGTCCGGGCACCTACTGCGAGCCCAAGATGACCACCGTCGGCTCGCAGGACACCACCGGCCCGATGACCCGTGACGAACTGAAAGACCTCGCCTGCCTCGGCTTCTCCGCCGATCTGGTGATGCAGTCCTTCTGCCACACCGCCGCCTACCCGAAGCTGGTCGACGTCAAGATGCACCGCGAGCTGCCGAGCTTCATCAGCACCCGCGGCGGCGTGTCCCTGCGTCCGGGCGACGGCGTCATCCACTCCTGGCTCAACCGCCTGCTGCTGCCCGATACCGTCGGCACCGGCGGCGACAGCCATACCCGCTTCCCGATCGGCATCTCCTTCCCGGCCGGCTCCGGCCTGGTGGCCTTTGCCGCCGCGACCGGCGTCATGCCGCTCGACATGCCGGAATCGGTGCTGGTGCGCTTCAAGGGCACGATGCAGCCGGGCGTCACCCTGCGCGATCTGGTCAACGCCATTCCGCTGTATGCGATCAAGGCCGGCCTGCTGACCGTCGAGAAGAAGGGCAAGAAGAACGTCTTCTCCGGCCGCATCCTCGAGATCGAAGGCTTGCCGGACCTGAAGGTCGAACAGGCTTTCGAGCTCACCGACGCCTCGGCCGAGCGCTCCGCCGCCGGCTGCACGGTCCACCTCAACAAGGCGCCGATCGTCGAGTACATGAACTCGAACATCACGCTGATGAAGTGGATGATCGCCAACGGCTACGAAGACAAGCGCACCCTGGGCCGCCGCATCAAGGCCATGGAAGAGTGGATCGCCAACGGCGAACTGCTGAAGGGCGATGCCGACGCCGAGTACGCTGCGGTGATCGAGATCGACCTCGCCGACATCAAGGAGCCGATCGTTGCCTGCCCGAACGATCCGGACGACGTGAAGCTGCTGTCCGAAGTCGCCGGCGACAAGATCGACGAAGTCTTCATCGGCTCGTGCATGACCAACATCGGTCACTTCCGCGCCGCGGGCAAGGTGCTGGACGGCAAGTCCGACATCCCGACCCGCCTGTGGATCGCCCCGCCCACCAAGATGGACGCGATGATCCTCAACGAGGAAGGCTACTACGGCGTGCTCGGCAAGTCCGGCGCCCGCATGGAGATGCCGGGCTGCTCGCTGTGCATGGGCAACCAGGCGCAGATCCGCAAGGGCAGTACCGCGATGTCGACCTCGACGCGCAACTTCCCGAACCGCCTCGGCATCGACACCCGCGTCTATCTGGGTTCCGCCGAGCTGGCTGCGGTGTGCGCGCTGATGGGCAAGATCCCGACCGTGGCCGAGTACATGGCGCAGGTGGAAGTGGTGAACAAGAAGGCCGCCGACATCTACCGCTACATGAACTTCGACCAGATCGAGGAGTTCCGCAGTGTGGCGGACACCGTGACGGTCTGATCCCGGCCTGATCGGTCCGGCTCGACCGGACCCCGACGACGCCCCCGGCGCGCATCGTGCGCCCGGGGGCGTCGTCTTTTCTGCACCCACCGAACCCGATTGAGCGGTGCCACGGGCGCCGGTCACGGCTGGACGTGAGGCCATCGTTTATCATTCGGAAAAAATGACGACGCCCCTCCGCGGGCGCCCACGATCCCTTGCTCTCCAAGCTCCTGCTCCATCACCGTCGCACCGATGCGGTGCTTCCTCTCCCGCGTAGTGCCCTGTGGCGCGCCGTTGCCGGCTGGATGGCCATCCTGCTCTGCCTGGGCGTGTATTGGTCCGAGTTGAGCCAGACGCACCAGTCCCAGCTCGACGAGGTCGAGGCCAATGTCAGGTTGCGTGCGGAGCAGACGGTGCACGCACTGGCGCTGCAGGTCAGCACCATGATCGAGAAGCTGGATTACCTGACGCTGCAGCTTGGGGAAAGCTGGCTGACCGAGGACGAGCGGACGTTCCGCCGCACCGTCGCCGTCGCGCAGGGGGCCTTGCCCGCGGGCGCCGTGGTGCAGGTCGCAATCGCAGACGAACGCGGAGAGATCCTCTTTTCCAGCCTCGTGCCCGCGGGCGCCACCGCCGCGGCGACGAAAGTCTCGATCGCGGACCGGCCGCATTTCGCGGTGCACCTCAACCGCGTCGAGCCGGCCTTGCACATCAGTCATCCGGTCCTCGGACGCATATCGGGCCAATGGACCGTGCAGCTGTCGCGGCCCGTGCTCCGCGATGGGCAGATCAGGGGGGTGATCGTCGTCTCGGTGTCGGCGGAACACCTGTCGCAGGCCCTGCGCGAGATCTTCCCCGACCCGGCGGATGTCGCCTTGCTGTTGCGTGAGGACGGCGCCTACATCGCGCGTTCGCATCTGCTCGAGGGCGTGCTGGGAAAGAAGGTGCCGGACGACCGTAGCTTCCTGCAGGACCGCGCGATACGGCACGGCTTCTACGACGTCGTCGCACCCGTCGACGGCGTGGAGCGCTATTACGCATGGCGCCGGGTGCCGGACCGGCCGCTCGTCGTCAGCCTCGGTCTCAGCAAGTCGGCGGCGATGGCGACGGTGCGCGATTCGGTGCGGAGCAGCGGACTGTACAACCTCCTCACCACTGCGGCGCTGCTGCTCGCGGCGCTGTGGATCACGCGGTTGTTCCTGCTGAAGAGCCGTCAGACCGCAGCCTTGGCGGAAGCCCGGGAGCGACTCGACTTCGCCCTCCAGGGGGGCGGACTCGGTGCCTGGGACTGGAACTGCGTGACCGGCGAGAACCGCTGTAACGCACAGTGGGCGAAGATACTCGGCTATGCGCCCGGCGAGGCCGCGCCCAATTTCGCGACCTGGGACACCAACATCCACCCCGGCGACCGCGATCGGGTGCATGCGGCGCTCGATGCTCACCTGCGAGGCGAGACCCGTCAGTACCACGCTACCTACCGCATGCTGCGCCGCGACGGCGAGACGATCTGGGTGCTCGACCGCGGGCGGGTGGTGGCAAGAGATGAGAGCGGGATGCCCTTGCGCGCCGCCGGTACCCTGGCGGACATCACCGAGCGCCACGCCGTCGAGCTTGCGCTGGATGCCGAACGGCTGCGGCTGACCACGCTGCTGCAACGCTTCCCCGGGGGCGTGCTGATGGAAGATGCGACGGGAAGGGTGACGATCGTCAATCGCGGCATGTGCGAACTGCTGGGCCTCGGCGACGATCCGGATGCGCTGCAGGGCCTGACGCACGAGGCGCTGTGTGCCCGGATCGGACCGCAGCGGGCCGCCTGGCTGCACGTTCCCGATGCCCGCCGCGACGGCGAGCGCCGGCGCTCGGTCGAGCTCACCGATGGCGACGGTCGTACTTTCGAAATCGACTGGGTGCCGATCATGCGCGACGACGCCCAGCTCGGGCGAGTCTGGCTGGTGCGCGACGTATCCGACCGCAAGCAGCGGGAGACGATGCTGGCGACGCTGGCCTCGACCGATGCGCTGACCGCGTTGCCCAACCGGCGCAGCTTCATGAGCAGCCTGGAGGCGGCGACCGCGGCGCTGCGCAGCAACCCCGGGCGCCAGGGGGTGCTGCTGATGATCGACATCGACTATTTCAAGCGCGTCAACGACACCTACGGCCATGCTGCGGGGGACCGGGTGCTGTGCCATGTCGCCAGCCTCATCCGCAATGGGCTGCGCCAGCAGGACGTGGCCGCCCGGCTGGGCGGGGAGGAGTTCTCGGCGCTGCTTCTCGCCGTGGGACTGGAGGATGCCCGCCTGCTCGCCGATCGGCTGCGCGCCCGCATCGCGGAATCGTCGGCGGAGATTGGCGAGGGGGGCGAGGGCGGGGACGGCGTGACGGTCACCGTCAGCATCGGTCTCTCTGCGCTCAGTTCGGCCGGCGCCGAAGCGGTGCTGAAACAGGCCGATCACGCCCTCTACGCGGCCAAGGCCGGCGGCCGCAACCAGGTCCGGGTGTATGCCGGCGAACAGACTTGACACACTGATGCTCAACACATGACTACCGCTCGCCTTCCTTCACGCATCGTCTGCCTGACCACCGAGACGGTCGAGGTCCTCTACGCCCTCGGCGAGGAGGACCGCATTGCCGGCATCAGCGGCTACACCGTGATTCCGCCCCGCGCGCGCAAGGAGAAACCGAAGGTGTTCGCGTTCTCCAGCGGTGACCTGGAGAAGATCCTCGCGGTCGAACCGGATCTGGTGCTGGGCTTTTCGGACATGCAGGCCGACGTGGCGCGTGACCTCATCAAGGCCGGCGTGACGGTGCATGTGTTCAACCAGCGCAGCATCGACGGCATCCTGGCCATGATCGAGACGATCGGCCGCCTGGTCGGCGCCGCGCAGCGTGCGCTGGCCCTGGTGGCGGAACTGGAGGCGACGATGGATGCGGTGCGCGCGCGGGCCGCTGCGCTGCCGCGGCGGCCGCGGGTGTATTTCGAGGAGTGGGACGAGCCGCCGATCAGTGCGGTGGGCTGGGTGTCGGAGCTGATCGCGATCGCCGGCGGCGAGGACGTGTTTGCCGAGCGTGCGCGTCATCCGGGTGCAGCGCAGCGCATTCTCGCCGATCCGCTGGAAGCGGCGCGGCGGGCGCCGGACATCGTCATCGGTTCATGGTGCGGCAAGCGCTTCCGGCCGGAACGGGTCGCTGCGCGGGCGGGGTGGGAAAGCGTCCCCGCCGTGCGCGACGGCGAGTTGCACGAGGTGAAGTCGGCGCTGATCCTGGCGCCGGGGCCGGTGGCGATTCGCGAGGGGCTGCCGGCGCTGGCGGAGATCTTCGCGCGCTGGGCGGCGCGTCAACCCGCGTCCTGAGCGCTCGCGCCGGCAGCCGGGCGCGTCAGCTGGCGGTCCCCGCGAGCCCCCAGGCGTCGGCGACCAGCGCGAACGACTTCAGTCGGGCTGCGTGTTCGAAGATCTGCGCCGTCAGGATCAGCTCATCGGCGCCGGTTTGCGCGATCAGCGCCTGCAGCTGGCTGCGTACTGTGGTCGGCGCGCCGACCGCCGAGCAGGCGAGCGATTCGTCCGCGAAGGCGAGTTCGGCCGCCGTCCAGTCGGTTTCGACGAAGGCCTCGGGCGGTGGCAGCTGGCCGCGCACGCCACGGGCCATGGCGGCAAAGCGCAGTCGCAGCGAGCCCATCAGGTGCTGTGCTTCGGCGTCGCTGTCGGCGGCGATGGCGTTGGCGGCGACCGCGACGTAGGGCCGATCGAGGGCTTCGGATGGCTGGAAACGGCTGCGGTAGAGCTCGATGGCGCGGTCGAGGAAACGCGGCGCGAAATGGGACGCGAAGGCGAAGGGCAGGCCGAGATGGGCAGCGAGTTCCGCGCTGTAGAGGCTGGAGCCGAGCAGCCAGATCGGCACCGGCAATCCGGCACCGGGCACGGCCTGCACCGCCTGGTTCTGCTGCACCGGCCTGAAGTAGGACTGCAGCTCGATCACGTCCTGCGGGAAGCTGTCGTCGCTGCCCATGCGGTTGCGGCGCAGCGCGCGGGCGGTGAGCTGATCGGTGCCGGGCGCGCGCCCCAGTCCGAGATCGATGCGACCGGGAAACAGGGATTCGAGGGTGCCGAACTGCTCGGCGATCACCAGCGGGGCGTGATTGGGCAGCATGATGCCGCCTGCGCCGACGCGGATGCGTTGGGTCGCGCCGGCCACGTGGCCGATGACGACTGCGGTGGCCGCGCTGGCGATGCCAGTCATGTTGTGATGCTCCGCGAGCCAGTAGCGGGTGTAGCCGCTACGGTCGGCGAGCTGGGCCAGTTCGCGCGTGTTGCGCAGCGCGTCGGCCGGCGTGCTGCCGGCGGTGATGGGCGCCAGGTCGAGGATCGAGAGCGGAACGGAGGTCGGGGGCGGTGTGGGCATGGGCGAGGACCTGCAGGAGTCTTGCTAGAATCGCGGCCCCCGATTACGCCACAGGCCGCCCATGCATGCAAAGCCGATCGACGTCGTGATCCTGACCGAGGATCGCTACGTCCGCCCCGACCTCGACGACTGGTACCAGGCCCAGATCGCGCGCGAGGAGGGCCTCGTCGCGGCCGCGCTCGAGGCGTATGGCCTTCGGGTGGAGCGCCGGGCCTGGTCCGATGGCGACATGGACTGGACGCAATGTCGCGGCGTACTGTTCCGCTCGACCTGGGACTACTTCGACCGCTTCACCGAATTCGCGCCGTGGCTCGAGCGCGTTTCGGGCGAGACACGACTCTTCAACGACGCGCCCCTGATCCGCTGGAACGTGGACAAGCACTATCTCGCCGAGCTCGCTGCGCGAGGCGTGCCGATCGTGCCGACCCGCTTCGTCGAGCGGGGAGATGCCGTATCGCTGGCTGCGATCATGGAGGCCGAGGGCTGGGACGAGATCGTGTTCAAGCCCGCGGTTTCGGGCGCTGCGCGCCTCACGTTCCGCGCGAACCGGGCCTCGCTGGCGCAGCACGAGCCCGTGTTCGCACGCTGCGTGGCCGACGAGGCGATGATGGTGCAGCGTTTCGAACCGGCGATCGTGAATGAGGGCGAACTGTCATTGATCGTCATCGCCGGCCGCGCGACGCATGCGATCCGCAAGACGGCGCGCGCGGGCGACTTTCGCGTGCAGGACGACCATGGCGGTACCGTGCACCCGCATGCGCCGGATGCGGCGCAGTGCGCCTTTGCCGAGGCGGCGGTGGCGGCATGCCCGGCGCTGCCGCTGTATGCGCGCGTGGATTTCGTTCGCGCACAAGCCGGCGGCTACCGCTTGATGGAACTCGAACTGGTCGAGCCCGAGCTGTTCTTTCGCTTCCACCCTCCGGCCGCCGACGCCCTTGCGCAGGAGCTGGCGGAAAAGCTGCGTTGAATCAATGGTTTTTGCGCATTGCAACATGGTCCGCTGTGGTGAAATCCGCAAGCAGCCCGGCGGGTACAGCGGTTAGAATGCCGCGATAAACAAAGATGAAGGACTCCACATGATTCGACGCACACTTATGCTCGCCGCGCTGGCCCTGGCCGCCCAGGGCGCGATGGCAAAGGACTGGAGCACCATCCGTTTCGCGACCGAAGGGGCGTACCCCCCGTTCAACACGGTCGATACCAGCGGCGCGGTCCAGGGCCTGGACGTGGATATCGCCAACGCCCTGTGCGAGGAGATGAAGGCCAAGTGCGTGTGGGTCAAGCAGGAGTGGGACGGCATGATTCCCGCGCTGCTGAGCCGCAAGTTCGACGCGATCTCGGCCTCGATGTCGATCACCGAGGAGCGCAAGAAGCGCGTCGACTTCACCGACAAGTATTACGCGACCCCGCTCGCGCTGGTGGCGAAGAAGGGCAGTAGCCTGCTGCCCGAGCTGAACCTGATCAAGGGCAAACGCATCGGTGTGCAGCGTGGCACCGTAGCCGACAGCTTCGCGACCCGTTTCTGGGCCGAGCAAGGCGTGACGATCGTGCGCTATGCACGCCAGGAAGAGGCCTACCTCGACCTCTCCGCCGGCCGTATCGACGCGGCCTGGGCGGACGCACTGGTCGCCGACGGTGGTTTCCTGAAACAGCCTGCGGGTGCCGACTACGAGTTCGCCGGTGGCCTTTACCACGGCCGCAACGCGGACGAGAAGGGCGTGATCGGCGAAGGCGTGGGCATCGCGCTGCGCAAGCAGGATGCCGAGCTCAAGGACAAGCTCAACAAGGCGCTGGCGGCGATCCGCGCCAATGGCAAGTACGACGAGATCCGCAAGAAGTACTTCGACTACGACATCTACGGCGAGTGATTCCGAGGCTGCGCGCGGGCGTGAGGATGCGCCCGCGGCGCTTCGCATCCGAACCGGCGGCCTGACGGCCGCCTTCATGTTTCTGCTTTCTGTCCGCGGCCATCGTGCGTCCGGGACAGGGCTTCTGCGATGCTCCACGGCTACCTTCCTTCCCTTCTCGATGGCGCCTGGGTGACGCTGCGCGTGGCGGTGTTCTCGCTGCTGCTCGCGCTCGCGCTCGTGCTCGGGCTGATCGGCGCTTCGTCGCGACTGTCGCCCAATCCGCTGCTGCGCCTGCCCGCGACGCTCTACACCACGGTGGTCCGCGGCATTCCCGACCTCGTCATGATGTTGCTGATCTTCTACGGCGGGCAGGTCGGCATCAACCTCGTCACCGACGCCCTCGGCCTCGAGTATGTCGACGTCAATCCATTCGTCGCCGGCATCCTGACGCTGGGCTTCATCTTCGGCGCCTACTTCACCGAGACCTTCCGCGGTGCCTTCATGGCCGTGCCCGCGGGGCAGCTCGAGGCCGGGCGCGCTTACGGCATGAGCCGCTGGCAGGTCTTCCATCGCGTGCTGTTCCCGCAGATGCTGCGGTACGCGCTGCCCGGCCTGGGCAACAACTGGCAGGTCATGCAGAAGAGCACTGCGCTCGTGTCCATCATCGGCCTGTCCGACATCACCTGGCTGGCCGACCAGGCCGGGCGGACGACTCATGAACCCTTCCTGTTCTACGGAGTGGTGTGCGTGTTCTACCTGCTGATGACGGCGGTGTCCGGGCTGCTGTTCCGCTGGCTCGAGCGACGCTACTCGGTGGGTATGCGGAGGGCGGCGGCATGATCGAATGGAGTCTGTTCGCCGAGAGCTGGCCGGCGTATGCGGGCGGCCTGTGGCTGACGTTGAAGCTCACCGTCCTGTCGCTGGCGGCCGGCCTGGTACTCGCGATCCCGCTGGCGGTGCTGCGCGTGTCGCCTTCGCGCTGGGTCTCGGGCCCGGTGTGGGCCTACAGCTATTTCTTCCGCGGCACGCCGATGCTGGTCCAACTGCTGCTGATGTACTACGGCCTCGGCCAGTTCGAGTGGATACAAGCGCAGTGGGACGCCGGCAACGCTTTCTGGCTGGTGTTTCGCGACCCCTACGGCTGTGCGCTGATCACCTTCGCGCTCAACACCGGCGCCTACACCACCGAGATCATCGCCGGCGCCTTGCGCGCCATGCCGCATGGCGAGATCGAGGCCGCGCGCGCCTGTGGCATGAGCCGCTACACCATGCTGCGCCGCATCCTGCTGCCGGGTGCGCTGCGCCGCGCCCTGCCGGCCTACAGCAACGAGATCATCTTCATGCTGCATGGCACGGCAATCGCATCGACGGTCACCCTGGTCGATCTCACCGGTGCCGCGCGCAATGCGTATTCACAGTTCTTCGCGCCGTTCGAGGCCTTCATCTTCGCCGGCCTGATCTACCTCTGCATCACCTTCGCGCTGGTCGGCCTGTTCCGCGTTGCCGAGCGGCGCTGGCTCGCCCACCTGCGGCCGCGCACCACGACGCGCAAGGCCGCCTGAGCGCGCTTCGAGGAAACCTCTCATGACCCAACTTACCGTCCAGGATCTGCACAAGCGCTACGGCGACCACGAGGTGCTCAAGGGCGTCTCGCTGTCGGCCGAGGCTGGCGACGTCATCACCATGATCGGTTCGTCCGGCTCGGGCAAGAGCACCTTCCTGCGCTGCATCAACTTCCTCGAGCAGCCCGACGCCGGCCGCATCCAGGTGGCGGGCGAGGAGATCCGTCTGGTGCCCGGCAAGGACGGCCACCTGCGCGTGGCCGACGCCAAGCAGTTGCAGCGGCTGCGCACGCGGCTGGCGATGGTGTTCCAGCATTTCAACCTGTGGGCGCACATGACGGTGCTGGAGAACGTGATCGAGGCGCCGGTGCATGTATTGGGCGTGTCTAGGCGCGAGGCGACGGAGCGTGCGATGGCCTACCTGGACAAGGTCGGGATCACCCGCTTCAAGGACAGCTATCCGGCGCACCTGTCGGGCGGCCAGCAGCAGCGCGTGGCGATTGCCCGCGCACTGGCGATGGAGCCGGCGGTGCTGCTGTTCGACGAGCCGACTTCGGCACTCGACCCCGAGCTGGTCGGCGAGGTGCTGAAGGTGATGCGCGGGCTGGCCGAGGAGGGGCGCACGATGGTGGTCGTGACGCACGAGATGGGCTTTGCGCGTGAGGTCTCGAGCAAGGTGATGTTCCTGCATCAGGGACTCGTCGAGGAGTACGGCCCGCCGGCAGAGGTGTTCGGCAACACGCGCAGCGAGCGCTTGAAGCAGTTCCTTTCCGGCAACCTCAAATAGATTGCAGTCTGGCTGCGGCGCAACTGGGTACAGCGCGCTTCAATCCCGGTTGGAGGCGGCCGGCAGCCGGCGCAGCCGCAGTGCGACCGCGGCGGTCAGCAGCAGGCAGGCGCCGAGCAGGGCGGTGAGCCCACTCCAGTGTCCGGCGCTCCAGGCCATGCCCGCAAGGCTGCCGATCACGCTGGCGCCCAGGTAATAGCTCGACAGATACAAGGCCGACGCAAGCGCCCGCCGTTCGCCGGCACGGCGTCCCACCCATCCGCTCGCCAGTGCGTGTGCGGCGAAGAAGCCGAAGGTGAAGATGCCGACCCCGGCGATGATCAGCCACAGCGGCGAGGCCAGCGTCAGGGCCAGGCCGGAGCCCATCACCGTCACCATGACCCACAGGGTGTTGCGCCGCCCGTAGCGTTCGGCGAGACGCCCGCTGAGCGCCGAGGCCCAGGTGCCGACCAGATACAGCAGGAAGATCGCGCCGATCGCGGTCTGGCCCAGCGTGTAGGGCGCTTCGAGCAGGCGGAACCCCAGGAAGTTGTAGAGGCCGACGAAGGCGCCCATGCCGAGGAATGCGGTCAGGAAGAGCCAGGGCAGCCCCGCGTCGCGATAGATGGCGAGCGTGTCGCCGACGATGCGTGCCGGCGTGGCGGCCCGGGGGCGGAAGTGGCGCGAGGCCGGCAGGCCGCGCCAGAAGACGAAGGCGGCAAGCAGGCCCAGCAGGCCGATCACGCCGAGCGCGATCCGCCACGAGGCGACATCCGTGAGCAGGGCGGCGATGAAGCGCCCGCTCATGCCGCCGAGCGCGTTGCCGGCGATGTAGAGACCCATGGCGCGCGCCTGCGCGTTGGCAGCGAACTCCTCGCCGATGTACGCCATCGCTGCCGCCGGCAGGCCGGCAATCACGGCGCCGAGCAGCGCGCGCAGCACCAGCAAGGTAGCGAAGTCCGGAGCGGCGGCGGTCGCGAGGGCGAGGACGGCTGCCATGGCCAGCGCGATCTTCATAACCGGCTGGCGGCCGAGCCGGTCGGCGAGGACGCTGCCCGGGATCAGCATCAGGGCCAGCCCGGCGGCGGTGGCCGAGACGGTCAGGCTGGCACTGGCCGCGCTCACGCCGAAGTCGTCCGCCAGCAGGGGCAGCAGGGGCTGCGTGCTGTACACCATCGCGAACGTGGCGAAGCCGCCGACGAACATCGCGAGGTTGGCGTTCCGGTAGGCGAGCGTGCCGGCCTCGAGCTGGGTCGAAGCGGGGGCGGTGTCGGCGGTCGGGGATGAAGCGGCAGTGTGCGCCATGCGGATGGGCCGGGGGTGCGGGTTGGCGATGTCGTGATGCTAGGTTGTCGCGACGCTGCGGGTCCAATATATTCGAACGCTGTGATTGATATCGAAGAGATATGAATGGAGCTGCGACATCTGCGCTACTTCGTGGCCGTTGCCGAAGAACTGAACTTCACCCGTGCCGCGGCGCGCCTCCACATCGGGCAGCCGCCGTTGTCGATTCAGATCCGGGCGCTGGAAGAGGAGATTGGCGCCCGGCTGTTCGACCGGAACCAGCGCCGGGTGAGCCTGACGCTGGCGGGCGAACGGCTGCTGCTGCATGCGCGCGGGGTGCTGTCTGCGGTCGAGGCGGCCGTGATCGACACGCAGCGCGCGGCGCGCGGGGAGCTGGGAGAGCTTCGCGTCGGCTTCACGTCCTCGCTGCCGTTCACCGATCTGCTGCCCGATGCGTTGCAGGCCTATCGCCGGCGCTATCCGGGTGTCCGGCTCCAGTTGCGCGAGATGTTCACCCCGCGCCAGTTCGAGGCGATCGCCGGTGGCGAGCTCGATGTCGGCTTCGTGCGCCTTCAGACCGACGCCGCGCCGCGTGGGATCGTGGTGCGCGAGATCGCGCGCAATCCGCTGCGACTCGTGGTGAATGCCTCACACCGGCTGGCGGGTGCCGCGTCGGTGTCCTTCCGCGACCTGGTGGATGAGGACTTCGTCAGCTTTCCGCCGGATCTCGGCACCGATCTGCCCGAGGTGCTGCGCCGGCTGTGCCTGGAGGCCGGTTTCGAGCCGCGCATCGTGCAGACCGCGCGCGAGGCAACGACGCAGATCGGGCTGGTCGCGGCAGGGCTGGGCGTCGCCCTGCTGCCCGCGCCGCTCGAATCGGTGCGCATGCCGCGTGTGCGCTACGTGCCGCTGCAGGAGGCGGATGCGCAGTTCCGCATGGCGATCGCGGTGGCTGCGCAGTCGACGTCGCCCCTCGTGGCCGGGTTTCTGGAAAGCGTCGAGCGGATCCGCGACGGCGCTGCGTGAGCTCGCCGCGGGGGGGAACTCAGTGGGCGAAGAAGCGTTGCCGCGCCTCGTCTGGCAGTTCCATGCCGGTGTGGCGGGCGCGCTGCAGCAACTCCCAGTAGTAGCGATAGGAGGCGCGGTCGTGCAGGCGACCCTTGTGCTGGATGGGTCCCCAGGCGGTGTCCTGCGCGGCGATCAGGATCTCGGCGGCTTCCGCCACTTCCGAGAAGTCGGGCTGCATCGCAGCGATGATCGGCAGGATTTGGTTCGGATGGATGCTCCACATGCGCAGGTAGCCGAACTCGCGCCGCGCGCGCTCGGCGTCATGGCGAATCACGGCGACGTCCTGCAACTCGGTGGTGACGTTGTGCGAGGGCACCACGCCGTTGGCGAGCGCGGCGGCGGCGATGTCGGTCTTGGCGCGCACGATCAGCGGATGCTCGAACTGCCCGGGACTCTTCATGGCGCTACCGGGAATCGCGCCGTGGTGGCCGGAGACGAAGTCCATCAGGCCGAAGTCGAGCGACTCGACCCCGTCGAGCGCGGCAATCTCCCAGGCCTCGCGCAGCGCGCCGTGGGTCTCGATCAGCACGTGAACCGGCAGCGAGCGCCCGGTGGCGAAGGCGGCCTCGATCCGGCGCAGTTCGGCGATCTGGGTCGCCGCGTCGGCGCAGGAGCGCACCTTCGGCAGCGTGACGAAGGCGAGCCGCTTGCCGCCGCCGCCGACGAGGATCTCGAGGTCCTGCACCCAGTGCGGATGCGTGATGTCGTGGATGCGAGCGCCCACACGGCCGAAATGGTTCTCCGCGCCATTGACGATGTCGACCACCATGCGCGCGTGTTCGGCCTCGGCGCCCGCCCGGGCGCCGTCCTCGCAGTCGCAGGTGATGTCGAACACCGGGCCGAGTTCCTGCTGCAGCTTGAGCGCCTTCAGCATCAGTTTCTCGGCGCCCGCATAGTGGTCGACCGCGGGCAGGGCGGGGAAGGGCTTTTCGCCGGCGAACAGGACATCGGCAGGGTGCAGGTGCATGAGGGATTCCTTGATGGGCACCGCAGGTGGCGGGGCAGGAAACAAAAAAGCCACGGGATTTTACCCCCGTGGCCTCTCGCGAAGGCGGCTCGACGCCGCGCTTGCGTCGCTTACTTCAGCATTTCGGCAACGGCCGCGCGCTCTTCCTCGAGTTCCTTCAGGGTGTTGGCGATCTTGCCCTTGGAGTACTCGTCGATTTCCAGACCCTGGATGATCTTGAACTCGCCGTTCTTGCATTCGCACGGGAAGCCGAACACCACGCCTTCGGGGATGCCGTAGGAGCCGTCGGAGGGCACGCCCATGGTGACCCAGTCGTCGGAGCCGAGGGCCCAGTCGCGCATGTGGTCGATGGCAGCGTTGGCGGCCGAGGCGGCCGAGGACAGGCCGCGAGCCTCGATGATGGCGGCGCCGCGCTTGCCGACGGTCGGCAGGAACACGTCGTTGTTCCAGGCGTGGTCGTTGATCAGCGCCTTGACCGAGTCACCGTTCGAGGTGCAGAAGCGGTAGTCGGCGTACATCGAGGGCGAGTGGTTGCCCCACACGACCATCTTCTTCAGGCTCGACACCGGGCGGCCGGCTTTCTGGGCCAGCTGCGTCAGGGCGCGGTTGTGGTCCAGGCGCAGCATGCCGTGGTAGTTGGCCGGGTTGGTGCGGCCCACCTTGATGGCGGCAGCGCGGGCGATGTAGGCGTTGGTGTTGCAGGGGTTGCCCACGACCAGCACCTTGACGTTCTCGTTGGCGTTCTCGGCGATTGCCTTGCCCTGAACGGTGAAGATGGCGCCGTTGGCGGTCAGCAGGTCGGCACGCTCCATGCCGGGGCCGCGCGGACGGGCACCGACCAGCAGGCAGTAGTCGGCGTCCTTGAAGGCGACGTTCGGGTCATCGGTGGCGACCATGCCGGCCAGCAGCGGGAAGGCGCAGTCGTCCAGTTCCATCATCACGCCCTTAACCGCCTTCTGGGCCTGGGGCAGATCGAGCAGCTGCAGGATCACGGGCTGGTCCTTGCCCAGCATTTCGCCACTGGCGATGCGGAACAGCAGGCTGTAGCCGATCTGGCCGGCTGCGCCGGTGACTGCAACGCGGACGGGGGCTTTGCTCATGTGGATACTCCCTCTAAAGAAGTCGGTCGGTGATGTCGGTATCGAGAATTCGACGCTCGGGTGCGCGCTGTGGAACCGGCGGCGAATTCCACCGTTTCCTGACTCGTGGCACGTGCATCTCGGGCGCGGAGATACTAAGATCATTCAGGTACGGTGTCAAATCATGGCTTATATCTTATATAAGATATAAGACACTGCGTGGACGATTCCGGATTTTTGTGATCAAATGGCGCGCATGTCACAGGAAGCCCCCACTTTCAGCCCGCTCTACCGGCAGATCAAGGCCTTGATTCTTCAGGCGCTTGAGTCCGGCGAGTGGCGTCCTGGTCAGGCGATTCCGAGCGAACAGGAACTGGCGAGCCGCTTCAGCGTTTCGCAGGGAACCGTTCGCAAGGCGATCGACGAGATGGCCGCTGAGAACCTGCTTGTGCGCAAGCAGGGCAAGGGCACTTATGTGGCCTCGCACAACGATCCGAGAGCCTTGTTCCGCTTCCTTCGCCTCGTACCGATGGATGGAGACCTGTCCCATCCGCAGAGCGTGCCGCTCGACTGCTGGCGGGCAAAGGCGGGGCAGGAGGCGTCGCGCATGCTCGGGATCGAGCTTGGCGCGCCCATCATCATCGTTCGGCGTCTGCTCAAGTTTGCCAACAAGCCGGTGGTCATCGACGAGATCTATCTTTCGGGCGAGATCTTCCAGGGCTTGACCGCCGAAGTCCTGCAGGGCTGGAGTGGGTCGCTGTACAGCCTGTTCGAGACCCGCTTCGGGCTGCGGATGATCCGCGCGCAGGAGCGCATCCGCGCCGTGGCCGCCGACCGCAACGCGAGCGAGGCGCTCAAGGTGGCGGAAGGCACGCCGCTGCTGTCGGTCGAGCGCGTCACCTACACCTACGGCGACAAGCCGGTGGAGTGGCGCCGCGGGCTGTATTCGACGGCCGAGCACTTTTATCTGAACGAGTTGAGTTGACGTAATGGTGCGCTGCGAGACGGCGCTATAATTACGAATTACGTATAACGCCGTACGTAATTTTGAAAGTCCGCGGCGAATCTTTCGTCGTGCATGCAGAGGGGAGTCTTCATGTCAGATGTGACTGTGCGCAAACCGAGGCCGAAGCACCTGGCCTTGAACCAGATCCGGCTGCCGCTGCCGGGTATCGTGTCGATCCTTCACCGGATCAGCGGGGCAGGCCTGTTCCTGTTGCTGCCCTTCCTGTTGTTCCTGCTCGATCGCAGCCTTGGCTCGCCCGAGACCTTCGAGACCTTCAGCGCGGTGGTCGGCCATCCGCTGGTCAAGCTGCTTCTCATCGGTCTGCTGTGGGCCTACCTGCACCACTTCTGTGCCGGCATCCGCTTCCTGCTGCTCGACATGCATAAGGGGCTGGAGCTCGAAGCGGCTCGCAACTCCTCGCGCATCGTTCTGGTCGTGAGCATCGTGCTTACCGTCATCATCGGGGTGAAACTATGGTGAAGCGTCAACCTGTCGGCGCGCACTACGGTCTGAAGGACTGGATTGCGCAGCGTGCCACTGCGGTCTTCATGGCCATCTATACGATCATCTTCGCGGTCTGTGCGCTGGCGCTGCCGGAGTTCAGCTACGAAGCCTGGTCCGGGCTGTTCTCCGCCGGCCTGTTCCGGTTCCTGAGCTTCCTGTTCTTCCTGTCGCTGTTCTACCACGCCTGGATCGGCGTGCGTGACATCTGGATGGACTACGTCAAGCCGAGCGGTGTGCGCCTGGCGCTGCACCTCGTCACTCTCTTCCTGCTCGTCGGCTACGCCGGCTGGGCGGCCCAGATTCTTTGGAGGCTGTAAGCGTGAACGTCGCAAAGCGTACCTTTGATGCGGTCATCGTCGGCGCGGGCGGTGCTGGCCTGCGTGCGGCCCTGCAACTGTCCGAATCCGGTCTCAAGACCGCAGTGCTGACCAAGGTCTTCCCGACGCGTTCGCATACCGTCGCAGCCCAGGGTGGCGTCGCCGCCTCGCTCGGCAACTCGACCGAGGATAACTGGCACTGGCACATGTACGACACCGTGAAGGGGTCGGACTGGCTGGGTGACCAGGATGCCATCGAGTTCATGTGCAAGAAGGCGAACGAAGTCGTCGTCGAGCTGGAACACTACGGCATGCCTTTCGACCGCACCGACAATGGCAAGATCTATCAGCGCCCGTTCGGTGGTCACTCGATGAACTACGGCCAGGCGCCGGTGATGCGCTCCTGTGCGGCTGCCGACCGTACCGGTCACGCCATGCTGCATGCGCTCTATCAGCGCAACGTTCGCGCGAACACGCAGTTCTTCGTCGAATGGATGGCGCTGGACCTGATCCGCAACGCCGATGGCGACGTGCTCGGTGTGACCGCGATGGAGATGGAGACCGGCGAGGTCTCGATCTTCCACGCCAAGGCCACCATCTTCGCGACCGGCGGCGCCGGCCGTATCTACTACTCCTCGACCAACGCCTTCATCAACACCGGGGACGGCGTGGGCATGGCGGCGCGTGCCGGCATTCCGCTGGAAGACATGGAGTTCTGGCAGTTCCACCCGACTGGCGTGGCCGGTGCGGGCGTGCTGATCACCGAAGGTGTCCGTGGCGAAGGCGGCATCCTGCGCAACGCCTCGGGCGAGCGTTTCATGGAGCGCTACGCGCCGAACCTGAAGGATCTGGCCTCGCGCGACGTCGTCTCGCGCGCGATGACCACCGAGATCAACGAGGGTCGCGGTGCCGGTCCGGACAAGGATCACGTGCTGCTGGATATCACCCACCTGTCGCCCGACACGATCATGAAGCGCCTGCCGGGCATTCGCGAGATCGCGATCCAGTTCGCCGGCGTCGATCCGATCAAGGCGCCGATCCCGGTCGTGCCGACCTGCCACTATCAGATGGGCGGTATTCCGACCAACTACAAGGGCCAGGTCGTGGTGCCGAAGGACGGCAATCCGAACACGCCGGTCCAGGGTTTCTACGCCGCTGGCGAATGCGCCTGCGCCTCGGTCCACGGCGCGAACCGCCTCGGCACGAACTCGCTGCTCGACCTGCTGGTGTTCGGCAAGTCGGCGGGTGAGACCGTGGTCGAGGACTTCAAGTCGGGTCAGCTGACCCTCAAGCCGCTGCCCGAGAACGCGGCCGATGTCTCCCTGGCTCGCCTCGCGCGCCTGGAGTCGCAGACCAACGGCGAGAGCGTGTTCGACGTCGGCATGGAAATGCGCCGCACGATGCAGAAGCATGCCGGCGTGTTCCGCTTCGACCAGCTGTTGAAGGAAGGCGTGCAGAAGATCGGCGAGGTGGCCGAGCGTGCCAAGCGCACCGAGATCAAGGACAAGTCCAAGGTCTGGAACGTGGCTCGCATGGAAGCGCTGGAACTGGACAACCTGATCGAAGTCGCCCGCGCCACGATGGTGTCGGCCGAGGCCCGCAAGGAGTCGCGTGGTGCTCACGTGCGCGACGACGCGCCGGATACGCCGGAGAATCCGAACGGTCGCGACGACGCCAACTGGCTCAAGCACACCCTGTGGTACAGCGAAGGCAACCGTCTGGATTACAAGCCGGTCAACCTGAAGCCGCTGTCCGACGACGTCGAGCCGATCGCGCTCGCCAAGCGCACTTATTGATCAGCGTGATGAGCGCACGGGAGAAACACACATGACCAAGCGTACCGTTCAATTCAAGATCTACCGCTACGATCCGGACAAGGACGAGAAGCCCTACATGCAGGACATCTCGGTCGAGCTCGAGGCCTCCGACAAGAAGCTGCTCGATGCGATTGTCCGCCTGCGCGCCAAGGACGATTCGCTGTCCTTCCGCCGCTCATGCCGCGAAGGCGTGTGCGGTTCGGACGCGATGAACATCAACGGCAAGAACGGTCTGGCCTGCCTGACCGACATCGACAGCCTGCAGCAGCCGATCACGCTGCGCCCGCTGCCGGGCCTGCCGGTCATCCGCGACCTGATCGTCGACATGACGCAGTTCTTCAAGCAGTACCACTCGATCAAGCCCTATCTGGTCAACAACGACCCGACCCCCGAGCGCGAGCGCCTGCAGTCGCCGGAAGACCGCGAGGAGCTGAACGGCCTGTACGAGTGCATCCTGTGCGCGTGCTGCTCGACGTCCTGCCCGTCGTTCTGGTGGAACCCGGACAAGTTCGTTGGCCCGGCCGGTCTGCTTGCCGCATACCGCTTCCTGGCCGACACGCGCGACCAGGATACGAACGCGCGCCTCGACAACCTCGAGGACCCGTACCGTCTGTTCCGTTGCCACTCCATCATGAACTGCGTCGACGTCTGTCCGAAGGGTCTGAACCCGACCCGCGCGATCGGCAAGATCAAGGACATGATGGTTCGGCGTGCGGTATAAGGGCGAGACAGACCTATGAGCATCAACAGGGGGCGTGTGCGCTGGCAGTGCCGCAGGGCTTTGCTGGAGCTTGATCTCGTGTTCACGCGCTTCCTCGAGCGGCATTTCGATCGTCTCACCGACGATCAGCTGGCGGATCTGGATGACCTGCTGCGCTGCGACGACTACGACATCTGGGCGATGGTCAATGGCAGCAAGGCGTGCGAGGTGGACCGCTGGAAGGAGATGGTCGACCTGCTGCGTCAGACTTGACGCGGCAGGTACGGCTGCAACACGACAAGCAGTTAAACCGGCAAGTAGAAGGGACGATCTATGAGCACTGAACGCACGGCAACGCTAACCGTCGATGGCAAGACCGTCGAATTCCCGGTGATGACCGGCACCCATGGTCAGGATGTGATCGACATCCGTACCCTGGGCGGCAAGACTGGTCTGTTCACCTACGATTCGGGCTTCCTGTCAACTGCGAGCTGCAAGTCGAAAATCACCTTCATCGACGGCGACAAGGGCGAGCTGCTCTATCGCGGTTATCCGATCGAGCAGCTGGCCGAGAAGTGCAACTTCCTCGAGGTCGCCTATCTGCTCAAGAATGGCGAACTGCCCAATCAGTCGCAGAAGGTCGAGTTCGAGGATCTGATCAAGCGGCATTCGATGCTGCACGACCAGATCACGAAGTTCTACTCGGGCTTCCGTCGCGACGCACATCCGATGGCAGTCATGGTCGGCGTCGTGGGTGCCCTGTCGGCCTTCTACCACGAGGCGATGGATTTCTCCGACGCCGAGCACCGCAGCGTGTCGATCAACCGCCTGATCGCCAAGCTGCCGACCATCGTTGCGATGGCCTACAAGTACAACAAGGGCGAGCCCTTCATGTACCCGCGCAACGATCTCGACTACACCGCCAACTTCATGCACATGATGTTCGGCACCCCGTGCGAGAAGTACGAGCCGAACCCGGTGCTGGTGCGTGCGCTGGACGTGATCTTCACGCTGCATGCCGACCACGAGCAGAACGCCTCGACCTCGACCGTCCGCCTGGCTGGTTCGTCGGGTGCCAATCCCTTCGCTTGCATTTCGGCGGGTATCGCCTGCCTGTGGGGGCCGGCGCACGGCGGTGCGAACGAAGCCTGCCTGAACATGCTCGAGGAAATCGGCGACGTGTCGCGTGTCGGCGAATACATCAAGCGTGCCAAGGACAAGAACGACAGCTTCAAGCTGATGGGCTTCGGCCACCGCGTGTACAAGAACTTCGATCCGCGCGCCAAGCTGATGGGCAAGGTGTGCGCCGACGTGCTGGGCGAACTGGGCCTCGAGAATGACCGCCTGTTCAAGCTCGCCAAGGAACTCGAGCGCATCGCGCTGGAAGACGAGTACTTCGTGGAGAAGAAGCTCTACCCGAACGTCGACTTCTACTCAGGCATCGTCCAGAAGGCCCTGGGTATCCCGACCTCCATGTTCACCTGCATCTTCGCGCTGGCGCGCACGGTGGGCTGGATCACCCAGTGGGAAGAAATGATCACCGATCCGGAATACAAGATCGGCCGTCCGCGTCAGCTCTATATCGGTGCTGCGCGACGCGACGTTCCGGCGATGGAACAACGTCCGTAAGAGACGATGGAGAGGGGAGGGAGTTTCCGCCGACTCTGACGAAAACGGGGTGGCTGCGCCTGCGCGGTCATCCCGTTTTTCCTTAAGGGATCGGATCCAGGTTTCTCCGACCACCGTAATACCCGTAAGCAGGGCAACAGAAAACACAGGTGGCTTTCATCATGATGAAGCAACTCGAACAGACATCGCACTTGTTCGGCGCGAACGCGCCGTTCATTGAAGAGCAATACGAGAATTACCTCGCCGATCCGGCCTCGGTGTCGGAAGAATGGCGTGCCTATTTCGACCAGCTGCAGAACCAGGCGGGTGCCGCCGCGCGCGATGTCGCGCACGGTCCGGTCATCGCCGCCTTCGAGCAGATGGCCAAGCGCGGACCGGTCCGTACCGTCGTCTCCGGCGGCGGCGAGGACAAGCAGCAGGTTTCGGTGCTGCAGCTGATCAACGCCTATCGTTTCCTCGGTAACCGCTGGGCCAATCTCGACCCCCTGAAGCGCACCGAGCGTCCGCAGATCGCCGAGCTCGAGCCGTCCTACTACGGCTTCACCGAGGCCGATCTGTCGAAGAGCTTCAACGTCGGCTCCTTCCACGGCTTCTCGACCGAGCATGCCAGCCTGCGCGAGATCCTCGAGGCGCTGCGCCAGACCTACTGCGGCTCGATCGGCGCCGAGTACATGTACATGACCGACATCGGTCAGAAGCGCTGGATCCAGAGCCGCCTCGAGAGCGTGCGTGGCACGCCCAAGTTCTCGGCGGAGATGAAGAAGCGCATCCTCGAACGCACCACCGCAGCCGAGACCCTCGAGCGCTACCTGCACACCAAGTACGTCGGCCAGAAGCGCTTCTCGCTCGAAGGCGGCGAATCGGCCATCGTGGCGATGGACGAACTGATCCGCGTCGGCGGCAGCCTCGGCGTGAGTGAGACGGTGATCGGCATGGCCCACCGCGGCCGCCTCAACGTGCTGGTCAACACGCTGGGCAAGTCGCCGTCGATGCTCTTCTCCGAGTTCGAAGGCAAGGCCGCGGCCGACCTGAGCGCCGGCGACGTGAAGTACCACATGGGCTTCTCGAGCGACGTGATGACCCCGGGCGGTCCGATGCACCTGACCCTCGCGTTCAACCCCTCGCACCTCGAGATCATCAACCCCGTGGTCGCCGGTTCGGTGTATGCGCGCCAGGTGCGTCGCAAGGATGCGGGCAAGTCCCAGGTGTTGCCGGTGCTCATCCACGGCGATGCGGCGGTCGCCGGCCAGGGCGTCAACCAGGAAATGCTGAACTTCTCGCAGACTCGCGGCTACGGCACGGGCGGCTCGGTTCACATCGTCATCAACAACCAGATCGGCTTCACCACATCCGATCCGCGCGACTACCGCTCATCGCTGTACTGCACCGACATCTTCAAGATGGTCGAGGCGCCGATCTTCCACGTGAATGGCGACGACCCCGAGGCGGTTGCCTTCGTCACGGCGCTGGCCGTCGAGTTCCGCCAGGAATTCAAGAAGGACGTCGTCATCGATATCGTCTGCTTCCGCAAGCTCGGTCACAACGAGCAGGACGAGCCGATGGTCACGCAGCCGCTGATGTACCGCAAGGTGCAGCAGCATCCGGGCACGCGCAAGCTCTACGCCGACCGTCTGGTGGTGGAAGGCACCCTGAAGTCCGACGAGCCCGAGAAGATGATCGCGGACTACCGCGAGCACCTCGACCGCGGCGAACTGCTCTACAACCCGGTGCTGTCGGGCCACAACCGCCAGTACGCGGCTGACTGGACGCCGTACCTGAAGAAGTCCTACACCGACGAGTGCGATACCACGGTGCCGGTGCAGGAGGTCAAGCGCCTCGCCGGACGCCTGACCGATATCCCCGCGACCTTCGCGCTGCATTCGCGCGTCAAGAAGATCATCGAGGACCGCGCTGCGATGGGCCGCGGCGAACTGCCGCTGGACTGGGGCATGGGCGAGAACCTCGCCTACGCCAGCCTGCTTGCGCAGGGCTACGCGGTGCGCATCTCGGGCGAGGACGTGGGCCGTGGCACCTTCTTCCACCGTCACGCGGTGCTGCACGACCAGAAGCGCGAGCGCTGGGACGAGGGCAGCTACAAGCCGCTGGAACACATCCAGGATGGCCAGGCCGGCTTCCAGCTCTTCGACTCCGTGCTGTCCGAGGAGGCCGTGCTGGCCTTCGAGTACGGCTACTCGACCACCGAACCCGACGAACTCGTGGTCTGGGAGGCGCAGTTCGGCGACTTCGTGAACGGTGCCCAGGTCGTGATCGACCAGTTCATCAGTTCCGGCGAGGCCAAGTGGGGCCGCCTGTCGGGCCTGGTGATGATGCTGCCGCACGGCTACGAGGGCCAGGGTCCGGAGCACTCTTCGGCCCGTCCGGAGCGCTTCATGAACATGGCGGCAGAGAACAACTGGCAGATCTGCGTGCCGACCACGCCGGCCCAGATCTTCCACCTGCTGCGCCGCCAGATGATCCGCAAGCTGCGCAAGCCGCTGATCATCATCACGCCGAAGTCGCTGCTGCGTCACAAGGAGGCGATCTCGACCATCGACGAACTGGCGAACGGCCGCTTCCAGACCGTGATCCCGGAAGTCGAGAAGCTGGATCCGAAGAAGGTCAAGCGCGTGGTCCTGTGCCAGGGCAAGATCTACTACGAGCTGCTGGCCCACCGCCGCGAGAACAAGATCACCGACACCGCGCTGGTCCGCGTCGAGCAGCTCTATCCCTTCCCGGCGGACGACTTCGCCAAGGCGATCGAGCAGTTCCCGAACGCCAAGGAAGTGGTCTGGTGCCAGGAAGAGCCGCGCAACCAGGGTGCGTGGTACTGGCTCGCGTCGCGCCAGCACCTGGTCAACGTGCTCGGCACCAAGCGCAAGCTCCTGCTGGTCAGCCGTCCCGCAGCCGCGTCGCCGGCCGTGGGTTACTACGCCAAGCACAACCAGCAGCAGAAGGCCGTGATCGAACACGCTTTCGGTCCGATCCAGGAAACCACGCCGCAGTCCCCGAACTGACAGAACAACCAGGGAGAGAACTCCATGCTGATCGAAGTCAAAGTACCGCAGCTGTCCGAATCCGTCTCCGAAGCCACGCTGGTCGCGTGGCACAAGAAGGAAGGCGACGCCGTCTCGCGCGACGAGAATCTCATCGACATCGAGACCGACAAGGTCGTGCTCGAGACGCCGGCGCCTGCCGACGGCGTGCTGGTCAAGATCATCAAGGCCAACGGTGACACCGTGACCTCGGGTGAGCTGATCGCGCAGATCGACACCGAAGCCAAGGCCGCGGGCGCCTCGGCACCGGTGGCCGCGCCGGTGCAGGCCGTGACCCCGCCGCCGGCCGCTTCGGCCGCCGGCG